>JAZDLX010000007.1:0-160107 GCA_043801585.1 bacterium | reverse complement strand
CCGGGACCGCTACCTGGGCATCTCGCTCGGCCATCGGATCAACCTGCAGAATTCGCTCTACCTGAAATCCCGCCTCAGCGAGCGAAATTTCACTCCTTATGACGGACGAACAACGATTGCCGAAGATCTCTCCGGATCCGGTAGCACGAATACGAGCCTCCAGTTGCAGGCGGGCGTGCAACGCGATACCCGTACATACCGGCCCTGGGCGTCCAGCGGCTATGTTGCCAAACTGAGTCTTGCAACGTCCTTCGACGTCAACTCACCCGACATCGCCTACGTCCAACCGTTCCTTGCGCTGGGGGGCCTCGTTTCGCCGTCGGAACGCATCCACCTCGCCGCCCGTACGGAGCTCTCCTCCTTTGTCGGCAATCCGCCGCTTTACCGGCAATTCATCCTCAACCGTGACAACGGCGTTCGAACGGCAATGGCCGCCTCCTACGAGGGAACCTGGCGGTCCATCGGTTCCGTCGAGCTGCGAAGCGACCTGCTGCCGATCCGCTATATCACTCTCCCGAGTTTCGAGTTCATGCGAAGCTACGCCCGCAACCTCAAATTCGGCATCTCCGCAACACTCTTTGTGGATGGGGGAGTGGTGGGGGGAGCGACCGCCGCCGCATCCAACCTCCCGGACCTGCAGGCCACCGACGGGTGGGAGGTTTCCTACGGCGTCGGCCTGATCTTTCATGTTCCTTACAGGGATGTCATTCGCATCGAAGCCGCCCGCAGCGGACGGTTCCCCGCGGATGGCATTCTTGTGCGTTTCCGAGTCGGCCCTCTGTTTTGATCCGGAGATGGATGCCCCATGACTTCGAGTCACACCCTTGACGTCCTTCGGAAAAACCCCTACCTTTGACTGAACATTTGTTCAGATAAGAAAAGCGTTCGGCGCGGCATGGTGAAGGACTCTCTGCTGCTGAATTGCTCTTCAATAGATTGTTATCGTGAGGCTTACGGTGAGATACGAGGACATCGGAGACCGGATTGAAATGATCGCACTGTTTCGCGACGGTCGCATCCGACCCCTCAAATTCCGCTGGCGAAACCGTGTCCATAAAGTCGAGCGTGTGAATGGCGAATGGGCCACCGACCAGGGACAGACACGGCTGTACCATTACTCGGTGATGACCAGCGGACCGGACGTCTACGAACTGACCTACAACAGCGATTCCCGGGGCTGGGTGCTCGCCCGGGTCTGCCTCGTTGGCTGACGGCTGCGGAGGCTCGGATGATGCAGGCGAAAGTGCGCGAACGGATGCTTGACGACGCTCCGGAGCGGCGGAAACCGTCCCCGAAGAGCGTGAAGACGGCCGTGAGTATCATCGTCCACGTGGACATGGACGCGTTCTTTGCCGCCATCGAGGAGCGGGACAATCCGGCACTCAGGGGAAAACCCGTCATCGTCGGCGGCCCAAAAGGCGGCCGGGGCGTCGTCACCACCGCAAACTATGTGGCACGGAAGTACGGCATTCACGCCGGGATGTCATTGATGGACGCCGGCAGGCGGTGCCCGAATGGAATTTTCGTGCGGACCAAGGGCGGAAAATACACGGCGGTTTCTCTTGAATTGATGCAGACGTTGCGGCAGTTCAGCCCGATCGTCGAGCCGTACAGCATCGACGAAGCGTTTCTGGACGGCACCGGTTGTGCGGAATACTATGGAGGGGCCGAGAGCTACGGACGCCGGATCAAGGAGACGATCCGGCAACGGCTGAACCTGACAGCTTCCGTGGGGATCGCGCCGTCGCGAATCGTCGCCAAAATCGCCTCGGGGCTGAACAAACCGGACGGACTCACGATCATCCCGCCGGAACAGGTTGCGAGCGTTCTCTGGCCATTACACATCCGTGAGGTTCCCGGGATCGGGCCGGCAACGGAAAAGAGCCTGACAGCGTTGAACGTCCATACAGTCCGTGACCTGATGGAATGCCCTGAATCGCTCCTGGCGCACGCGCTGGGTGCTCACGGGCGCGATCTACGGGCGCTGTTGTGCGGCAGCAAACCCGGCATCAGGGATGTTGTCGCCATGGAGGAACGCCCTGACGACAAGTCCATGGGCCACGAGCGGACCTTTGGCCAGGACGTCACCGAGCTCGCCGTGCTGCACCGTCAACTGCTTTACCTGTGCGACCGTGCGACGCGCAGAATGCGAAAAGAAGACTATGTTGGACGAGTCGTCACACTGAAACTGCGCCTGCACGATTTCAAGACGTTCGATCATCAGCGAAAACTGGACTCCTGGACGGATGACCCTCTGGAAATCTACAGGACTGCACGGGAACTGCTGGCGGACCTGTGGCGTCCGGGAGACCCGGCTGTCAGGCTCGTGGGCATATCGGTGTCCGGGCTGATCCGGCAGGGGGATCCGCTCGGAGTTCAGACGGACCTTTTCGACGTCCGTCGCACAGAGGCTCGCAGCAAGCTCCTCGGAGCCGTGGATCGCCTGCGTGATTTGTACGGAGAGGATATCGTGGAGATAGCCGGTGGAAGCCGCGAACGGTGATTGCGGCCTGCCCAAGCAACCATCTTTATCCTGGGGATTCATTCCGATAATATACATTATGTATAATTTTGTGCATTCTGGAATGTAGCCGCTATGCGGTTTTCAGCTGCTTCTCCTCTCATTCACCGGTGCACCGTGTCCTGAATAACTCAAACAAGAAGTCAACGATATTCACGTTTCGGGTGCTCATCTGTCCTGATTTTTAAGGGTCTCATTTTCGCGGTCGCTAATCTGTGGGCTTTGTCCGGATCGATTGGCAGTTGACCGCTGTCCGCGGTGGCGATTATTGCTTATTTATCCCGCTCGGCTGTTTCTTTTTCCTTCGGATGCCTCTTCTCAACAGTTCTTGATCTTGCAGGTTTCTGATATCTGGCCAGGGTTCATTCGTCACCCTTTCGCCACGCTCTTTTTCGCGCCGTTCTTCAACTATCTCATGCACACCACCAGCAATCCAGAACATGGAATGACAGCTCGCGAAACTGAAAACGAAAGCATTTGATAAATCAAGCGTTACTCTCATGATATTGCATTATACACAATTCGGCATATTGCTTTCCTTGGTCTTCTGATTGCATTTAATTGCCGCTCGCAATTATTCTCTTATCAATCAATATACCAACAGGTTATTCGTCGTTTCTTCGTTTTCGACCCCCAGTCAGCAGGTGAAAACTCCCCAAACACGAAATTTCACCTGTTTATTTGCCTGAAGACGGTTATTGACCGATCAAGCAGTCATCGCTCACCTATTGTATCTTCCCTTTATTTCTTCCTTTTCGGGGTAGCCTTTCCGTGCCACTGCCATGAACAGATAACTTCGAAGACTTTCGTCCCGGCGTCCTTCATTGCTTGCACCTGTTTCCCGGATGTTCCCCTTTCATGCAGGTCTTCATCTGATCAGATGTCATTTGTGCCAAGGTATCATTTCAGCCCACTCGCAGTCCTGATTGTTCCATCCGTTGATTTCATTCAGGGATCCTGGTCCCAGATCCCAAGGGACGCTGGCGGAAACCATGACAGCGACATCACTAAAATGGATTAAAATCGATTTGGGTGTCATTCTGAATCCCGGCATTTCGGCATCCAGAATGACATTAAAAGCGCGTTTCCCCTTTCCGTTTTGAAAATGCTCTCGATGGCCAATTTGATTGGTTCAAAGAGATACTTTCCTTTTCAGGCAGGCTTTTCTACTCACGACCCATAACACTATCTCAGTCTGACAATACCCCTTTGTCAATCTCGGTGAATCTCCGCAGGAATTCGCCTATTCTGGTCCTCTTCCCCAAACAGCGGTCTTCCTCAACGCGAAGCTTATTATTCGTGCTGAATTGGTTGCATTATCAATTCATCCGTTCACTTCATTCCCCCGCGGATCGATCCATAGACTCATTCATCCGCCTATTTAGTCACCCCCCTCCCATTGCAATAATTCTGTTGATTTCAGCCCGATTCCCTCCGGTGACGGAGAGGACCGATTCTCACGCCTTGATCATTTAATCGATCGCGCTTCAGCATTGAAGGAGCTGAACGTCAACCCTTGGCTGACCTGATGCCCATTCTTTGTTCCTCAACGCAAGTCCTGCGGTCATCTCTCAACAAGAAGATCCGTTTAGTACCCTGATTTTTCGCTTGAAAACGTCTCCAACTCGCGTTCCCGATCATGCACAGTCTCCAATCACAGCTGATAATCGGGAGATCCACTGTCTTCAACAGTCTCTGCAACTTTTCGATATCCTGATTTCAACAAGAAGAAAAAGTGGGATCGTCGGAAAAGGAGATTGTTCATTGCATTTGGAACATTTCATTCCTCTTTCACGAGTAGCGTCGAGATATTAAACTATATCCAACAATCACAAAGCGTTGAAGTGGCCCGGGTGCGAAGTGCTCATTCAACGGGATGCGATTCGCCCGCCACATGATCTATCCAACAAGAAGCGAAAGAAACCGATTGAACTTCACAATCCGACTTGCTTTCAACGATTTGTATCCATCGTATATATCCTAAAATCACCAGATCTCCTCAACTGAAGAGGAAAGAAATGATACCTCGAAACGTTCTGGAAACATTCTTGAATTACGATTGTTTTCTTTAACTATTGAATCCAAATCTTGATAAACATCGACTCAATTTTGCTCCAAATACTGCGTTTATCTCGGTTATATTGAGACTCTTCAAACCCGGTCAACATGAGGAGTTGAAACATGCACAGGCGCTTTTTTGTATTCGTGATTCTGATCGTCTCCACATTCCTGCTACTTGCAGCCGTTGTCCAGGCGGAACCCACCCTGCTGCTTCGGGAACCAGCATTGTCCATGGATAATGTGGCTTTCGTTTACGCAGGCGATCTCTGGGTGGCAGACCGTGATGGCAGCAATCCCCGGCGTCTGACGGTGAACCCCGGAGAAGAGAGTCTCCCCTATTTCTCTCCGGATGGACACTGGATCGCTTTCACCGGTCAATACGATGGAAATACTGACGTTTACATAGTTTCAGTAAGCGGCGGCGATCCTACGAGATTGACATTTCACCCGGAATCCGATGTTGTTCGGGGTTGGACACCAGATGGGGCCGCGGTTCTATTTCGTTCCACTCGCAGCACGTTTCATGGCCGAGTCAATCAACTGTTCACCGTTCCCGTTTCTGGAGGATTTCCACAGCAATTGATCCTCCCACGCGCGGAACAGGCTTCCTACTCCCCGAATGGCGAAAAGATCGCCTTCACCTTTGCAAAGGATGCTTTTCACTGGTGGAAACGGTATCGCGGTGGGCGCAACACATTCATCTGGCTGTTTGATTTCAAGAGTTACAATATCGAAGAAATTCCTCAGGACTCAATCTGGAACGACACCTATCCGGTCTGGATGGGCGACAAAATCTATTTTCTTTCGGATCGAAATCGTACAATGAATGTCTTCGAGTATGCCACCACCACCAAAGAGACCCGTCAGCTCACGTTCCACGACAATTACGATGTGAAAACCCTGGAATCCGGGGACGGCATGCTTGTCTACGAGCAGGCCGGACAGATTCATCGGCTGAATCCCGACTCGGGTGAGAACTCCCTCTTCCCGATCACCGTCAATCCGGACATACCGTCTGCCCGGCCTCATTACGAGGATGTCAGCGAGAGCATTCAGCGGTTTGAAATCTCTCCAACCGGACAGCGCGCTGTTTTCAGCACCCGTGGCGATATCTGGACGGTTCCCGCCGAAAAAGGTGACGCCCGGAACCTGACACACTCCAGCGACGCCTATGAGCGGTATCCGAAGTGGTCACCGGACGGTAAAACCATCGCCTATCTGTCCGATGCGAGTGGCGAGTATCAACTGGTGCTTGCCGATCAGAAAGGACAGGGTGATCCGAGAATCATCCCGCTCGGGGATCCCGACTTTTATTACGATCCGATCTGGTCTCCGGATGGAAAGAGCATGCTGATCCGTGACAACGGACTCAGCCTGTTTAAAATCGACATTAAATCCGGGAAGAAGTTGCTGATCGACCGTGACGGCCAGAGCTCGAACAATTTCACCCCCACCTGGTCTCCGGACAGCCGTTGGGTCACCTACAGCAAGCAACTCCCCAATGACTTCAGGGCGATCTTCGTATTCGACACGAAATCGGGCACGGCAACCCAGATCACCGATGGACGCAGTAATGCGGTCTCACCGGTGTTCAGCCGGGATGGGAAGTATCTCTATTTTTCGGCCAGCACCAATTTTGGCCTGAACGTCGGCGATCTGGACATGTCCTCCTACAACAAGCAGGTAGTCCGCAACCTGTACGCGGTGGTATTGGCTAAGGACACACCCAATCCATTCGCTCCGGAAAGCGACGAGGAGACAACTCCGGATGAGCCAAAAGAGAAAAAGGATGAGGAACCCCCCGTCACGACCATTGACTTCGACACGATCGACCAGCGTATTCTGGCATTGCCAATAGACGAGGGCGATCTCGTCTCCCTGCAAACTGCCGTGGACGGATATCTCTTCTATCTTGCTCGCAATGCAGAAGACAACTCCGATCTGATGCGTTTCGACATCGGAAAACGGGAATCCTCATCCTATCTCCCGGGAGTCAAGGAGTACGAGGTCAGCTCGGACGGGAAAAAACTCCTTTACTCCTATTCGGGAGGTTATGGGATCGTCGACGCATCCGGGTCGCCCGCTATCGGCGACGGCGCCCTATCCCTTTCCTCTCTGAAAGCCTATGTGAATCCCCGCGAAGAATGGGCTCAGATGTTCCACGAAGCCTGGCGACTCGAGCGCGATTTCTTTTACGATCCCGGGATGCACGGCGCGGACTGGCCCGCTGTGTACAGGAAATACCAGCCGTTCGTAAAGTTTATCGGCCACCGTTCCGATCTCAATTACCTGATCGGCGAGATGATTGGTGAGCTGACCGTTGGACATGTCTATGTCTATGGAGGTGACGATCCCGCCATTCCCAGTGTCACGGTCGGACTTCTCGGTGCGGATTACGAAATCGTCAATGGGCATTACCAGTTCAAGAAAGTTTTCAGTGGACTCAACTGGAATCCGGAGATGCGTGCCCCACTGACGGAACCGGGCGTCGATGTCAAAGCCGGCGACTATCTGCTGGCTGTCAACGGTACTCCGCTGGACGGTTCAAAGAACATCTATTCTCTCTTCCAGGATGAAGCGCAGCACCAGGTGACCCTTACCGTAGGTTCGCGGCCCGATGGGAAGGATTCGCGGGATGTCGTGGTTGTTCCTGTAAAATCCGAACGGAACCTCCGTCTGCGAGACTGGGTTGAGGCAAATCGGCGGAAGGTGGATGAAGCCACGGGCGGCCGGGTTGCCTATGTCTATCTGCCCGACACTGGCGAGGCCGGATACGAATTCTTTAACCGTTACTACTATTCGCAACTCGATAAGCAGGCGGTGTTGATCGACGAGCGGTTCAACGGAGGTGGTTCGGCGGCGGACTACATGATCGACATGATGAACCGTCCCCTGCTGAACTGGTGGATCACACGGAACGAAACCTATTACGCTTCCCCTCGTGCGTCGATCTACGGCCCGAAAGTGATGCTGATCAACGAGGAATCTGGCAGCGGCGGTGACTGGTTGCCGATGGCTTTCCGCAGGCATGGGTTCGGACCGTTGATCGGAACGCGGACCTGGGGTGGTCTTGTGGGATACGAAGATTCTCCCGACTTGATGGATGGAGGTACTGTTACGATCGCCTCGTTCGGCGTTTTCAGCCCGGAAGGAACGTGGATCGTCGAAAACGAAGGCGTCACACCGGACATTGAGGTGAAACAGATCCCGAAGGACGTGATCGCTGGACATGACCCCCAGCTCGAAAAAGGAATCGAAGTGATCCTTCAGGAATTGAAGGATTATGAGGTGCCGAAACCGAAGATAAAGCCATTCCCGAAAAGAGCTCTGGATCCCAACGATCGCTAAGATCGCCACAAATACAAATCCCCGATCCTTTTCAGGATCGGGGATTTTTTATTTCTCATGCCGGACGATCAATCGAAGATCAAAGCCTTCGTGATAACGATCTGCAGCGGTCCCACCATCTTCGACTCGGCAGATACCGCAGTGGTATCCGTTTTCGCTTCTTCAGAACTCATCGAATCGCCAGCGGCGGTTTCCGTCTTCATCGCACCTGTTGAATCACTCATCGTGGCTTTCGCCGCAGGAACATTCTCTGGTGCCTTGCCCCCTTCCGCCATTGTCAGAGCACTCTCGTTCACAACCAGCACATTTTGTGCGTGCAGGTAATCAAGCACGGCATGGGCCTGTTTTCGGCTTTTTTCTACGGCTTCTGCAGAGGCATTGGCCGGAATGGGAGCCCCACGGAGGAAAGTAAGGTGCATTGGAAATTGCCTCACAGCATCGGCGACTTGCACAAGGAGTGAATTCTCGCCGGGAGCAAGAGCGGCATCACCTGGTGCGAATTTCAACCCGGTCAGCTCGAACACAATGTCATCCCCTTCAACCATTGCTTTTGCATTCTTAGTGGTGAAGCGATTAAGAATGGAAGCCACTTTCTGCTCGAGTCTGGCTTTTTCTGCACGCATCTCTTCGCTCTTCAGCAACTGCATTTCATACAGATCGTTCAATGTCTCCATGGAATCCACCAGGGCTCGATGAACGACACGAATGCTGTCCGCAAACGTTTTCTGTTGTTTCAACTGATCACGGAGTTTCTTGTTTTCCGCACCTGCACCGGTGACGGCGTCACGCAGCTGGCTGGCAACATCACTTGTTGGAGCCTCCATTCCGTTGTCGTATTTCGCCTCGTAGCCAATCGCACTGGCTACCGCATCGAAATGGCTTTCAATCTGGTGCATCAGTGATTCCACACCTTCCTTTTTCCCTTCCAACTGCCTCGCAATTTCCGTCAGGTATTTGGCATGACGAATCTCGTAGGTTGTCAGATTGATTTCATCCTGTGCGGATTCCACATCATACCGGTTTCGGCTCAGAATAATCTCAGCTTTCGCGACATGGGCACGCGCACGTTTCAACGTTTCCGGAGCGTACTTCGATACATCGGAGCGTTCTGTTTCCTCGAGCGACTGGAGTGTTGGAATGACAAGCTGGTTTCTGATGGCATTGTATTCCGCATCCCTGTACAGCTTCGTCAACGGTGCAACCTGCTCCTTGGCTTTGTCGTCCTTGCCTTTCTCAAGATTGGAAACAGCACCACCAAACTCTTTTTCCGCGCGCTCCCATCCATCCTTTGCAAATTCTTCCGCTTTTGCATAGATGGCATCATCGCGGGCATCCAGTACCGGCTGAAAGATTTCCAGCCCTTTCCGGATGATCCCAATTGCCTCGCGCATACTCTGATCGACCTCATCAAGCGAGGAGGCAATTTTCCCTGGCTTCTTCCCTTTCTCGAGATCCTTGCGAACCCGATCAATTGCTTTCTCGATATCACCGAGCAGTGAGGGAGCCAGGACTTCCTGTTTTGCCGAGCGGATGGTTTCCAATTTTGCAGCGAGGGTGTCAGCCCGTTGTTCAAGCAGGTTTTGTGCCTGCGCTGAGATGGAAAAGATCAGTACGGCTAATAGAATCGCAGTGCTGCGTGCCTTCATGGGGAAACGTCCTCCAGGTAATTGCTTTTCAGACGTGAAGGTTTGCGGGAAAGATCGGAAGAACAAACGCCCAAGGGAAGATGTTGCTCTAAATTCGAGCATTTCCTTCTCACACCTGCATTGGGTCAGGAAAGCACCCTGATTCATTCACGAAACGAAATAATGATACGTTATCGGGTTGTCCTGTTCGAAGGAACCTGAATCGTTTCCACTTCAATAGATGAACGCAATACACGGATCATTCTCTACCCACAATTCAGGATCAGGACGATACTCCGGAAGAAATGAACAAAAAAAAACGACCGGATTGACTCATCCGGACGTTCCTTTTGTAGCGGGGGTGGGATTTGAACCCACGACCTTCGGGTTATGAGCCCGACGAGCTACCAGACTGCTCCACCCCGCGATCGGCACATAGGATAGGGCATCCCCCCCCGGCATGTCAAGCTCATGTTCTTTTCTGACTCCCTCAGAAGGTCATTCTCAGGTGATTCTGGAACTGGCGGATAATCAGCAAGGCGTCGGCACCGCTCACCGTTTTCATTGGATCGAAGGTTCCCTCAACCGTCGCCTGCATCACTCCGCGATCCACCGCCAGGGCGGCGGCGTTGTACGTAGCCGTGCCGCTGCGCATGTCCTTGAAGCGCGACTCCTCTCCGATGTACCTGGTCGCCAGATCCGGATCGTGCATGACTGTGATCAGGATGTTCTGCAACAACAACGCATATTCCGCACGGGTAATTTTCTCGTCCGGATAGAATTTCCCATCCGCATCAGGCTCCATCACTCCCGTCTCGATAACCTGCATGATCCAGGTGCGTGCCCAATGGCCAACAACATCGGTCGGAACGTCGACACCGAAACTCTCCGATTCTCCGGACTCGTTCGGATCGGTCGGCGGTTTGTAGTTGGTGTCATACTTCTTTTCGCCAAGCCTGTCGAACACTTCGCGCAGCTTCAATTCCTCAAGAAAGAGGACCGCCAGATCCGCCCGTGTGATCTCGCTCAGCAGGGCAATCTTCATCCCAAGACGGCTTCCGGGAGCAGCGCGAAGGATCTTCTGGACAAGAGCCAGTTCCTGGTCGGCACGCGCCGTGTACTCACCCTTCTTTTCAATGATCCTGCCAAACTGTTCTGTCGCACCGGCAAAATCATATTGCCACTCTTTCGCCTGCCCGTACCAGAACAGATACTGTTCATTCTCCGGATCGAGCTTCAACGCTCTCTTGAAATCGTCGTTGGCGTCATTGGCCCAGTTATCGTCCTTGCGCCAGAGACTTTTCACACGCGCACGAACCGCCCAGGAAAACGCGGAGTCCTTGTTCAACTCGACGGCGTCGTCCGCTTCCTTGAAAGCTCCTTTGTAATCCTTCCGGGACGCTTTCACCAGGGCGAGACCGCTGATCGCGGGAGTATATCGATTGTCCAATTCAAGAGCCTTCTGGAAGGACAATTCGGCGTCGTTCAAATCGCCACGTTGGAGCAGTTTCATCCCCTGGCTGACATGAAATTCAGGATTGTCCAACACCGATTCGCTGGTGCGTGGTTTCGGACCGCACCCTGCAACCAGAAAGATGAAGGTCAGTGTGAAAATCGTTTTCTTGGTCGCCTGCATAATGGCCTCTCAATCCACCAGGATGATGACTCGGCCCTGGCGAAGGAAATTGTAGTTTTTTGCAATCCCGTGCAGAATGCGTGCTTCCATGTCGTCGATCACCACATCCGTCCGGTTCGCCCCAGTAGCGCGAATCGCCTTGACGACGAGTGGATTTGGACTCACCCTGTCGTCCTGACGGGCGGATTCGAGTTCCTTCGCATACCCCATCAGACCGTACTGAATGGCCCACTGCCTGTCGACAACACGGCTACCATAGATGACATCGCCATGCTCATCCAGGATCTGGGGAGAGATTGCCGGACGCACACCCAAATCGCGTGCGTCGATAATCAAACCGCTGAACGCGCTCCCATTCCCCACGTTGCTCGGAGGACTTGAAAAGACCGGCTGTGCGCCGCCCATCTGCTGCGGAAGCACCGCATCATACAGTTTTCCCGGCCCGGTCAACGCCATTTCAACCGTTACTTCAATGCTCCCGTCATCCATGTAAACGGGATCACCCACCCGCCGGAAATTTCGCGCCACGCCCTCGACCCGCGTACGGATGACATCGGACGAGAGCATGTAATTCTCTACCAGCGTCGTGCTCGAGAGCCGCATCCCCTTCACTGTCTCGAGGATCTGGCGCAGAGCATCCAGCTCAGCGGCACGAATCTGCCCCGCACGCCCCCCGACGCCTCCCGGCACTGCAATACCGCGAGCACGCACCCATTGACTGCTCCAATCAATCGTGCCGGCGTTGTCCATCGACTCCGACACCGATTGAGCCAAGAGAGGTGCGGCACAAAGCATTGCCGCCAACGTTCCAATCAGCCAACGTCCCCTCGACATACCTTCCTCCTGATTCATGCCTGCCGTTGGCGACAAGGTAGCATTTACCGGGACTCCAGCCAAACGGCAGCAAACCACTTCTGGCAATCCATTTGCAAGAATCCTGCCAGAAACAGGACGGTCATTTCTAAAAGTTGTTGCACCCGGTCTCCACCTGTAGGGATTGCATTTAGTGAATATATACTACTGTTATTATTAGAATAACATCAGATTTTACTCTTTCTTATTGCGCAGCCCACATGGCACGCGAAACCCGGTCAATGGAGAACAAGGTGATTGGATCGGGTTCGCACCGTGACACGGGAGCGACACCTGTACTTCATTCGTCACGCAACTCCCGGAAAGAGGGACGTTCAGACAGTTCAATTGCCCGGAACAGTTGGTACGGGTACCTTTCCACACACAGATGGTGGAGGAGGGCATGCTGCAGACGGAGCAACCAGTCGCTTCGATTCGAGCGTTGATGGATGGGTTGATCGACTATGCGGGTCTTTTCCCGCCAGCCGAATTGTCCATGGAACAGGCTATCCAGACGTACGCCACCTACCGCCTCTCTCCCGACGCGTGGATGATCAATACGTTTGTTGTCCCGGCCAATCGCCTATCGGAACTTGCGGACCATTCCGGCCATTTTTATACCAATCCTCCCTACCGATTCACCATCACCGGCCGCGGTGGGACCGCCATGGGCGATTTCCTTTCCGGATCTGACAAGGATCTGATGGATGCCCGGCGGTTTCTCGAGATTCACGGCGATTACGTTCGCATCGAGAGGTACGAGGTCCGTCTTCCCGAGGATGTGCTCGAGGGAGTGTCTTCCCGGCGCATGGGAGACATTCTCGCGGGAGTCGTCGATCGTCTTGAAAGCTCTCTGCAAGCGCAGCCACGGATCTTCATCGAAGCCTCCTGGCGGAAGAACTGGCGTCAGCGGTTCAACGCGTTGATTTCGGAACTGTCACGCCTGAACCGGGATCGAGATCTGGACAATGCGCTTGGATTCAAACTCCGGTGCGGAGGAACTACCGCGGGTGATGTTCCCCCATCCGATTTCGTAGCCGGTGCGATATACTCCGCCGCTCGGTCGCATCTTCCAATGAAGTTTACCGCAGGACTGCACCATCCTCTGCGCCAGTATCGGGATAACTTCGGCATTGACATGCACGGCTTCATCAACGTGTTCGTCGCGGGAGCACTGGTTCATACTCTGAAACTCGACGAATTCCAAATCCGTGACATTATCGATGAACGGGATCTCGATGCGTTCCATCTTGATGAAACGGAAGTTGGTTGGAGAGAACTCCGGATTTCCATCGCCGATTTCCGCAAAGCCCGATCGGAATTCGTAATCGGATATGGGAGCTGCAGCTTCGATGAACCACGGAGCAATCTTCAATCGATGGGAATACTGCCGGGCAAAATGTGAGACGGGTCCGAGAGATAGGGCCGTTGCATTCATCAATCACTGCAAGCTGGAGTAAGCGGAGAGGTCATGACGCCGGAAGTAAAAAATCCATGAAATGCGCAGTTTCCTCGAAATCTCCCCGAACTCTGAATTCCCCATCCAGAATCTCCCCTTTGGCGTAATCCGTCCCCGTGTGGAGGCCAGGGACGGCCGCCCTACCTCTGCTACGCACTAAAACCGAATCTGAAACGGCACCAGGAAATGAGAGACGGTTCGATTCCCAACAACCATTGACAACCAGCAGGAAAACGCGTAAAGTAATTCAGTACCGTTCCGGGGTGGTCCGCGAAAAAGCGGGCCTGAGAACACACCCGTGAACCTGATCCGGGTAATGCCGGCGAAGGAAGGGCGGTTTGATTTCAACCCGTTTGGCCCTCAGCCCCCGGCAGTGATCGGGGACTTTCCTTTTATGCCCGGCATGCTCGCCACCTTTGGCATAACGCCAAATAGGAGGAAGCATGCGTAACCATTTGTTATTCCTGATTTTTATTCTTCTCCTCACAACAACTGCCGTGGCGGCTGACCTCACTGGAATTGTCAGCGACGCGGAGACCGGAACACCGCTCTCCGGCGCACACATTCTCGTCGATCCCAGGGTCATGGGTGGCAGCCAGTCTTCCGATGAACAGGGAACGTTTGTTCTTGCGGGCCTTGAGCCGGGGAAGAAATACACCGTGTCCGCAAGCTACCTGGGCTACCGCGTGGCGAAGGTGACCGTCATCGCGGATACCTCCATCTCCCCCATCACCCTCTCCCTGAAACCGATCATCCTCCGTTCCAGCGATGTCGTGTACACCGCATCGCGCGCCACGGAGGGTGAAACGCCCGCATCGTTCACCGATCTCAGCGGCAAACAGCTTCGCGAACAGTACTGGGCGCAGGATATCCCTCCCCTGCTCTCGAACCTGCCTGGCGTCTACGCCTACTCCGAGGCGGGCACAGGGATCGGCTACACCTACTTGAAGATCCGTGGATTTGACCACAAGCGGGTAGGCGTCACAATCAACAACATCCCCCTGAACGACCCTGAGGACGGAGTCGTTTACTGGGTGGACATCCCCGATCTCGCGGCAAACCTGCAGGACGTTCAGCTTCAGCGGGGCGTAGGATTTTCGAACCAGAGCAGCGAGGGTTTCGGCGGTTCGTTGAATCTTGTCACCCTCACTCCGGGAATCGACAACCCGGGGATCACAGTGAACGCAGGCATCGGAAGTTTCAACACGCGGAAATGGAGCGCTGCCTACAACTCCGGGATCGTGAACAACACCTACGGATTCTATGGACGATTTTCGAAGATTCAGTCCGAAGGTTACCGTGACCGTTCCGCCGCTGACCTCTGGAGTTATTTCCTCACGGGAGTCCGTTACGGGCACAATACCCGACTGACAATCAACGTCTACGGTGGAGTCGAGGTGACACAGGCGGCATGGGACGCCGCACCCGAGAGCGGATTGGCAGCGAATCGCCGCTTTAACCCGATCACCTACGACAACACCATCGACAATTTCAGCCAGCCGCACTACGAGCTTCTGCACCAGTGGCAACCGTCCGAACACTGGACGGTGGAAAACAACCTCTTCTACATCCACGGCGTCGGTTACTATGAGCAATTCAAGGATGGACGAGACCTGTTCGATTTTGGATACCAGCCCTTCACCCGGGATGGATCGCTTGTCACCGAGACGGATCTTGTCAACCAGAAATGGGTGTACAAGGATCACTTCGGCTGGACGCCCCGCGCCACCTGGGAACACCCGAATGGAACCCTGCAACTCGGGGGGGACTGGCAGTATTACACGGGAAAACATGAAGGATTCGTGATCTGGGCGGACAATCCCCCCGAGGGCTCCGATCCGAGGAACCGTTACTATCATTATGCTGGAGAGGTCCACAAAGGTGGTTTGTTTGTTCAGGAAAACCACATCCTTACTGATAAACTTCGAGTAATCGGCGACCTGGAAATGCGCCTGCAGCGATACATCTTCCGCCAGTACGCCGAGGGGAATTTCAAAGGGGATCAACTGAATCGCTTCACAGTCGATTACACATTCCTCAACCCGAAAATCGGCCTCAATTACTCATTCACCCGAGAGCTCTCTTCCTACCTGACAGCAGCAATGTCCCACCGTGCTCCGGTCAATGACGAATACTGGGATGTCTGGTCGGGGCCGGACGATCTGGGTGTCGATCCACTTTTCCAGACTCCGGATACCGTGCGGTCAGGTTCCAAGGTCCGCTACATCAAATGGAGCGACCCATCCATCGACCCGGAACGGGTGGTCAACCTGGAGGTAGGCGCCTCCTGGATGAAAAACGACGTCAATTTGAAACTGGATGGCTACTGGATGGATTTTCACAACGAGATCGTTCCCGCGGGCGGAATTCGTGACGGATCGCCGGTAACCGACAACGCCAAACGCTCGCTGCATCGCGGCATCGAACTGGAAGCCTCCTGCAAACCGGAACGCGGCTTGATCGGGTGGCTCTATCTGACCCTTTCGTCAGATGTGCTCGCCGACTACACCGTCAACGAAGCGGTCTACGACGACGATTGGAATCTTGTCGGAGTGAACGCTGTTACCCTCGACGGAAACAGGATCGCCCTTTTTCCTTCGATCATGGCGTCCGTGGGGGTGGGATACCGAATTCGTGATGCACAGGTGACCGTGGATGTGCAGCATCTTGGCAAGCAATACCTTGACAACACGCAGAGCGAGGATCGTACCATCGATCCGTCAACCGTCGTTGGTCTCTCAGCATCCCTGCGGTTGCCTCGCCTGATCCCCTATGCGACCCTCGAGGCAAATCTGAGGGTGAACAACCTGCTGAATGAAGAGTACGAAACGTCCGGTTACGTTTACGGGGAGAACTATTATTACGTCGGCGCCACACGAAATGTCTTCCTTGGACTCAGTGCGTTGTTCTAAGGGAGACTGGGATCCCACATGCTGAAATTGCATCCGATCGACGGAATCCTGCTGGCGGGGTACATCCTCTTTCTGGTCGTTGTCACCTGGCGGACACGGAACGAGGCTCACGGTGATGAAAGTGAGTACTTGCTCGCCGGTCGCCGGTTGACCCTGCCTGCTTTCGTGGCAACTCTCGTTTCGACCTGGTACGGAGGCATCCTCGGAGTCGGCGAATACTCGTTTACCTATGGAATCAGCAACTGGCTCGTTTTCGGAGTGCCCTATTACCTTGCGGCGCTGCTCTACGCATTGTTCCTTGCGAACCGGATCCGGATCTCCGGCGTAACATCGATTTCCGACCAGCTCGAGAAGGCGTTCGGACGGCGCCCGGCGTTGATCGGCGCAGGGGTTGTCTTCGTCATGACTGTTCCCGCGGCTTATGTGCTGATGATCGGAGTTCTTCTGCAGGCAACGTTCGGAGGACAACTCGCTGTCTGGGTGGTGATCGGAACGCTTCTTTCAACGATCTACATCGCTTTCGGGGGATTTCGGTCGGTCGTGCGGACGGATGCGGTTCAATTCGTGCTGATGTACATCGGGTTTATCCTGTTGCTGACGTTCGCGGTGATTCACTCTGGCGGACTGACGTGGTTGAAATCAAACCTCCCGAAGGACCATCTGACGTGGAACGGCGGGTTACCGATCGGGGCGGTGCTGGTCTGGTACGTGATCGCGCTATCGACCCTGGTGAACCCCGGATTTCATCAACGTTGCAGCGCCGCCCGGGATTCCCGGACCGCACGACGCGGGATCCTCGTTTCGATCCTTTTCTGGGTGCTTTTCGACGCTCTCACCAGTTTTTCAGGGCTCTACGCGAGGGCGATCCTCGGACCCGGCGCCGATCCGCTTCTGTCATACCCCCTGCTGGCGGCGAAAGTACTCCCGCCGGGCGTCACCGGGCTGTTTCTCCTCGGGTTGGTTTCAGTAATCCTGTCGACGGTGGATTCCTACGGGTTTCTCGCCGCCCAGACACTCGGGCGCGATCTGGTCGCCCGGGCACGGGGGACTCATTTACGCTGGGATGTCCGGCGCATCCAGTGGGGGCTGCTGGCTTCCGCACTGCTGGCCGTGTTGATCGCACTGTGGAAAGAGTCGGTCGTCAAAATCTGGTACGACCTCGGTTCCGTTGGAACTCCGATGCTGCTGTTGCCCCTGATCGCGAGTTTTCGCAAAAGGGTGCGGTTCCGCGATCCCTGGGTGAGCGTCTCGATGCTTCTCGCAGGAGTCTCGGCAGCGGTCTGGACATTTCTCGGCTCCTATGGCACAGGCTATCCCTTCGGAGTGCAGCCGATCTTTATCGGTTTGTTCGTCGGCGTTGTCACTCTGTTCCCT
The DNA here is from genome assembly GCA_043801585.1 of bacterium. Classification (GTDB taxonomy): domain Bacteria; phylum Electryoneota; class Electryoneia; order Electryoneales; family Electryoneaceae; genus JAZDLX01. The sequence continues at coordinate 142,319 of JAZDLX010000007.1, read as the reverse complement.
GGCTACATCCGTAATCGTTGATTGCTGGTGCCGTTTCATACATGCTTGTTCAGCACTCCTCCCCTTTATGTCATTGCCCGGCTTGAGGGGCAATCCAAGGGAAACGAAAGAATCGAAAAATATCTGGATCCCCCGGTCAAGCCGGGGGATGACAAACCCACCTCTCCTTCGCTTGTTCCCCTTCAAGGCATGGCTTAGATTCGCGGAAATTCGGAATTGGACCGCAAAACGACGGAGTGACGATCAATGAGTGAAACGACCGTGCCCACGCCGCAGAATCAGGGCAGTTTTCGACTGTTTGGTTTTCCCTTCGGCTACTGGATGTTGAACGTGATGGAGATGTGGGAGCGGATGGCCTACTTCCTCGTCCGCTCCGTAGTCGCCATCTACATCATGCAGGCCGATGAAGTCCACGGCCTCCATTTCACCGCATTGCAGAAAGGCTACATCTACGCCTGGTGGGGGGTGTTCCAATCCATCCTGCCGATGGTCACCGGCGGTTATGCCGACCGTTACGGGTACAAGAAGACCCTCGTCTTCTCCGTGTCGATGAACATCCTCGGCTATGTGCTGATGGCCTACATGCACAGCTTCTGGGGGTTCTTCGCCGCTGTGATGATCCTCGCGTCGGGGACGGCGTTTTTCAAGCCATCCCTGCAGGGCAGCCTTGCGCAGAACCTCTCCAAGAAAAACAGTTCGCTCGGCTGGGGTATCTTCTACTGGATCGTGAACGTGGGCGCGGCCATCGCACCGCTGCTCGCAGCGTTCATTCGCCATGAGTATTCCTGGAAACTCCTGTTCCTGGTCGCGGCGGGCATCACCTCGCTGAACTACCTGATGCTCTTCACCTTCAAGGATTTTGAATCGGGCGCGGACAAATCCCGCACCCCGCTGCAGGTTTTCGTCTATACGATGAAAAACATCGCGGAGCCACGGTTGATCTCGTGGCTGCTGATCATGAGCTGCTTCTGGCTGATGATGTACCAGCTCTGGGATCTGCATCCCAACTTCATCACGGACTGGATCGATTCAAGCGCTCTCGCTGCCGGGGTGCAGCATAGCGGCTGGTTGCCGAGAAGCTGGGTGGTGCTCACGGACCGTGGCCCTCAGGTGCCACAGGAAATTCTGCTCAACCTGAACGCCGCGCTGATCGTCCTGCTGATGATCCCGGTCTCATGGACCGTTCGCAAGATGCGGACTCTCTCCGCCATGGTGATCGGAATGACCGTCGCCACCTGCGGCATCCTCGTCGCCGGTTTCACCACGCTCGGTTCGGTCTTCCTGCTCGGAGTCGTCTTTTTCTCCCTCGGCGAGATGCTTACCGGACCGAAGAAGAACGAATACCTCGGCCTGATCGCCCCTCCCGGCAAAAAGGGTCTGTACCTCGGCTATGTGAACATTCCGGTTGGCATTGGTCTTTTCGTTGGAAGCCAGCTTGCGGGATGGCTCTATGGACGCTGGGGCGACAAGGCGGTACTCGCGCAGAAATACCTGCTCCAACACACGGCGTTGGGCGAGGGAAAACTCGGACAGTGGAACGGAAGTCCCAGTCAGCTCGAACATCTGCTCGGGATTCCACGAACGGAGTCCTTTGAGGCGTTGAAACAGACGTTGAATCTTGGCGGAAGCGATGCCACACGGCTGCTCTGGGACACCTACAACCCCCAGTTTCATGTCTGGATTCCCATCGCCACGATTGGAGTGCTGGCGATCATCGCCCTGATCATCTTTAACCAGATGGCGAAGAAATGGTCGGATATGAACGCCTGAACTTTTTGTAAACATCGCAAAAAACAGCCTCATGTGTGTCAGCATGAGGCTGTTTCTCGTTTTCAACCGCTGCTCTCCCTGCTCTCCGTCTCATCACATTCGGTTGGCCTAACAATAAAAATGTAATAGCTTAACATTAAGCAATTACGGATGGAGATGCTATGCCCAGCCATTACCAGGGGTCCCTGAGGGACAGGAAAGTGCTCAGCACCTACATCAAGCTGATTCGTGCAGTCGACTCGCTGATCGGTCATGTCAGCAGAACCTTCTACGACAACAGGTTGACGATCAGTCAGTTCGGCGTTCTGGACGCTCTCTACCATCTCGGCCCGATGTGCCAATCGATCCTGGCTCAGAAGATTCTCAAGAGCAGCGGAAACATGACCATGGTGATCGATAACCTCGAGAAGCAGAAACTCGTCAGCAGAATTCGTGACAAGGACGATCGTCGGAAAATGACAGTATTGCTGACCAAAACCGGAAAGGATCTGTTCGAGGAGTTGTTGCCTGGACATGTCGCGCTGATCGCTGAGGCATTCACCGAATTTTCCGTGGAAGAAATGGACATCCTCGGAAACATGGCGAAAAAACTGGGGTGGACACTCCACCCTCCAGTCGTCCGAGAATCATTGGCGAACATGTGATAAAGAAGCTAACCACATTCTTCATCAACCTCCGTGAGGGGCTCATGAAGCGAACGATTCATGCACTGTTGTCTGTCGTATTCCTGGGTAGTGCCATCTCTGCCAACGCCTCTGAATGGGAATTTGACATGCCACACACCCAGGTCAAATTTCGTGTGAAACACCTGATGATCGCGAACGTCTGGGGGCAATTCGACACCTTCAGCGGTTCGGTGAATTACGATCCTGAGCATCCGGAAAATGCGAGCGTGAGCGTTACTATCGACGTCAATTCGATCAACACCGGCAACAGCAACCGCGACAACCATCTGAGGAGTGAAGCTTTCTTTTATGTCGAGAAGTACCCGCTGATGACATTCGTCAGCAAAAAGGTCATCAGGGTCGGCGACAGCCTCGAGATGATCGGTGATTTGACGATCCGCGGAGTGACCAAAGAGATCACGCTGAACGTCGAAGGTCCCACTCCCCCGATGAAGGTGTTTGGCGGAACAAAAATCGCGGCGAGCGCAAACGCACGGATTAACCGCTTGGACTTTGGTATAAACTGGAATAAAAGCATCGAGGGTGGAGGTGTCGTCGCTGACAACATGGTCGATATTCTGATCGAGGCGGAATTGAACAAGAAGTAGGCAAAACCGTTGTCACCATTGATATTCCCCGCCCTCCCGGCGGGGTATCCCCTCAGAGTAATCAGGGACAGTCCCCAGAATCTTTCAGGAACTGTCCCTGATTACTCGCACCAACAGGCGCTGGCAGCTTGGACAGCATGCCAATACTACCGGAAATCGATTGTCAGGATTTTAGCTCAGACAGTCAGAAAATACAGAACGGGAATCATCAGGAGACGGGCGATGATTCCGGCGATGGTGTCATCAAGGGTAACCCCCCACCCACCGGGAAGAGTCTCAACATGACGCCGAACGAAGGGGAATTTGAAGGTGTCAAACACTCGGAACAGGAGAAACGCCGCTAGCAGCGCGGGCCAGACCTTTGGAACGGCGATCAGTGCGATGGCCTGCCCAGCGAATTCATCAATAGTGATGCGGCCCGGATCCTTCCCCCACATTCGTTCTCCCCATCCCGACAGCGGTATGGAAACCAGGTGGAGAACGATCACGACAGCCCATTGCCAGACGATCTGCTCCGGGACGAGAACGATCCAGAGAAGCACAAACAGTGCACTGCCCAAGGTTCCCTGCCCGGCTCGAGCATAGCCGGTGCCCAATCCCGTGCCGAAAAGTTTCGCAAGAACAGCCTGCCAACCGGCGGGAGGCGTACCCATTCCTTCTCCCGTGACGCTCTTCTTCCAGACAGCCATGGTGACTCCTTCAGAATCCGAATCCCTGGCAGGGAGCGAAATAGAAAATCGGCGGCGCGACGATGAGAAACGCCACGAAAAATGACCGTTTCAAATCGACGTTCAACGCCACAGACAGATTCAGGACGAGCAGGACAAATCCCAGCAAACGGAAGAGATAGTCAAAGCCCAACAGAAGCGCAAGCGGCATCGAAGTGTCCCACGGCAACACCGTTCCATAGGAAAAACTCGCACTTCTCAATGCCACGAGGTGGACTATTGCGTAGATCAGGTAAATCGGAAATAACCATGTGTAGGGAACGAATGCCCAGGCGAGCGCTGCGCGCACCTCAATGTATCTTCCTTTTCCCCCGAAGATTCTACCAATCACCCGCAGGAAGAAGGAACCCACCCAGATGAGAACAATCCCAAGGAGAGCACCGTAAAGGGCGATCGTCACCGTTGAAAGAAACAACCCCGCAGAAGGACCGATGCCATAGGCGATCACCTCATCCAGCAGGTCGGAATGGCCCACAAGATCGGGCAACGGATGGAGTCCATGGAGGATGCTGGATCTCAGCGCCGAGGTGATCCCCGCGAGAATCGCGATCATCGCGACTCCGTAGTTGGGATCGTGGTTGAGAATCCAGCGGATCGTGCTTCTCGGTGCGAAAAGCAGCCGCATCATTTCAGGCGTGCCCTGCAACGGGTGCCCTCCTCCTGCCTGTGCAGAATCGAATTTTGAACGATTTTCCGTTCAGGATTGATGCCCCAATCCCCGTTCCAAGCCTCCGTGCCAGGCCTTCGCGAGCTCTTCCAGAGGGACAGCAACCCCTTCCGCAAATGTCAGATCCGTCCCCCCTGAAACACCGATCCTGCGCACAGGAAGATCAGACATACCCGCGGCAAAAACAACCTTTTCAAGATGTTCCGGTCGAACCGCAACGAGGACCCGTGACGGTCCTTCCCCAAAGAGTTCCAGGGGTGAAAACGGCCAGTCCACTGTGATTCCTACCCGGCATCCTGGATCAGCGATTGCCATTTCCGTGAGAGCAACCGCCAGTCCGCCTTCGGAGATATCGTGTGCCGCTGCGATCCGTCCCTCTGCGATCGTTGCGACCATGAATTTCTGGAGACGAGATTCAAGCTGAAGATCCAACGGTGGCAATTCACCGCTGGGAGAATCCTGGTGCACCGCTTGCCATTCGCTGCCCGCCCATGAAATGGAGTCCGCTCCGATCAACAACAGGTGCAGATCTTCTTCACGAAGAACCATGCCGATCGTGCGAGTGACATCCTCGGCCAATCCGACAACACCGATGACAGGAGTAGGATAGATGGCACCCGTTGGATTCTCATTGTAGAATGAAACATTTCCACCGGTCACAGGGGTATCCAAGGCCCGGCACGCCTCCCCCATTCCCGCCACCGCTTCACGAAACACCCAGTAAACCTCGGGTTTGTAGGGGTTGCCGAAATTGAGGCAGTTGGTGACACCGAGTGGCAACGCTCCGGAGCAGGCGACATTTCTCGCAGCCTCCGCAACCGCCATCGCCGCTCCCGCACGGGGATTGAGATACACATAGCGACCGTTGCAATCCGTGGCCATCCCGAGAGCCTTGTTCGAACCGGGGACGCGCACAACTGCGGCATCACCGACTCCCGGCAACACACGTGTGTTGCCCATCACCATGTGGTCATACTGGCGGAAGACAAACCGTTTACTGGCGATGTTCGGCCGTGCCAGCAGGGTCGTCAGAGCCGTGGCAATGTCCTCCGGTTCACTCAGCGGTTGCAGTGTTGTCGCTTCGTCGAGAACTTTCGGCCGTTCCGCCTCACGTTCGTACACCGGAGCGCCTCCACCCAGGGCGAGGACTTCCGCGGGAATGTCCACAGTGAGGATGCCGTTCTGCGCCGCCTTCATTTTCCCATCGGATGTGACCACTCCCACCTGAACCGCTTCCAGTCCCCATTTCCGGGCGATGGCATAGACCACTTCCTCACGGCCTTTGGCAGCGACGAGCAGCATCCGTTCCTGCGATTCGGAAAGCAGGATTTCGTAAGGGGACATCCCCTGTTCGCGACGGGGAATCTTGTCGAGGTCGAGGAAAATGCCGACGCCGGTTTTCGCCGCCATTTCGCTGGAAGAACAGGTCAGTCCGGCTGCCCCCATATCCTGGATCCCGACCACCACACCTGATTCAGACAATTCGAGCGTCGCTTCGAGCAGCAGTTTCTCCGTAAACGGGTCGCCGACCTGAACGTTGCTCTTCCTGCTCTGGGATTCTTCCGAGAGTTCGACGCTGGCGAAGGTGGCGCCGTGGATGCCGTCCCGACCGGTCGAGGAGCCGATGTAGATCACCGGGTTTCCTTCGCCCTTCGCGGCGGCACTCATAACCCTGTCGTGCCGCACGATGCCGACCGCCATCGCATTGACGAGCGGATTCCCACGGTAGGATTCCTCGAAATAGATCTCTCCGCCAACGGTCGGGATTCCCATGCAATTGCCGTAATCCGCGATGCCGCGAACCACGCCGTCAAAAAGAAAACGCACGCGGTCATCCCCGGGAGGGCCAAACCGCAGACTGTTGAGTAGTGCGATGGGACGCGCACCCATGGTGAAGACATCCCGGAGGATACCACCGACACCTGTAGCGGCGCCCTGGTAGGGTTCAACTGCCGAGGGGTGGTTGTGGCTTTCGATCTTGAAAGCGACGGCGAGGCCATCCCCGATATCCACAAGCCCCGCGTTCTCTTCCCCCGCTCCGACGAGCAGGCGGCCACCGCTTCGAGGCAGTTTCTTCAATTCGAGAATGGAATTCTTGTAACTCGCATGCTCGGACCACATCACCGAAAACACGCCCAGCTCCGCATACGTTGGGGTTCGTCCGATGATTTCAAGGATGCGCTCATATTCCCGAGAATCGAGCCCGAACGCATAGGCCATTTCGGCATTCACCTCGGGATCTCCGGGGAAAGGCTGGGCGATTTCGGCAGTCACGTTTGTCTCGCTTTTATCAGATTCGTTTCGCTGGAGTGCTATTGAGTGACAGTTGCCTAATTCAGGTGTCGAAATGTATCGTCCCTCCACCGCTTATTCGAATTAGGTAACTGTCACTCAATAGCACACGCGCTCATAGGGTGGAAAATAAGGGGTCTTCAGGTTGGGAACCACGCATTGTCTGAGCCCCGACGACACCGGGAGACGTCAGATAATCCGGTAGTTTTTCAGGTGTTCGTACAAATCGACAACGATCACCTTGATGATCGAGAAGAAGGGTACGGCAATGAACATACCGATGGGGCCAGCCACCCTCCCGCCAATCAAAACCACAAGCAGAACGGTGATCGGATGAACTGACTGTGAACGTGAAATCAGAAGCGGTTTCAACAAGACGTTATCAACCATCTGCACGCCGATCAGCACTACCGCCATCCAGAAAAGCCCCAATCCGAAGGGCTGATAGGTGAGCACGAAAACAATCGTCGTCGGAATCCATGCGATCAGCGGGCCGAAGAACGGGATCATATTCAACAGGCCGCTGAGAATTCCGAGAATCAGCGCAAACCGCACCCCGACCAGAGCGAAGGCGAGCCACGCAAGTGCGCCAACAATCAGCGATTCGACCAGTACGCTGAGGATATAGTTTCCAAGCTGGCGATCCATGCGATGGGCAAGGGACATCGACATTTCAAAGAAACGGTTCGGAACCCGGCGAACCCAGCTGCGGGTGAATGCAGACCCATCCTTCAACAGGAAGAAAACGATGAAGGGAACCACTATGGCGAGGCTGAGTGCGCTGAAGGCTCCACTGAGAACACCAATGGATTGCTGCAGGAACGTTGCCGAAAAGTCACGAAACCGCTGAATGATCTGATCCGTCTGCCCTTCATTTACATCAAGAAACGTCATCACGCCCGGCATCCGTTGTTGCATCCAGTCAATGACGTTACCTTGCAGCTTCGCCAGGTCGATTTCGTTCAATCGCTCAACAAGAGTGCCAACTTCCGTAATAAGTATCGGCACCAGCGATGTGAGAGAAAGGATCAATAGTCCAATGACAATCGCGAAGATGCCAAGGATGGAAACAACCCGGCTGATCCCCTCTCTTTCTGCGTAATCGACAAGTGGACGAAAGGCGTAGGTGAGAACGATTGAGATGATGAGAACCGTGATGATGTCTTCAATGTGAGGCAGGATACGAAGAAAGCCATAGAAAAGCACAAGCGACAAGGCCAGCAGCACAAGACGCCGGTAGAGTGGGTTTCGGCTCTTTGGGCTTTCAGCCAATGTGTTCATAGCTTATTCCGAGCCTCCAGCGGTATCATAGGCTTCCAGCGCTTTTGCGAGTGTTTCCACTTCCGCCTTGCTTTTCGCAAGTTCTTCCCGATGCCGCCCGATCTCATCACCCATCATCAGGTTGGATTGACGGAGACGTTGGACAACGATCTTCGCCAGTCTCTCGAAGATGATGTTGCCAAGACGGGGACGGTGATTCATCAGTTCACGCAACTGGGGTCGAAAGAGGCCGACGAGTTTGGTCTGGCTGAATGCGATTGCTCCCGCACTCCGTTCAACCTCGTCAATCAGTGACATCTCTCCAAAGAAATCACCCTCTTTCAGTTCCGTGAGGACAACCTCATGCCCCTCTTCCTCGTTGATGATTTTCACCCGGCCTTCGACAATGACATACATCCCCAACCCGGGTGTTCCCTTCTCGAAGATGACTTCCCCCGAATCGTAACGGCGCACGTGGAAAAGATCGCTGATCAATTTCCAGTCCCGCCGATTGACTCGTTCGAACAGGGGTGTTGAGCGCAACGCCCGTTTGATCAGCGTTGCCTCATCCGCTTGTTTACGATGAAAGGGAATCCATTCGACGGCAAGACGTTTTGCAGCGTCGGTCAATTGCTCCTTTGCCGTTTTGTCGTCCTTGCCGGGGAGATCACCTGACGAAAGTTCTGCGCTATCGTTGGCGCTCATCATTCACCCACTTTCCTCTGATGTCACGGGAAAGGTACCGCGCTTCCCTTCATTGAGCAATCCCATCCTGCAAATGCAAACTACATTTCCACTTGGCTGGTCTCGCCTCTACTCCCAGGTAACCAATCCGAGATCCAGAGGGTTGTTCAAATCTTCGTGATATGGCAGAACCCGGACGGCATAACCGAATTGTCCGGCATCGGTGCACTCAACATGTCCCTCGTACTCATGCACTTTGTCATCCGCAACTCCCATGTGGGCCAACGGAATACTGTGGGCATGGGTAATCGTCCGCTCACCCCCCAGGTTGCCGTGCCAGGCCATTACCTGAACCTCGGAAGGATCGAGTTCACCAAGTCGAACTCTCGCCTGCACGCGAACCCTGTCGCCAACATTTAACTGCTGCTGGCCATCACCGCGTACTTCAACAACCTCAACACCGGACCAGAGCCCGCGAATTCGTTCTTGCCAGCTGCTGAGGTTTTTCGCCCTGACATAGCCATTTTCCGCGAGGTGAAGCGCCCGCTCGTGACAAGGGACGTACGCCTGTGACGAGTAGTCGCTGACCATCCGCGTGGTGATAAAAAAGGGACACTGGCGAGCGAGCATTCGTTTGATCGTGGCTGTCCATTCAAGGGGGATTCTGCCGCGGCTGCTGTAAAAGAGCGGTATGATCTCTTTTTCCAGCAGGTCGTAAAGCAACTCGGATTCAATTTTATCCTGAACTTCCAAATCGTTGTACATCTCGCCGTTTCCGATCTTCCACCCTACTTCAGCATCATACCCCTCAACCCACCACCCATCGAAGGTGCTGCAATTGAGGACGCCGTTCACGGCTGCTTTCATTCCGCTCGTGCCTGAAGCTTCCATCGGCGGACGGGGCGTGTTCAACCAGACGTCACAGCCCTGAACAAGATGGCGCGCAACATTCATATCGTAATCTTCGAGGAAGACGATCCGGTCGCGGATCCGATCATCACGGGCAAAGTGAATGATCTCGCGGATCATCTCCTTGCCGGGGTCGTCCTTGGGGTGTGCCTTTCCTGCGAAGATCAGCTGCACAGGCCGTTCTGGATTGTTCAGCAGACGGATGAGACGCTCCGGATCCTGGATCAGCAGGCTGCCACGCTTGTAAGTTGCAAAACGGCGGGCGAAACCAATGGTCAGGGCTTTCATGTCGAGGAGGTTCTTGGCAAGTTCAATCGACGAAAGCGGTTCCCCCCGGCGCTCGAACTGCTTTTTCACTCGGCTCCGGGCAAAAATCACAAGACGTTCGCGCATCCGTTCGCGGGAGCGCCAAAGTTCCTCGTCGGGAATCCGTTCCACCCGCTCCCAAAGTTCATGATCGCGGGGATCTTCCTGCCATCGCTTCCCGATGTAGCGGTCGTAAAGGTGGCTCATCTCCGCGGAAACCCAGGAACGTGCATGCACACCATTTGTCACATGGTGGATCGGCACCTCTTCCGCGCTCACGAGTGGCCACCGGTCTGACCACATTTTGCGGCTGACCTCGCCGTGGAGTTTGCTCACGCCGTTGACGAATGCGGAGAGTCCGATGGCAAGTATCGCCATGTTGAAAGGCGCATCCGACTTGCCTCTTGGTACCCCGCCAAGTTCCATGAAGGACTCTTTATCGAGTCCGATCTGCGGCATGAACTCCTTGAAATACTTGTACATCTGATCCTGTCCAAACTTGTCAATACCAGCCGGAACAGGTGTGTGGGTTGTAAACACCGTGAACGCCCGGATCGCCTCGCGCGCCTCAGCGAAGGTCAATTTCTCCTCCGCCATCAGTGCACGGATGCGTTCCAGTGCGAGGAACGCTGAGTGTCCCTCGTTCATATGGAATACGGTCGCCTGCTTGCCAAGCGCTTTCAGCATGCGAACGCCGCCGATACCGAGCAATATTTCCTGGCGAATCCGCATTTCCGTGTCGCCGCCATAAAGGGCCTCGGTGATTTGACGGTCGTCGGGATGGTTGGTGAAGACATTTGTATCGAGCAGGAAGAGTTCCACGCGTCCCACCATCGCCCGCCAAACGTGAATTTCCACGTCACGGGTGCCGATCAGCACGCGATCCGCGAGGGGATTGCCCTCCCCGTCCCGCATCAGCTCCACCGGCATGCAGAACAATTCGCTGCTCGGATAATTCTCCTGCTGCCACCCATCGGCGTTCAGATACTGGCGGAAGTAGCCGCGCTGGTACAGCAATCCGACACCGACGAGCGGCACCCCCAGATCGGACGCCGCCTTCAAGTGATCGCCGGCGAGCACGCCTAGTCCGCCCGAATAAATCGGGAGACATTCATGGAGACCGAATTCCGAGGAGAAATAGGCTACGAGGAGATTCGACGTATCCTTGTGTTGCTGCGAGAACCAGGCTTTCTCCTCCCGGTAATCCTGGAAATCCTGCCAAACCCCTTCCAGGTGGTCCATGAATCCCTCATCCTTCACCAATTCCTCGAGTCTGTCCTGACCGATAGCGGCGAGCATGCAGAGAGGGTTCTGGTCGGATTCAACCCACAATTCAGGATCGAGCCGTTCAAAGAGCTCAACCGCGTCTGGATGCCATGTCCAGTGCAGGTCCATGGCGATTTCCCGGAGCCGTTCCAGTTTCTCAGGTAGTGTCGGGATGACGTTAAGAGTATGAAGTCTGTTCATCTTCTATCCAAATCAAGTACGTATCAGTTGCGTTCAACAGGCGCTTCGTCGGTCAGTACAGCAGCGATACGTTTCAGCGCCCAGTCGATTTCCTCTTTTGTGATCACAAGGGGCGGGGCGAAACGAATCACGCTCTCATGAGTCTCTTTCGCCAGAATGCCCTTCTCCATCAGTTTTTCGCAGAAGGGACGTGCATCGCCGGACTCACGTCTGATTTCGACGCCGATCAACAGGCCCCTGGCACGGATGCTTTTGACATGCCTGCTCTTGATCGCTTTCAATCCCCGGACAAAATACTCACCCAGCTCGGCGGCACGCTGAGGAAGTTTGTCGTCCAGAAGAATATTCAACGCCTCCACGGCCACCGCCGCACCGAGAGGATTGCCGCCGAAGGTGCTGCCGTGGCTGCCCGGATCGAAGACTCTCATCACATCGTTGTTGGCGGTGACAACGCTGACCGGCATGAATCCCCCGGAGATCGCCTTCGCAAGGAGGTAGACGTCCGGCTTCACCCCTTCGTGATCCATCGCGAACATCTTCCCTGTCCGCCCGAGACCGGTCTGGATCTCATCGGCGATCAACAGGATATTGTGCTTCTTGCAGAGCGCGGCGACCTTCTTCAAGTAGCCCTTTGGCGGGATCAGAATGCCGCCCTCGGCCTGGATCGGCTCGATCAGAATGGCGACAGTGCTCTTCGTGATCGCCTTTTCCAGCGCCGCGATGTCGCCGTAATCCACCATTTTGAATCCGGGCGTAAACGGTCCAAATCCCTCTTTGTAATCTTCAGCCGAGGAGAAGCCGACGATGGTCGTCGTACGGCCGTGGAAGTTGCCGTTGAAGGCGATGATCTGTGCCTGGCCCTTGCGGACCTTCTTCACCCGGTAGCCCCAGCGGCGGGCCAGTTTGATCGCCGTCTCCACGGCTTCCGCGCCGGTGTTCATCGGCAGGGCACGGTCATGGCCGGTGATTTTACAGACTTTCTCGAGGAATTCGCCAAGTTTCGTGTTGTAAAAGGCGCGGCTGGTCAGGGTCACGCCCGTCTTCAGTTGTTCGCGTGCCGCTGCCATGATCCGGGGGTGGTTGTATCCCTGATTCAGGGCGCTGTAGGCGGCGAGGCAGTCCATGTATTTCCTGCCATCGGGGTCGGTTACCCAGACTCCTTTGGCCTTCGCAATGACAATCGGCAGTGGGTGGTAGTTATGGGCGCCGTACTTGTTTTCAAGGTCGATAAAATGCTGGGTTTTCGATGCACCAGCAACCGTCTTTGTTGTCATCTGAAGTCCTTGGTGGCGTGGGGAAACGTGCGCGATGGATTCCGCACACCTTCTGAAAATGACAGCAGGGAAGGTAGTATGCGGGGGTTCAGTGGGACAAGGGATAAAGGAGCATCCAGGCAACCGTGAATACCGTCGTGAAGGCTCCCTTTATATGTCATTGCGAGCGAAGCGAAGCAATCTCGCCGTTTTGCCGTTGGTTCATCACTGCACTGAGGCCGGGTGGCCCGGGACTCTTGTCCGCCCACCGGCGGATCAGTCCCGGGTTTCACAATCCTTGAACAAAACTCAGAGTCTCTGGATTGCCCGGTCAAGCCGGGCAATGACAAAGAGGTGTCATCACCAGCGATGCCGCGGTTTGGCATCGCGCGGTGATCTCCAAATCAGTTCCACAGCGTCAAAAAGTATTGGAGATTGCCTCGCCATCACAAACAGACGTGATGGCTGGCAATGACACCCCTGATACAAGAAAACCCTGCCGGAAAATCCGACAGGGCTAATGATTTTGCGGGGCAGACGGGGGTCGAACCCGCGACCTCCGGCGTGACAGGCCGGCACTCTAACCAAACTGAGCTACTGCCCCAAACCGCTGCGCCTGCGTCACTTCGCAAGCCCGCGTAAAGTAGGTTCTCGAGGTGTCTCGCGCAAGACCGCCAGACCGCCGCTTCTCGAGACTCCCCACCGTGGGCGATGCTGGATTCGAACCAGCGACTTCCACCTTGTAAGGGTGGCACTCTAACCAACTGAGTTAATCGCCCGCTCAAGCTTCCCTGGATACGTCCTTCCCACCCGTTTTCTTACGATCACGGATGAGAATCGACGCGGGCAGCAACACCAGGTATCCAGTCAGCAGCAGGATCGGAGCCACTGTGAGAGATTGAACGCTATCCGCGCCCCCCTGGCCGAGGAAAACAAAACCAATCACGATCATCGCCAGTCCGGCGAGGAGAACGATCAGATTCAACCGTCCAAAGGGCCAGGAAAACAGCCGTTTCCCTGTTTTTTCCCTTTTCTTGCTCGTTTTATCGCTCACAGGCCCTCCGCTTGAAGGCGTTTGCCACGTTTGACAGACCGCTTAACGTACGGAAACCTCTACACGGTGTCAACGACCGTTTCGCTTGCCGTCCGCCGAGACTCACCGTAGCTTTGGATTTTAACACACGAATCATCGCACTGGAGGCATTATGAGTCGCTTAACATCGATCCGCCTCAGTATTGTTTCACTGTTCCTGTTCACTCTCGCAGTCCCTCTTTTCGCACAGACGTCACCCTCCCCCGACAGCGCAATGGCCTGCCTGAAAACTCTGGCGGACCCGGATCTCTTCGCAGGGAGAAAAACAGGGATGCCGACAGGTGATTCCTCCCAGGCGTGGATCGCGAAACAATATGAACGATGGGGACTGAAACCCCTGATCGACGGGCAGATTCTTGTCCCCTTCCCGATGCTTGCCACACGAGAAGTACGCGCGGAAATAACGATGCAGGACCCCCGTTACGGTGAGATCCACCTTCGTCTCGGCGAGGATTTCACGGCCTGCACAAACAGCGGTTCCGCAACGCTGACGGCGCCAGTCAGCCTCGTGGGACATGGGATCAGCCGCCCCGAAAAAGGCTGGGACGATTACGGAGATACGGATGTGACGGGACGGATTGTCGTGGTCTTTCGCGGTCCTCCCAACAGCAAGGAAGATTGGAGCGGAGAAAACCAACGATCCTATCTGCTCGGGGAAGCCATCCGGCGAGGTGCGGTGGCGGTCTTCTTCCACCAGGAGGAATGGCCTGTGAACGGCGCGGCGATCAATGCGGATGCCTACTCCCCCACGGTCCCGAGCGGATATATCGGTGATGCAACGTTGAGGTTGTTGCTTTTCGACAGCGGGGAAAGCGTGGACAGCTACCAGGAGAGTATCAAGGAGCATCCGCGTGCCTTCAATCTCGACCGCGAAATGTCCATTGACTTTCTTTTCGAGCCAATCGAGAACGCGATCGGGTATGACGTTGCCGGCATCGTCCCCGGAACGGACCCGAAACTGAAGAACGAAGCGGTGATCGTCGGAGGTCACGGCGATCACATCGGAAAAAACGCCCTCGGACAGGTCTATCCCGGTGCGGACGACAACGGCTCCGGCACTTCGGTTGTGATGGAACTGGCCCGTTTTTATGCCGCTCATCCGCAGAAACGAACGCTCATATTCTGCAATTTCGGCGGCGAGGAGCAGGGTCTGCTCGGCAGCAGGGCACTCGTTCCGCAGCTTCCCAAGGACTTCGCCTATGTCACCATGTTGAACCTTGACATGGTGGGGAGAGGCGATGGTCTGACTGGATTTGGCGGATTTGACCTGACCGGGGAAATCTGGGAGCCCTGGTTCTCGACATTGCCCGATAGCCTGAAAAAACTCTACAACGCCAGACGTGCCTGGGGGGGTGAAGCCTCCGACCATGCACCGTTCCGCAACGCCGGCATCCCCGCTTACACGATCTGGTCCTCCGGCGAGCATCCCTTTTATCACCGCCCGGATGACAATTTTCAGACCATTCAGCCCGAAGCCATTGCGGGAACGATCACGACAACATCAACCTGGATCAACGAAATCGCCAATGTGGAACAACCGCTGGCGGACCATCATCTGGCCCAGCGAACTGTCTGGCATCGGGGATCCTCTTTCGTTCGGGTGGACGCATCGTCTTCCATCGATAACGATCTTGACGCTGCAAAAAAACGTGCACTGTCAGGTTTCCTGGGAACGGTGCTTGAATTCCCTTACCCCGTTTCAGCAAACGATCATGCCGCTTTTATAACGATACTTGCTCAACAACAAAAAGCCGTCTCAAACCGAGACGATATTCTCATGGGGAAAGATTTGAAAGACGTCTTGAGCCATGCGAGGGAAGCGCTCGGAACGGTCATCATCGGTATCAACGGCGATCAGTTGTCCCCGTCCGACACCACCAGGGTGCTGGAATGGGCGGATGAAGGGTTGGGCATGGTGTGTATCTTGGATCCTCCGGAATGGCTCGAGGGCGATACAATCACCTCCGATCAGAAGACAATGGTGCAAGCGCTGAAAACAGGAACCGTTCAGGTCGAGTTCCCCCTCGAAGCCTGGGATGAAGCACCTGCGTTTCTCACCAGTGTTGGACCCCAGCTTTACCTCATCTGCGACTTGAAACAGTTCGACAAGACCAGCGATCAGAAACTCGATGGCATTCGTTCGACAGGAGCGAAATTCATCTTGTACCTGAAAAAGTCAGAGATGAAGAAAGCGGTGAAAGATGTTGACCGTTTTGACCGCTTCCGGGTGCATGTACAGCCGGATGATGTCAGCTACGAGGATGCACTCGAGTGGGTGTCAGAGGGTCAGACACGCGGTCTTGAGGACAAGCAACTGGTGGATTGGCTGGCGAACCACATGAATCTCTGGTGATTCGGAACGGGAAGCACTCGTCTGCTCCATCCCGAATGCCGCAATAGAACGACGGACCCCCTTCATGCAAAGGGTGAACGTGAGACAGCGAACTCCTCTCAGCGAGAGGAGTTCGCTTTATATGACCTCTGCTCTGCTTCGAGGGTATTGCGCAACAGGATTGCAACGGTCATCGGTCCGACGCCACCCGGCACCGGCGTGATCAGGGATGCCCGTTTTTTCGCCTCTTCGAACACCACATCCCCGACGAGACGGTACCCCTTTTTCTTCGTGGCATCCTCCACTCGGTTCATCCCCACGTCGATCACCACCGCACCTTCTTTTACCATATCCCCCTTGATGAATTCCGGTTTCCCGATAGCCGCGATCAGGATGTCCGCCTGCCGTGTGTAGCTTGCCAGATCCACCGTCCGGCTGTGGCAGACAGTGACTGTGGAGTTTCCGCCTTTGGCTTTGCGCATCAACAGCAGAGCCATCGGCGTTCCGACGATATGACTGCGGCCTACGATGACAGCATGTTTGCCTGAAGGATCCACACCGTAGCGGTCCAACAACTCGAGGATTCCCACAGGCGTACAGGCAACAAAGCGGGGTTGATTCAGGGCGAGCAGGCCGACATTGACCGGGTGGAAACCGTCAACGTCTTTCTCCGGATCGATCTCATTGACGACCTCATCATCATCCAATCCCTCCGGCAAGGGTGACTGGACGAGCAGGCCGTGAAATCTCGGATCACTGTTGAATTGGCGAACCTTGGCGAGCAGGGTTTTCTGCGAAGTGTCCGCGGGCAACCGTTCAATCACCGAGAGGATGCCAGTTTCCTCGCACCGCCTGTGTTTCATTCCAACGTAGGTCTGGCTGCCGGGGTCATCGCCCACGAGAATCAGCGCCAGACCGGGCCGTCTTCCCTGCTGTGCCCTGCGGGCAACTTCTTCTCGAATTTCTTTGAAGATCGTGTCCGAAACTGCTTTGCCATCGATCAACGTCGCCGAAGAGCTCACTGAACCGTTCCCTTTTTCCGTTCCACCAGGCCACGAGAGTAGAGATAAAACAACAGGAAGTCAAACAACCGGTCAGGCCAGGGACCCTCAGGCCACCGGACAACAAAGGAACGCGCGATTTTATACGCCCATTGATGATTGAACATCCTGACCATCAGACGGCTGATCGCCCCACCGAGACTTCTCGTCTCCAGTGGCGACTGCAATTTGTCCAGACCGAGAATATTTTCATGATCTCCATATAAATCATAGATATACGGCACGCCATGACGGCCGTATTCCATGTACTGTTTTTCGATCACATGCCACTCGCGGTGATGACGGTGAAAGGCTTTCGCCCGGAAATCGGTGCTGAATTTGATCCCACCGCGTTCCAGCCGAAGCCCCATCTCGAGGTCTTCCCCGCCCCATCCGATAAAGGTTTCGTCAAAGCCCCTGAACCGCCGCAGGATCTCCGCCGGCATCGCGGAATTGTTCGTCGAGAAATAGCGTCCCGGACACCGTTCCCGATCCTTCAGCTTCTGAGCGCCACGGGAATGGATGTACTGGACGAATTTTGTCCTCGGAAGCGTGTAATGAGGGTTCACTTTACCGAGGACCACGGCTCCCGATTTTTCCACTGATTCCACCAGGCAGGCGAGCCAGTTCTGAACGACCGTCATGTCACTGTCGAGGAAAACGAGGATCTTCCCACGTGCCGCCTGAACAGCGCGGTTGCGGGAAGTCGATCGACCCAGCGTCCGGATATTCTGGATCGGCACAATCGTCAGCGGCCCCTCGTACGTTTGAAACCACTCCGGCACTCCCTCCTCGCTCCCGTCATCGACGACAACCCATTCGAAGTGCTTGAATGGAAAGGACTGTTCCTCGAGTGAAAGCCGCAGGACATCGATAATCCCTGGCGGACCCTTGTGAGTCGTAATAATGCTTGCCTCGGGGCGGGACGTTCCCATGAGCGCCTCCTGAGGGTTTTACAACCGGATGGCTCGCAGGACTTCCGCTGCCTGTTCCGGTGTCGTGGTGTTGATAAAAAAACCGGTCACCCATTCAAATCCCTGGCTGACGGACAGCCTCGGGGTAATCTCAACGTGCCAGTGCCAATCATATTTCAGGGTGGTCCAATGCGTCGGTCGGGGAATATCGCTCTCGCTGTTCGGCGCGCTTTGCAACACGAAATTCCACGGGGGGTCGTTCAGCGCCGTTCGCAGCCGCAACAAAACCTCTTGCAGAGTGATCATGAAGATTTTCAGATCCTCGTCGCCAATCTGCCGGAAATCGTGCTGATGGTATCGGGGCATCACCCAGACCTCAAAATCGAAACGGCTGGCGTAGGGAGTGAACGCGATGAAACGGTCGTTGACCGTCACGATCCGGCTGCGCTCGCGCAGCTCCTGCTGAATCATGTCGCAGATCAGACACCGTTCGCGGGTGTTGTAATGATCCCGTGCCGCCTCGAGTTTGTGCGAAATCATCCTCGGTGTGATCGTCGTAGCAATCACCTGGGAATGCGGATGCGTGAGGCTCGTCCCGGCGATGCGTCCGTGGTTTTTGAACAACAGGACATAGCGAAGCCGGATGTCCCGCATCAGGTCGGTCATCCGTTCACGCCACACCAACCCGAGGTCGAAGAGATGTTCCGGTGTAAACTGGGTCATATCCTCGTCGCGGCGGGGTCCCTCGATGATCACCTCGTGAGCTCCCAGGGCGTTCATGCGGTCGTAGAGTCCGTCGCCTGACCGCTCAAGCTCGCCCTCCACACGAAAACCGGGGTATTTGTTGGGAACGACACGAACAGTCCAGCCGGGTCCATTTTTCTTTGAACCCGGTTTACGGATCGCAAAGATTTCCGGAGGAGTCAGATCCTCGTTGCCCTCGGCAAATGGATCGTCCCCCTTCGCCTCCTCGCCGTGGGGTTTGAAATCCGTGGGCCGTTGCGCCCGTTCCGGCGCAATGACAACCCAACGCCGGTGCAGAGGATCATGCCTCATTTCCGCCATCGACGCACCTCCTACGCCCAGAGAGAAGGATCAAGATCCATGAACAGGGAATCACGCTGGCAGATCGCCGCAAACCGTTCACGGTCCTCATACATGGGTTCCTCCCCGGATGCGACAATCTCCAAATATGAACGGATAAACTGAAAATCGTTGTAGTGAACTCGAATGCGAAGTTCCGCGTAATCCGCCGCGGCGATGGTGCTGATCAGGAATTGCCAGTCGGACGATTCGAGCAGCAGCAATTCACGTCCAAGCTGCTGAAGAATTTCACGGATTTCTCCGGACGCACCCTTGTACTTGCGCGCCAGTTCGCTCATTTGCCGTTCGCATTCGTAGATCAACAGCCACGACCACTCCGTCTTTTCGTTCAACCAGACGTAATGGAACCCGCCCTCGCCCCACGACCCTTCCGGCAACGCCACCACCGGCGCCTCGTCCGTTGCTGTGACCAGATCGCCGCCATGAGCCGCTTCGATGTACTCTGAACTGTCGACCTGACGCAGCACCCGCTCCATCCAGCCGGGGCCTTCAAACCACCAGTGACCGAACAGTTCCGTATCGAATGGACTCACCACGAGGCGATCCGCAGGTTCCGCACTCGCCTTTTTGAGGACGTCATGAAGCAAATGGACAAAATGGTTTGCGTTCTCTTCCTGGCGGTCGCTTACGTTCTCGACGTAGTATTCCTCCTTATCGCCGAGATCCGCCTTCGCCTGTGTCACACGCCAGTAACGGTGCCCTCCGGGAAAATGCTTCTTGTGAAAATCCAGATAGCTGCCGTCCCCTGGGTATCCCCATTCGCCCGACCAGACCTGGAGGCTGGTTTTCGGATCACGGGTCAGAACAGCCACCGGCTCATCCTTCCCGACAGTGCCATCGACCCAGTAAATGCGATAGGGCTCCTTCGTTTCATCCACCTCGGTTTCGTGCTCCCGGATGGACATTTGGGAACGCTCCCAGAGTAGTTTCAACCCCTCGAACCGGGCCAGATAAGTGCCCATCGCCTTTCCACCCTCGAGCAGGTGGCTGTCGACAATGAAATAACGCAATCCGTATTTCTGAAGGAACTGCTCCACGCCCCTCCGGTCGAAGCCCTTGTCCTTCGGCTGAGTCGGATTTACCCAATGATAGCCGGGCCTGTAGGCGCATTCGGGGAGCCAGATACCTCGCGGCTTGCGTCCAAAATGCTTTTCGTAGCTGGAAACGGCGAGGGCGACTTGAGCGTTCACCGCTTCGTCCGTTCCAAGCAACGGGAGGTAGCCATGGGTTGCCCCACAGGTGATGATTTCGATGGCGCCGTCATCCTGAAGTTTGCGGAAGGCCGCGACGATGTTCTGGGAGATGGGACCGTTGAAATCCTTCTCCACCTTGTCATACCAACCGTGCCAGAAGTCAGCCAGCTTAGCCAGGTGTTTCTTTTTCTCCCTGGCAAACTGCTCCTTGTCCTTCCATGCTGCGTCTTTTTTCTGCTTCAGGTATCTCTTGAATTCTTCAACGAACACCGGGTCAGAAAGCTGCTCCGTCAGCACCGGACTGAATCCGATCGTCACTGCAACCTTGCGTCCCTCCTTGTGCAGCTTTCTAAACACTCGCCACAATGGGATGTAGGTCTCCGCCGCCGCCTCCGACAACCAGATCATGCCGTGGGGCCAGTTTCCGTGGCTGAGGACGTAGGGTAAATGGGAATGCAGAACGAAGGTAAATCGACCGATGGATTTCGAGTCACTCATAATTAAGTCCCGGTTGAGGGTTTGTCCTTTGTCGTGTTGCGTACCAGCAGGGAAATATCCAGCGGCACCACCGAATGGGTCAGTGCACCGAGCGAGATTCGGTTTACTCCAGTCGCCGCCACCTCGGCGAGCGTCCGCATGGTAATCCCACCTGACGCTTCCAGCGTAACGTGTCCTTTTGCCAAGTTTACCGCTTCACGCATGACATCGAGAGCGAAATTGTCCAAAAGAATACGATCCGGCTCCGTCTCCACTGCTGCGCGAAATTCATCGAGATCGCGCACCTCCACCTCGATGGGGATGTTGGAACGTGACGCATCTTGTTCACGCCACGTTTTTGCAGCGAGCACGGCGTTTTTCACCCCACCCGCAGCCTCGATGTGGTTTTCCTTGATCAGGATTTCGTCATAAAGCCCCATTCTGTGGTTCCCCGCACCTCCGCATCGGACCGCATATTTTTCCGCCAACCTCCATCCAGGAAAGGTTTTCCGGGTGTCGATCACCTGTGCGTCGGTCCCTTTTACAAGCTCCATGGTCTTTGCCGCAGCCGTGGCGATGCCCGACAAATGGCCAAGACCGTTCAGTGCTGTGCGTTCCGATATCAGGACCCCGCGCATCGGACCGTAAATCCGTGCCAGTACCTGACCCGGATGTACGGATTCTCCATCGCTGACAAGGAATTCCCAAGTGACAGGCGGGTCAGTCCGGTCACCACAGGTGATCGCCCAATCCAGCCCACAGAGGATCCCATCGCCCTTCGCAACCAGCTCGGCGAAACCCTGAAGCGTTTCCGGAACGGTCGCCGCGCTGGTGATATCCCCCGCTTTTGCGAGATCTTCGTGCAGAGCTGCGTCCACCTGAGCTTCAAGCCAGGCTTTCCCGACAACAGATATCAGGCGTTTTTCACTCATGCGCGGTTTTCCCTGTGGCGATTCATGTTCTTCCATTCTTATCAAAAATGATCGCGAAAAACGAAAGAGTTCTGATTTTTCAGGTCAGCTATGATGTTTTTCATTCTTCCGGGGTGATTACCTTTTGCTCGCACGCAAACGATCCACCTGTTCCTGGGCTTTCCGTCCAAAGGGGCTTGCCAGTCCCTCCCGACGGACAATTTCCTGGTACATGTTCAATGCCTGATCGGTCTGACCCAACCGTTCGAGCACTCGTCCGGCGTTGTACAGCGCCGTGATCGCCCACTCCATTTTCGTCCGTTTTCCGAGGTAATCGACCTTCTTGTATTCAATCACGGACTCGGCAAGTCGTCCGGATTTTTCCAGCGACTCACCGACGTAGAACTGGATGGCGGCTTCATCCTCCACATCCGCCAGCGGTTGGATTTTCCTGAATTGCGATATCGCCAGGTCATACTGCCCCATCTGCAGATACATCACACCGACATCCATCTGGCGATCGAACGCGTCGGGAGCCTCGGGATACAGTTCGAGGTACCGTTGTGCCGCCTGCAACGCTCCGGCGTAGAATCCGGCGTTCTGATAGGCCTGGATCTGATTGACCAGGACGTAAGGCCAGACGTCCACATAGGCACTATCCGTCAGCACCTTGTCGTACGTCTGAACCGCGTGCATGATGTCTCCGGATTGAGCGTATTGATTTCCCAGGATCCACCACACCCTCCCAAGAATCGGATGCCTGGGATAACGAGGCGGAAGTTCTGCAAGCAGTTTCATTCCATCATCGGTCCGGTTCTGTTCAAGGAGATCACGGCCCAGCTCGTACTTCGCGTAGGGCACCCATTTGCTGTTGTTGTAATTCTTCAAGATCCGGTTGTAGTTCCGCTCGGCTTCCGGATAGTTCTTGTCCTTGGAGAGCCACTTTCCGCGTTCCAGCTCGAACCGTGCGGAGACGTCGTAAAGTCCATCCATCCGTGACCACTTCTTGCGGAAGGCGTTGGCCTGCTTGCGCGCTTCATCCAGGTGTCCCTGGCGATAACGGCAAATGACAGCCATCTCGTCGTAAACGAAGGCGGTATCTCTCGCTGTACCTTTTGTCTGGACGATCTCCTCGGCGTTTCTCATTGCGGCTTCGTACTGCCCCTGGTCGAACAGAATGTTTGCCACCCCACGAAGCCCCGCCTCCCGCATCCGGTAATCGGACGCATCGGCAAGCAGACGGCGGTAGAGCCGAAGCGCCGCGTCGGGATAGCCCTGACGCTTCCTCAGTTCCGCCAGTTTCAGACGTATCTGATCGGCGTCCGGTCCGCTGGGATTCCGTGAAAGGTAGCGGCGATACTCGTCGCGAGCCTTTTCCGGTTGATGCAATCCTTCGTACACCTGACCCCAGTACCACGCCAACTGCTGATTGCGAGCCCCCTCGATCACCAGACCCGCTCCCCAATCCATGTTCAACTCGCCCAAGGCCACCAGCTCATCGGAAGCTTCGTGATAGTGGCCATCGTCCATCAAACGCTGAACCAGCAGACGGCGGCCCAACTGAACATCGGGGTGATACCAGGCGTGAGTCCGCACCCACTCCAGCTCCTCCCCCATTCCCATGGACGATTTGCTCTTTTCCGGATTGAGCAGTGCGAGAACCGCCTCGACCCGTTCCGGTGATGGAGCGAGGCGAAGAATGCTTCGATACGTCTGCTCGGCCGGCGCAAACCGTTTTGCTTTCGCATACCGGTCCGCAAGCAGAAGCAGTCCCTCCGCAAAGCGGGGATGTGAACTGTAGTTGTCCCGGAAGGCTTCAAGGTACCAGATGGATGGATCGCCTTTGTCAGGGTTGTCGATTCCTTTAGCCACCCTTGAAAACGCCTTTCCGAGATCGAGATAGGCATCGCCAGCATGGGAAGAATTCGGATAATCTGCAAGATGGTTCTGGAGCATCTTGCGCACGTAGAGGAGGCTGTCAAGGCCGCTGCGTGAATCCGCTTCGAGATTCATCAACCGCCAGGATGTTTCCGCCCGAAGATTCTCGTTTCTCAGATTCGGGAGCAATTGCTGCAGGTCGGTTATCGTCCGATTCGCCGCGGCACGACGGGCGGCGACATCTGGAAGAAGGGTGCCATCCTCCCCTCGCGTTTCCCGTTGGAAATTGCGCCACAGGGATTCGGCGAGCAGTTCACGAGCCTGCAATCGCCGAGCCTGATCCACACTCGAATCCGCCAGCAACTCTTGCAGTTGCTTTTTTGCAGCCGAGTAATCCTTCAGCTCAAAGAGGTAGACTTCCGCAAGTCTCAGGGAGAGATCCCGGCGATCTCGTCCCCCGGCAAACTCCGCCAGCAAACCCGCGAGTTTCGAGGATGGATCGCCCTTGGGGAGCACCATCGTCTCGATGTAATCCGCCCGTGAAGTTGCGTCGTAGTGGTAGGGACTCACCGGCCAGATTTCTCCAAGCCCGCGAAACGCCTCCACCGCCTCCTTGCGCCGCCCAAGGGCAAGCAATGCCTTCGCCCGGATGAATTCAGCATCATCGACACGTGCCGAGCGGGGATAATCATCCGCGAACACGGACGCTACCTCCAACGCCCGGAGCGGTTCGATAGCCACCGTCAAAGCGAGAGCGCGGTACCTCGCCTCCGATTTTTGCAGGTCGGAAGGAAGCGCCTGCTCGGCCCAGCGCCATGCTTCCGCCGCTTCGCGGGGACGTCCCGATTTCTCCAGCATCGCCGCGACTCTCCAGCGCGCCCCGGCAGCAAGTGAATCGGTTCCCTGTCCCAGGTTCCGATAGAGGCTGATGGCTTCCGCATTACGTCCGGCATCCTCGAGGACGAGCGCTTTCCGAAAGGAGATTGACGGCGTGACCGTTCCTTCGAGGCGGTTCAGATGCAGCAGCGCTTCGACCGGTTTCCCCTCAAGCAACAGGGCGTCGGCGAGCGTCAGCCGCGCCTCGTGTTCCAGCAATGAATCTTTCTGGATGCCGCCGAGGGCGTCCCGGAGAAGCGGTTCCGCCTGTTTCGCATCGCCAATCCGCAATCGCTGCTGCCCCATCCGGGTGAGTGCTTCCGCCCTTTTTGCGGCACGCGGATACCCCTCGAGAATGCTTCGCCACGCCGCTTCCGCGTCAGGATCTCGTCCAAGCCGCCAGTACCATTCGCCTTGAAAACTCAACGCCTCCACCGCGAGGTCGGCGTCACGCGTCGCCCGTGCCACAGCTCCGGCCTCGTCGGCGGCTTGTTCCAACTCCCCCCTGTCTGCCAGAACCCGTGCCCAGAGGAGCCGGGCCTCGCGCTGCTGGGACGACCCCGGATATTGGCGGAGTACCTGCTGTATGGGCGCTTCCGCCTGGTTGAACTGGTTGTGCTCGATCAGGATTCGCGCAGTGCGAGTCAGTGCGGCGGGAGCGGCCGGGGAATTCGGATAGAAAACGGCGATCCTCTCCTCGGCTCGCGCGGCTTTCAGCCAGTCGTTCTCCGCCAGATAGCTGTCCGCGACCTTGGTCAACGCCTCAACGCCTCGCGGATCATCGGGGTCCGCCATGGCCGCACGCTGATACGCCTGCCGTGCGAGATCGAGTTTCTTCTCCTTCCAGAGGGCGTCGCCGATGATCAGGTTTGCTTCAACCTGGTGGGGGTTCTCCGGATCGGCCGCAAGGTAGCGTTCGAGGGCTTCCACGGCGAGATCGTACAGTCCATCCTCGTAGAGACGGCGGGCGTAAAGGAAATCCGATTCCCGTCCAGTCTGGGCAAATACCCCGACGGGAAACAGAAGTTCAGCGAGGAGAAGAAACGACACAACTCCCATTAGCCGCACGATCCATCTCATCGAAAATCCCTCACCGGGTGGAGCCGGGCGATGCGCTGCATCAGCGACATCACACCGCGCCCTTCGAATTCCACTTGGACTTTGATATCGTTTCGCCACTTCGATGTTGCCAGAACGATTCCCTGCCCAAAGGTAGGATGTTCTACAAGGTCTCCGACGCGCACGGCAGGAACATCCTCATCCTGCATGGGAGCCGGCGAGCGGGTCGTTGACGATCCGGACTCATCCTCCGCATCCACCGCTGAACGGTTCTTTCGCCGAGCCGCCCACGGATCGTACTCACCACTTCTTTCACCGTGAATCGAACGGGAAGACGGATCATCGGAACTGCGTCCGGAACGTCTGCGTGAACCCGCCACCGATGTATCAAGCATCGCTACGCCACGGGTTTTCCAGTTGACTGCCTCTTCGGGAATCTCACGAAGAAAGATACTCGGTTCACGGGTGTCCATCTGTCCCCACACCCGTCGCAGATTCGCGTAGGTGAGAACCAGGTCTTCGCGCGCCCGTGTCACGGCGACATAAAAAAGCCTGCGCTCCTCGTCCGTGTCGGTCTCACGGTCTTCGCCCGCCAACGGGAACAGAGTGCTCTCAAGCCCGGAGACGATGACAACCGGAAATTCCAACCCCTTTGCCGCGTGTACCGTCATCAGGCGGATCGTGTCCGACCCCGGATCGTACTTGTCCTGGTCGGTTGCCAATGCCGCCTGCTCGATGTATTCGCCGAGAGATCCACCATCCGATGCGAACTCAGCCAATGAATCGACGAATGCTTCGAGGTTGTCGATCCGTCCCTGCGATTCAAAACTCTTCTCCTCACGCAGCCGTGGCAGGTATCCCGATTCCTCCAGCACGTGCGAAGCCCACTGTTCGAGCGGAAGATTTTCCAGCTCGCTCTTCCATTGCACGAGCTGCTTCGAGAATTTCACACACGCAGCAGCCGAACGTTTCGCAACACCGTCGATCTTTCCGACGTCCGCCAGCGCTCTCATCAAAGGTGCGTCATGCTCCTTTGCCCAATGGATCAACTTCTCGAGAGTGTTCGCCCCGATGCCGCGTGGCGGCTCCGAGATGATCCTTCGTAACGACAGGTCATCACGTTCATTCAGGCACAGCTTGAAATAGGCGAGCGCATCGCGAACTTCTTTCCGCTCGTAGAAACTGACCGCTCCGACGACCTGAAATGGGTATCGCCGACCCCGGAAAACGTCTTCCAACAGGCGGGATTGAGCATTTGTCCGGTAGAGCACGGCGAAATCCTTGAACGCCCGACTACCGGCGAGGACCTCCCTTCCAATCAGGTCGGCGATTTCGCGGGCTTCGTCCTGATCCGAGGGCACTCCGACGATTTTCGGGGTCGATCCACCCTGTTTCTCCGTCCACAGTTTTTTCTCCTCGCGGCGAACGCTCCTTGAGACGACAGCGTGAGCGAGGTCAAGGATTTTCTGGGTGCTGCGGTAGTTCTGTTCCAGGCGGAAAACCTGTGAGCCGGGGAAAGCATCACGAAAACGGAAAATGTTCTCGACACGGGCGCCGCGCCACCCGTAGATCGACTGGTCGTCATCACCCACGGCGAACAGGTTGGGCTTCGGTCCTGCGAGAACTCTCAGCAGCTCAAATTGTGCGAGATTCGTGTCCTGGTATTCATCCACATGCAGGTAACGCCAGCGTTGCGACCATTTCAGCAGGACTGTGGGGTTGCTGCGGAAAAGCTCAAGCGGACGGATCAGCAAGTCGTCAAAATCCATCGCCGCGTGAAGTTTGATCCGGCGCTGGTATTCGTGATAGACCTTCGCCGCCAGTTTTTCGATTGGCATCGTGGCGGTGGACTCGTAGGCATCCGGGTCGATCAGGTCGTTCTTTGCCCGGCTGATGATCGTGTGGATCGTGCGCGAGCGGAACCGATCTTCCCCATATTCGTTGAGGATGATCTTGATCAACCTGCGGCTGTCGTCCGTGTCGAAGATGGTGAAATCCTTGGGAAAACCGATGGCGTCCGCCTCCCGGCGAAGCACCCTGAGCATCGTCGCGTGGAACGTCCCCGCCGCGACCTCATCACCACCCGGTGTGATCCGTGCGACCCGTTCCCTTAATTCCTGGGCAGCTTTGTTGGTAAAGGTGACAGCGAGTACCTGCCACGGTTTCGCTTTGCCCTGCTGAACGATATGTGCAATGCGATGCGCGAGGACACGGGTTTTACCGCTCCCCGCTCCGGCGAGGACGAGTACCGGCCCCTCGGTTGCTTCCACTGCCTGTCGCTGTGCCTCGTTGAGACCCTTCAGAGGATCGGTGCCGTGCATCTGCATTAGGAGTTACTTCCCTGAAGTTTGCGTCGAGCCTCCTGGCGGCGAATGGCGTCAAGCCGTTTTTTCGCCCGGAGGTGGTCTTCGAATGTGGTCGTGAATGTGTGTCGGCCATCCCCGCGAGCCACCATGTAGAGCCAGGGACGGTCGGGTGGTTCGAGCGCCGCGCGCAACGCATCGATCCCCGGATTGTCGATCGGCCCCGGCGGCAAACCCGAATAGACATAAGTGTTGTAGGGATTCTTGATTTTCAAATCCCTGAGGGTCAACCGTCTCGGTCCCTCGGGCAGTATGTACTGGACCGTGGGGTCCGCCTGCAGCAGCATCCCCTGCTTCAAACGGTTCCTGTAAAGCGCGGCTATATCAGGGGTTTCACCAGCAACTTGGTACTCCCCCTGGACGATGCTCGCCAACGTGACGATGCCCTGCAATCCCAATGGATCCTGCTGGGCACGTCGCATCCAGTCGTCTCCAACCCTCTCCCGGAACACCGTCACCATCGAACTAATGACGTCCAGGGGCGTACGACGAAGGCGAAAAATGTAGGTTTCAGGATAGAGGAATCCTTCCAGCGTGGTGAGGTCAAGACTCAGGTTGTGAATCAGTTTTTCGTCACGAATCGCCCGGATGAAGGAGGTGGAATCGACGACTCCCTCTTTCTGCAGCAATCCGGCCATTTGGGCGGCGGTCCACCCTTCCGGGAAGGTGATTTCGACGATGACTTCTTCGCCATTGAGAATCTTCCTCCCCATCTCCTTCATTGAAGCGGATCGCGGAATGTCATAGACACCCGCCTTCAACTTCTCGGATTCACCTCGAACCTTGAGATGCCAGGCGAAACGCCGCGGGCTTCGGATCAACCCCGCATCCCTGAGCAGAAAACCCACACGCCACGCGGAAGCCCCCTGCGACACGACAATCCGCGCGGTCCCGCTACGGTCCGGGTGCGCAGGTGCACCCTTTACGTACAACCAAAAAATGAAAGCCGCGAGCGCGCAGGCATAGGCTACTGCGTAGATCGCGTAGCGTACCCGCCGAAAGCGCGGTGCGGCCTTTTCCACGGCCATCGATTTCCGTTCTTTAGCGCCTGAGATCATCCCATCCGACCGGTTATTCCACAGGATAACGGGAAAGCCAGCGTTCCACACCTGCAAGATCATCCAGCCAGGCGACACCCGGCATATGCCCGCTGGACATCCTCGTCAACACATCGCCAAGCAACGAACGCCACCATGGCGCCCAAAGAGCAAGCCGGCGTCCTTCAATTCTCTGCATCAGAGCAAATGAAGCGGCGATTTCCGCAAACGTTCCACTCAGGCCCGGAAGCGCCACTGCTTCCGGCACTCGAAGCAACCTGGCGAGGCGGTCCGCATAATCTTCTGCCTGTTCAACCGTTGTGACAAATGAATTCGGTGGCTTTTGCCCGAGTGGAAGGTGAACGATCCCACGCACCTTTCCGTCCGCCTGCGCTGCCCCTTCGCTGGCAGCTTCCATTGCTCCACCGTACCCTCCGGTGACCAACTCCGCATCGGCGAACGCAATCCGGCGGCCCACCTCGTAACCGAGCGCCCAATCATCCCCTCCGCGCACCCAGTCTCCGCCACCGAACACCGCGATCCGCCGCACGTCCACCTCCGGAAGGGTTGTTTCTGTTTGTCCGTAAGATAGGTGTCATCTTTCAAGGCTCCAACGCGGCACGGTCAACCGGCAGATGGGACGGGGTCATGGAAAACTCGGACCGACGAGGCCACAGGGCATGAACCCGTGAAATGCCCGGCATCTTTGACGTTCTCCAGCCTGTTCACAGCTTCTTGCATCTCCTTCACCCTGAATGCTATATTCGTTTATACGAACTATTCGTATTTTGAAACAGTTTGGAGATGCGATGGACACAACAGATCCTCTTCATCCACAGCCGATGTCAATTCCCGCAGAGGGGATGTCCTTTCACGAGGGCGAATTCAGTTCCGAACATCTCGCTGATGCAATTCTCGCTATTGGGAAGTTTTTTCACGATTTAGCTCCTGCCCGTTCGGAACTGGGCAACCTCACGTTGCGGCAACTCGAGGTGCTCGACACACTTTCGTCAACACCCCAGATCACCCTCCGTGCGCTTGCGGATAAACATGGTCTCGCCCGATCCACCACATCTGTGCTTGTGGATCGAATGGTGCGCGAGGGCTACCTGACCCGTATAGAGAATCCGAAGAACCGCCGCGAGGTGTTGCTCGACTTTGGAACTCGCGGTCGAAGCTACCAGACCCAACGGCGTGAGATCGTTCGGGAAACGATGCAGGGGCTTCTCAGGAACCTTTCGCAAAAGCAGCGGGATCTTCTCCTCCGTGCACTCTTCATGATGGGTCAATTGATCCAGGATCTCGGACAGGGAGAAGCGTCATGAAACAGACATTCCGATGGCGAACGGCCGCTATTCTCCTGGTCGCCATCGTCCTCCCGATAATGGCCCGGGCGGGAGAACCGCTTTCCTCGCTCGTCGAGGAGGCGTTGTCCTCCAATCCTTCGCTTCTTGCTGCACGAGAGTCGGTTTCCCAAGCCGAGATCCAGATTGAGCAGGCGCGTTCAGGGTTGTTGCCGACTGCCGCTCTTTCGGCATCGTACACAAGACCCTCCTACATCCCGGAAGCGAATCTGGGATCCGGCAGAATGCTGAAATTCGGCACCGATAACCAGATCAACACCCAGCTCAGCGCCAATTACCCCTTTTTCACCTGGGGCCGCACTCAAGCGTCCGTCCACATCGCGGAGTTGAACGCCCAAACCGCGCGGGACGCGGAAGAGCAGGCTCGCCGAGCGGTCACTCTTGCGGTTGCGAGATCCTATTTCGGCATCTCCCTCGCCAAAGAAGCGCTTCGCTGGGCCGAAGAGAATGCATCCCTGCTCGATAACCAGGTCGCTTTGGTCAAGGCCCAGTACAAAGGCGGTTTCGCGAGCGACTTCGACGTGCTGCGGATGGAAGTCGAGTTGTCTGGTGCTCAAAGCGAGATCGTGAACCGCCGCAAGCAGGTGAACCGTCTGGAAGTCGCTTTGAACCGTTTGCTTGGGCGTCCGCTCACCGCACCCGTCGATTCAGACATCTCGCTTCCGGAATCTCCTCCAGGCGATTTGGACACAACGGAAGTGTCCACGGCGGTTCTTCAGCATCTCGAGCTGAAGATGCTCCGCCGTTCCTTTGACCTTTACACCGAACAGGAGAAGATCACGAAAACGGGTTGGCTCCGTCCGATGCCCTCCGCGTTTTTTTCCTGGGTGATTCGTAACGGACAGTTTCCGGATGTCGAGGCGTTTCAGGATTCCTGGTCACTGGGCGTCTCCCTCTCGATTCCTCTTTTCGACGGATGGCTGACAAAACGGAAGCTGGAGGAGATCACGATTTCCCGCAGGTCCCTGCAAGCCAAAGAGCAGGATAAAAACGCGGAAATCGAACAATCCATCCTCGATTCCCGGCTCGATCTCGCAGAAGCCCTGCAACAGATCGAGATCGGCCGGAAGTCGTTTGAACAGGCGAACGCAAGCTACACGATCGCCCTGAACCGTTACAAGAACGGTGGCATCGGGAGCTTGGATCTGATCGAGGCGCAACGGACACTGCGCCGCACCCGCCTGACTCTGATGGGCTACCGGTTCGACGCCGTCGTTAAATGGTGCTCCATGCGCGACGCGGAATATCTCCCATACATCGAGGCATTCGATGAATAAACGTATGCTCCTGACCGTTGTGGTTTCGTTCATCCTCTGGCCGATGGTTTATGCAAAGGACGCGCCAAGGGACGCCATTCCGGTTTATATCGACAGGGTGAAACTGGAAACAGTGCGCCAGACACTCCCGGTGCGTGGACGGATTGTCGCACCCGAACATGTTGACGTATTCAGCACCTTCGGCGGGGATGTCGTTGACCTCACCGTGGACGAGGGAGACCGCGTCCGTCGCGGTCAAATCCTTATTCATGTCAAACGTATCGATCCCGGAGTCCATTATGAGCCGGAGCGAGTTGACTCGCCACTTTCCGGCACGATTACCCACCGCTACATCTCGCCGGGCGCACGTGTGACACCCCAAACCAAGCTGTTCGAAATCGTCCATGACGATTCGATGGTCTTTCGGGCGGACATCCTCGAAGTGGACCTTCCCAGTCTGCGCGTCGGATTGACCGGCACTCTGAGGCTGACGAACGGCCAGTTTTTCGACAACGTTCGGTTGCGAAAAATCCTTCCCTACGTCGACGAACAGAGACAGGTTGTTCCCGGCGAGGTGGTACTGCCCAATCCGGACCACAGGCTGCTTCCGAACAGTGTGGGTGAACTGGAGCTGCTGCTCGACCAGCATCAGGGGATGACCGTCCCCCGTGATGCCGTGGTGGAACGCAAACGGATCAAAGGGCTGTTTGTCGTTCGGACCGGAAAGGCCAGCTGGATGCCCGTCACGATAATCGCCGATCTCGGCGACCGTCTTGAGATACGCGGTGCAAACCTTCAGGGTGGAGACGCGGTCGTCACCTTCGGTCAGAATTCACTCGAGGATGGGGCGATGGTGATCATTCGAGAGGATCTGCGTCGATGAAGATCACCAGGTTGTCCATGAAGAACCCGGTTGGCACCGCGCTGTTCGCGACCGCATTGGCGGTGCTCGGGATCATCACGGTGCGCGGCCTGCCGATCGCCTACTGGCCGAACATCACTCCTCCATTCCTCATCGTCCAGACCCCCTACCCCGGCGTTTCTCCGGAAGACATCGAGGAAGAGGTGACCAAACCTCTCGAACGGGTTGTCTCGACGGTCAGCAACATCTACGAGGTCGAATCACTCTCCATCGAGGGGATGAGCCAGCTTACGGTCCGTTTCGACTGGGGAACCGATGTCAACCGCGCCAAGATTGACCTGCGGGAAAAACTGGACGGTGCTCGCGGTGAGTTGCCCCGTGACATCCAACCGACCTCCGTCCTTGCACTGGATGCGCTGATTCCAGCACCGTTGGAACTCGCAGTCACCTCCAAACGGTACGACGAGGGTGAGCTGCGCCGCATCCTGGAGGATCGCATTGTCAACCGGCTGCTGCGCCTCCCGAACGTTGCCGCTATCGATATCCGTGGCGGCGGGGACAAGGTTGTCCGTGTCGAAGCGAATCCCGAGAAAATGCTGAACCTGGGGATCACTCTGGACCAGCTCACCCAGGTGCTTGGGTCGGAAAACCTCAATATTCCCGCGGGAGAGCTGACACAGGGCAGTCGGCAGTTCATTGTCCGAAGCTTCAACAAATTCCAGTCTCTTGACGATATTCGGAGCGTTGTCATCAACCTGCGTGGGCAGACCCCGATTCTGCTCGGGGATATCGCCACAGTGCGGTTCACGGACGATGACAGGGTGGGGATTGCCTACATCGACGGTCAGGAATCACTCGCCCTGTCCGTGCGTCAGACGACCGATGGCAACACGGTAGCCATGGTTGACGAAGTGAATTCGGAGATGGAGGGTATCCGGCGGAGTTGGCCTGATCTCGAGTTCCGCGTCATCAAGGATGACAGTGCGTTCATCCGCTCGACCATCCGTTCCGTGTCGACCAACGTTCTCTTCGGAGCACTCGTTGCATCCCTGTTCATCTACCTCTTCCTGGGCAGTATCCGCAACACGTTCATCATTGTGATCTCGATTCCCGTGTCCATCCTGGCGACGTTCCTCGTCATGGGTGCCCTCGGAATCAGTTTGAACACCATCTCGCTCGGTGGGCTGGCGCTCGGTGTCGGAATGATCGTGGATTCGAGCATTGTTGTGCTGGAGAACCTGTTCTACCGACAACGCAGGTTGAACGGCGTCTCCTCGATGACACTGGAAGCGAAAACCGATCTTTTCGACAACGCCGTCAGCGAGGTCGCCCTTCCGATCACCGCTTCCATAGCAACGAGCGTGGTGGTCTTCCTTCCGTTGGCATTTACCAAGGGCCTCAGCTACTTCCTGCTCGGCGAACTGTCGTTGACTGTGGTCGCAGCGCTGATCTTCAGCCTGATCGTTTCATTCACCGTGATTCCCACACTTAGCCTGAGAGTGCTCAAGGTGGATGGCGGCAGCCACCTGCTCCCGCGTCAGTGGCAGAAAATGATCGACTGGATTGCGAAAATCTACCGCCCCGTAATCACCGCCCTGAGCAGCAACTGGAAGCGTGCGTTGCTGACGATGATCGCCGCCTTTTCGCTGTTGGTCATCCCCATCGCCGGAATTCGCCTGCTTGACATCGAGGAGCTGCCACGTATCGACGAGGGGCAAATACGGGTGAACCTGAAACTCCCGATCGGCACCTCCCTCGATGCGACCTCGGGCATTGCCTCGGACATGGAAGAGAAACTGATGCAGATCCCGGAAATCTACCAGGTCTACAGCGTCGTCGGATTGTCCGCGTTCTACAACCAGCCGATTTCAAACATTGCCTGGTTTGATTGCCGCGTTCCTCCCTCAAAAGGTGATCTGGACGCAGTGATGGCAAAGATGCGCCAGGCCCTGACGGGTTATCCGGATGCGAAGATCGACGTGAAGGTGCAGAACATCGGTGCGGGCATGGGATCCTCCGGCATCGACGTCCGCGTTGTCGGGCCAAACCTGGACACCCTGGCCACGATCAGCGAGGAGATTCAGGACAGCCTTCGGGCTTATCCGAGCATCATCAACCTGACAAGCAATCTGGACGCCGGAAAACCGGAAGTGCAGGTTGTCGTTGACAGGCAGAAAGCGGCGCACTGGGGATTTTCGACCGCCAGAGTTGCATCGCTGGTGCGCACTGCGGTGGACGGCGTTGCCGTGACGAAATTCAGCACCGCTGACGGAAACCAGTACGACGTCGAGGTTTCGCTGGACCGCTCAGCGGTGCGAAGTCTCCCCGATCTGCGGGAGCTTTCGCTGCAGACGCCGTTGGGTACGGTCATCCCGTTGCGAGCAGTTGCGGATTTCAGGATGAAACCAGGTCCATCGGAAATTCGCCGAAGCGACCAGGAACGGTTCCTTGCCGTCACCGGTGATGCCGCGCCCGGATACCGTCAGCGGGATGTGCGGGCGATTGCGGCTCGCGTCCAGCAGCACATCACGTTGCCAGCGGATTACCGCTGGAAGCAGGCTGGTGCGTCGCGATCGATCGTCGAATCGTTCCAGTCTCTCGCGATCGCGCTGGTGCTGGCGATCTTTCTCGTCTACGTGGTGATGGCAAGCCAGTTCAACAGTTTCTGGCAACCCATTGTCATCAGCACCGCCATCCCGCTCGCGTTGATCGGCGCCGTCCTCGGCCTGATTCTGTTCAAAGGTGCATTGAATGTCAACAGCTTCCTGGGGATCATCATGCTCTCCGGTATCGTCGTCAACAACGGCATCCTCCTGATCGATTTCATCAATCGCGGACGACGGGAAGATAACATGCCGCGACTCGAAGCGATCATACAGGCCGGTCAGCGCCGACTGCGCCCCATTCTGATGACGACCCTGACGACGATGGCGGGAATGATGTTTATCGCTCTCGGCCTCGGAACAGGTGGCGAAACACTGGTGCCGCTCTCCGCTGTAGTCATCGGCGGATTAGCCTCCTCGACCCTGCTTACACTGCTGGTCGTTCCCGCGATCTATACCCTGTTCGATGCCTTCTTCACAAGGATAGCGGGAAAGAAAGAAATGAAAGCGTAGATGACGGGACAGCGAACCGACTTGTCAGCAGCCGTCATCGGTGCGAGTGGAATGAATCTGGAATGGTCGGTTCATCGGGGATGAAAAGGCTTGACACCAAACCGCCCGAGGAAGAACGCTCCCCAGGCGGTCCGATGTGCCATCATAGCGTGCAATACCTGCGTGCAACCGTGGGGGGCCGATTACCCGGGCATCACAACCTGATGGCACAGGGAAATATAGCCCGGGTCTTCACCCTGCGCAAGAATTGTTAAGCGAATCGAACTCTTCCGGGACTCCAGCTCTATCGCCTGCGCTCAACCGTCAGGTTTCCCATACCCACGGATGCGTCGATTTCAAGCGTCGACTTCGAATTCCCAAAACCCTTGCTTTCATATTCCGTCCGTGAGACCTTGTTAAATCCATTTAAATCAATGGATGATAAAAAATTACCACTATAATAAATTCGGACATCAACATCCTCGGGGACAGTGATATGGCAGCTTCCGAGCCCAATGTTCAGGTCCACGACTCCATCCCCTTCAAAGCCTCGAAGATCAAGCTTCAGGTCTCCCAAACCTCCTTCAACTTTCAGCCTGTCGAAGTAAAGAAATCCAAAATGGTCGGTTTTCAACTCGCCGAGGCCGCTCTTGATGCTCACTCGGGAGGCGCGCTCCTTGTTCGGTGAATCCAGGCTTACACGCATTTCGGAAAATCCCGAGTTCAACTCAATGTTATCCAGTCGAAGCCGATCGAGATTCAACTCGTATTCGCCAAATCCGACGTCAACCGAAAGATCTGTCAGTGGAATCGTGCTAAGCCTGATCCGATAACGATCCTCGTTTTTGAAATCGCGATTACGGTTTCCGTGTCTGTACGATCTCCGATCATTCTGGTTCTTGAACGTCACCACGGTTCGATCCCCTCTCCTGTCAACCTGGAGTCTGGGATCCGAATCCACTGGGTTGTACTCTCCGGAAATACTGATCAACTCATCTTTGTCGCCGGCGAGTAGATCGATCCGAGCAAGGCCGAGGTTGATCCGTACGTCGGACTCTTTCGTGTCTTCGAGAGGTGCACTCTTCTCGTAGGATTCAAGAGGCCCTGCGGCCAGCACAGCACCCGTGAACAGAATCCCGGCAAGCAGAACACCGGCACGAAACCTCTTCATCTTCGTCCTCCTTCGGCCCTCAATCATTGTGATCGGATACGGATGTATCCGTTGCCGACGGTCAGCAGAATCGGAATACCACCGCCGTTGATCTCACCCGATGCACGCAGTTCACCCCGTTTGGCATGCTTGTATTTCAACGGAAAATCGGATTCGATTCGGTCCCTTTTGTCGCTGTCGCTGTAGATCTCCACAGAGGCTTCGATGTAGGCACCCATTGTGGACGGAATGTGCAATTCCAGAGATCCATCATTGGTCCAAAGTTCAACCCGATCGGAAGATCCCAACCCTTCAACCAGCCATACCTGAATATCTCCGCTTCCCACATTCGCCGTCACACTTCCCCGTACTTCCTTCAGCACAACATCCCCGGAGTTGGCGTTGATCTCGATTTCACCCTCGTGCTTTTGAAGATCAACATCTCCACCCGACGACGACACTCTCATCGTGCCGGAAGAATTCCTGAGGCCAATGCTACCGCCGGAGGTTTCGAGTTCCGCATGCCTGGTCACTGCGATGTCCTCGAGATCCAGATCACCGCCCGAACTCGTCAAGATCACTTTATCACCACTGATGCCGATGGCTTGAATGTCGCCGCCTGAAGTTGTTGCTGTCAGCGTACCCTTGACACGCCGAATCGAGATATTGCCACCGGACGTTGTAACATCCGCCGTGCCGGAATACTTCTCCAACTTGATATCCCCACCGGACGTAGCCGCTGAAAGCTCACCACGCACGTCATTGAATGTCAGATCGCCACCGGAAACAGCGGTGGACAAATTGCCCTCCACATTCGACAGATCGACCGATCCGCCGGAAAGAACACAATTGATCGTCCCCTTCAGGTTGCTGACGTCCGCGTCCCCCGCGGAAACTTTCAGGTACAGGTCCGTAGCAATCGGAATCCTCGCATTCAGTGACAGGTTTGCATCCGGAGTGCCCCACACATACCGTCGGGAGCTTTGAACCTCTACCTCACGGCTGCTGATCTTGACCTGGGGAAGGATTTTCTTAAGTACTTCTTCAGCTTCTTCGCGGGAAAGACCACGCTCCATCACACAGCGTATGACCAATTCCGCATCCTTGGTGTTGCCTGTGACCGTGACATTTCCCGTAAACCCGCTGACATTCAATTTCTTGAATGAAGCGCCTTGCAGGCTGTGGGTCACTTCAGCCTCCCATCGGCTTCCCCTCTTTTCCCACTTCACTTCAGGGGATCCCGCCAGGGCGGAAGCTTCCAGCGCCAGCAACACCATCAGGGATGTGACAATTGGCCGTATCATGCGCTTCCTCCAAAGCCTTTCTGGCTTCGTCCTTGGGACGGCAGGAGTTGGAAAAAGGTTACGTCGCATAAGCTCCACAAGGTACCGTACACAGATTGTTCACGGGTAGATTCTCGTACCACCGGAGTTCGAGGGCTCAAAGCTAACTCTTTGTTTTACCAATCCCAATCCAACTCTTTGTTGTAATCTGGGGCGTTTTCGGGTGTGTATTCCTTTCCAAGGCGATAGTTCACAAGAACTCCTTCGATGGAACCAACGGAAATCATGCTGCTCATCTTGACGGGAAGACGCAGTTCATCATCTGTCAGCCAGACAATCAGCCTCCCGGTCATTTCGAACAATCCCTCGGATTCAATGACTGGTTCAACTTTCCAGCAGGTCCACTCGCCCGCCGGAACTTTCACTTTTTCCTTTCCGTACACCTTGACGGTCAACGGGTATTGCAGGTTCAAATCGTGCAGGGGCAGATGGAGATCGACACCGGCCTGCAACGGCTGCGTGCGGACCCAGTACAGGGCGGAGATGATGTTGTGGCTGAATGGTTCGAAGGGGGTCGCACCTTTGGGTCCATTCTCATTTGAGATCGATACCCACCCCGTTTTATGATCGTAATCGTAGAATTTCAATGATTTATAACCACCCTCCCGGATTCGCCGCTCGTACCGGTGTGAGTAGAGGCTGTTGATATCGAACCAGGAGTCCACCTGATCGCGGACTTTGAAAACAAGGTCAATGGTCGATGTGCTGTGCGCCCGGCTGCGAAAGTGAAAGGATGGCTGGCTGGTGGAGGTGTCAATCGAGACGATCGCCATCTCGCTGCTTCCAGCCTGAACAAAAGAAAAATTAAGATGATAGCGCAGTCGTTCCCCGACTCCAAAAGGCAGATGTCGGAAGGTTTGAGTGGTGTAATCCGGAACGGCGGGAGATTTTGGTCCGGTGGATATCACATTCGACTGAAGTGCAATCTCCGTATCAGGGGTGGAAACTCGCAGCCGGGAGTCGAGGTCGCCAGCGGGAATGCGGGACAGGCTGTCGCCCACCGCAGGCTGCAACGCGAAGGAATTTGTCCCTGCCATCAGCAGGATCCCTGCCGCCAACGCTAAAGACTTTCTCCCCGATGACCACACGTTGCGGGACATCAGGTGCGTCTCCAGGTCGTTCCATCAGCTCCATCTTTCAATTGAATTCCTTGAGAGAGCAGTTCATCTCGAATCCGGTCGGCGGCACCCCAATCCTTCCTTTCACGCGCTATTCGCCTCTCCTCTATCTTCCGTTCAATCCACTCGGAATCTTCATCCTTATCCACCTCCGGTTTGAATACACCCAGAGCATGGTCCCACCGATCCCACGTTTTTTCAAGGAGTTTCACATCACCGGAAGTCAGTCCATTGAGAGTATTTTGAGCGTTTACTTCACGTACCAGTTGAAACACCGACGCGAGGGCGGCGGAGACGTTTAAATCATCGTCCATCGCCGCATCAAAGCCACGATTGGCCTGCTCATGGATTTCCCGGATCTCAGCCGAAACGTCATCTTCACGCGCCGGTCTCCACGAATCCCTGAACTCATCCAGCCGTGCGAGCGCCGCTCTAGCAGCACCAAGCCCTTCGAGGGTGAAGTTCAACTGTGCCCGGTAATGAGTGGCAACGAGGACGTAGCGAATTTCCCGTGCCCGCCACTCCTGATCGATCAGATCCCGGAAGGTGTAGTAGTTGCCGAGCGACTTCGACATCTTCTTTCCTTCGATGATCAGGTAGTTGCAATGCATCCAGTGATGGGCAAACCGCGAGCCGGTGGCGCAGCGGCTCTGGGCGATCTCGTTCTCATGATGCGGAAAGATGTTGTCGACTCCGCCGGTGTGGATGTCGAATTCTTCGCCGAGATGCTTGCGGGACATGGCGGAGCACTCGATATGCCATCCCGGTCTCCCTTTGCCGACTTCAGTATCCCAGACAACTTCCCCGTCTTCCCTGTCCCAGGCTTTCCAGAGCGCAAAATCCCGTACATCTTCCTTGGATTCGTATTCGTCGCTGGATACACGGTCGCCGATACGAAGGTCTTCAAGCCGTTTTCCCGACAGGCTTCCGTACTCTGGATAACTTTCAACGCGGAAATAGATGGAACCGTCCGGCCCCTTATAAGCATGCCCTTTTTCAAGGAGAGACCGGATCAGGTCGAC
This sequence comes from bacterium, assembly GCA_043801585.1. Classification (GTDB taxonomy): domain Bacteria; phylum Electryoneota; class Electryoneia; order Electryoneales; family Electryoneaceae; genus JAZDLX01. The sequence continues at coordinate 102,223 of JAZDLX010000007.1, read as the reverse complement.
CATCTCGGCGATATGATCGGTGGCGCGGGGATACACTTTCGCCGGAAGAATATTCAGCTGTTTGAGTTCGTCGAAGAAAACCTTGATGTAGCGATCCGTGACTTGTTTCAGCGTGAGCCCTTCCTCACGGCTTTTTTGAATCGTTTTATCGTCCACATCGGTAATGTTCATCACCTGTTCCACCGCATACCCGCTGACCTCGAGCCACCGGCGCAACAGATCGGCAAAGAGGAAAGCACGGTAGTTTCCGATGTGGGCGAGGTTGTAGACGGTAGGGCCGCAATTGTACATCTTGACGACACCGGGTGTCATCGGTTCAAACGGTATCTGCCGCCGCTGAAAGGTGTCGTAGATCGTAAAACTCATTGCGCTTCCTGACCTTGATCGTCTGAAAGAAACCGTTTATGGCGCACTGACCAGTACCTTTCAAGGTAATCAACGCTCGAAAGCGTCAGCAGACCGAGGACGACCCAGGGAGCCACGATCATGATTTCCGGGATCAGGTACTGATCCAACAGGAAAATCATCAGCGTCATGGCCGTGGCAAAGGTGGTGGCTTTCCCCGTCCATGAACTGACAAAGAGATGATGATCCTCACGCAGTGCACGCGTTGCGAGGACAAAAATCATGCCGTCCCGCACAAGGATGGCGCCGAACAACCAAATCGGGAACTGCGGTTCGTGCGAGGAGAAGGTTAGCGCGGCGGCTGTCGAAATAACAACAACCTTGTCAACCAGCGGATCGAGGATTTTTCCCAGGTCGCTGGTCATTTTGAAGGTGCGGGCGATGATCCCGTCGAACATGTCGGTGATGAAACCGCACATGAGCAGAATCCCCGCCACAATGTCCTGATTGCTCCCCTCCGAGCGGCTGATGATCAGCACTGCCGGAAGGATGAACAGAAGACGGGACAGCGTCAGGATGTTCGGCAACAGACGAAGGTCGGACAGCCGCACCCCTGGATGGTGGACATGGCGCCGTTTCTGTTCCTGGCTGATTTTGCGTCTTTCCGGATCACGGAAACGTATTACCATCACGACTCCTTCATACGAAAACGCCCGGTCCTGCGAGGTTCCGGGGCGTTGTTCCACCAGTGATCTTTAAATATAATCAAGAATAACGCTCCTTCGTTCCCGTCTCCTCGTCCCCGTCCGGAGGAATGGGATAGTGACCAGTGAAACATGCGGTACAGTATCCCTGGCCACTTTCATTCGGTACACTTTCAAGCAACTTTTCCACAGAAAGGTACCCGAGAGAGTCGACATCGATGATCTCGCGAATCTCCTCGATGGTGTGATTGTTCGCAATCAGCTCCTCCCGCGAAGGGAAATCCATCCCGTAATAGCAGGGAAACCGGATGGGCGGGCACGAGACGCGAACGTGAACCTCCTTCGCCCCCGCTCCGCGGATCAGCTCGGTGAGCTTCCGGAGGGTTGTCCCGCGAACGATGCTGTCCTCGACGACAACAACTCTGCGGTCTTTCAGTACACCAGCGACCGGGTTGAATTTCAGCTTGACACCCATCTCACGCATGGCATTCGTCGGCTGGATGAAGGTGCGGCCGATGTAGTGGTTTCGGATCAGTCCCATCTCGAATTTTGCGTCGCTTCGTTGGCTGAACCCCAACGCCGCGGTGTTTGAACTGTCCGGAACGCTGATGACGATGTCCACATCCGCAGGGTGCTCCACCGCAAGGTTCTTGCCCATCTTGCGGCGGAATTTGTCAACACTGTCGCCGAGCGTCCGGCTGTCGGGACGGGAAAAGTAGATCAGTTCGAAAATGCAGAAATGAGTCCGGTCGGCTTTCGCGTACTGAATGGAGTGCATCCCCTCCTGGTCCAGAACAACAAGTTCCCCCGGCTTGATGTCCCGCATCAGTTCATAGCCAAGCAGATCCAACGCGCAGGATTCGGAGGCGACGACATAGGAATCTCCCTTCTTGCCGATGACCAGCGGACGCCAGCCATGAGGGTCACGCACGGCGTAGATGGCGTCACGGGACATCATCACCAGCGAGTACGCACCTTCGACCTTCCCCAGCGCCTCAAGGAATCGGTCAAGGAGTTTTTCCTTACGGGACCGGGCCATCAAATGAATCAGGATCTCGCTGTCGGTGGTGCTCTGGAAGATTGCGCCATCTTCCTGCAGGGCTTTTCGCAGTTTTCGCGTGTTGACCAGATTCCCGTTGTGACCAATTGCCACTGGGCCGTCACGGAGCACCGCGGAAAGCGGCTGGATGTTCAACTGGGAGTTGGAACCTGTTGTAGAGTAGCGATTGTGCCCGATGGCGGTGTTGCCGTGGAGTTCATGGAGCAGTTCCGGGGAATCGAAGACCTGGGTGAGTGTTCCCATTCCGAGACGCCGGTAGAAATGGTCACCGTCGGTACTGACAATGCCCGCGGATTCCTGACCGCGGTGTTGCAGGGAGTACAGGCCGTGGTAGGCCAGTTCTGCCGCATTTTCTGCGTTCCAGACCGCCATCACACCGCAGTACTCTTTCAACGTCTCAAGGGCCATCCGGCAGACTCCCGTGCGTATCAGCCGTCGCGAGTTCCCTTTTGGGAAGCGGAATATACGTCCCTGTTTCAAACCCTGCAATGAATCTTCATCACCACGCAAGTAGGAAAGGAAATTACACCTGATTCGGAACCGACCGGGGTTGGGGAAAACGGGATTCGTACATAAGTCCGAGCAGGAATTCGATGATGTCGATGTAGTTGGCCTCAGGATCCCGCAGAATGTTCAACCGAAGCATTGCCCGAAGATCAAGGAAAACCGACGTCTGGCCTCCATCCTTCATCCGTTTGACAACGCTCCACTTTTCGAGTCCGGAAAACGCTTTTTCCAGATCAAATTGATCACCCCGGGTTTCACGAATGTTTTCGAGAATCTTATCCATTTGAAGATGAACCAGTGCGCGACTGGGATTGAACAGGCGTTCGGAGTACTCTGGCATCGTCAGGAAATGGTCAAGCAGATCGGAAGTAGGACCGGACAGTTCCGCAGGCATCGGCATCCCCGATCCAGTCAACAATCCGCTGTGCATGTCCGAAGCACGCTGAATGAAATTGAGAAATCCCAGCAGCAGGGATTCGTTAGGCAGCTCGATGGACTGCGAATAAGGGTCAGAGAGTTTCAGATCCACAAGTCCCACGTGCGAAAGGCCATTCAGCACCGGATGGATAAATCCTCGGGAAAGCGGCAGGGTGTTGATCAGTTCATCGAGCAGCGACGCGAGCGACATCCGTGGTATCAAGTCCTCTTCTTCCGTTTTCAACCTGAGGAAGGTGTAGAGGAGAATGCCGATTCCATAGAGAGTCGACAGGCTCGAACGGACAGGCCGTTCAGCGACACGTTCGCGTTCCATTCCGTTGCGGATGATTCGCTGCAACCATTCGGAATTCTGCTCGACAGCGTCCCGATAGTCATCGAGAGTTACCGAAACTCCCTCTGTATCATCGACTGCGACCGCATTGTAATTCAGCGGAGGGTCATTGAAAAGGCACTCCGCGGAGAGAATGTCACCTGGACCCAGCAAAGCGATCGGAACTTTATTGGCACCCACCTGGCGGGACAGGCGCACGGTTCCCGATTGAATCACCAGCGCATGGTTGCAGGTTTCTCCCTGGTGTGTGATCTCCATTCCGGCTGGCCATGTCTCTTGCCGGCTCATAATGACCTTCCAATTTCACGAAACGATACGAGACGATCGCTTTCGTTCACGTTCAATATCCGCCGCGATGTCTTCGTAACCCGCACGGCCCATCAGTGCATAGGTCGCTTCCTTGCCTGCCTCGACCCCAGGCTGATCAAGAGGATTCACCTCATAGAGCGCTCCAGCCACCAATGTGGCCGCCTCAAGAAGGTACATCAGGCCGCCAACGGTATCCGGAGCAATTTCCTCAAGCAGAAACGCCATGTTGGGACGGTGAGCGGCGGTCAATGCCCGTTGCGTGGCTTCTCCCTCCGCCCTCAGCAGATCGCCAATATCCTCCCCGGACAGATAATCGATCGTCTCGATGTCGGGAAAATGTTTCCCAACTGTCACTTTCCGGCGGTAGCTCTGCGGGAAGATGAAAGTGAAGGTTTTGTCGTTCGGTCCTTCGACGTAAAGCTGGGCCTGGCTGTGCTGATCCGTCGCACCAAGCGCCGCCACCGGTGTCGGTCCCTGGTTGACCGTTTCGCCCTTCAGGTTGTTCTTTTTGCCGAGGGATTCCGCCCAAAGTTGCCGGAACCAGTCGGCTGTCCGATAAAGGGCGTTCGAATAGGGCATCATCACATGGATCTTCTGACCGCGCTGCGTGTGCGCAAGAAACTGCAAAAGCGCAAACGCGGCACTGGGATTCCTGTCGAACTCCCTGTTGAATACTTTCTCACGCTGCTCCGCAGCTCCACCAAGCAGCTCATCCAGATCGATTCCGATGAGCGCCGCGGGGAGTAGTCCGACAGGAGTCAGTACACTGAACCTTCCTCCGACTCCCGATGGAATCGAGAAGGTCGTGATGCCCTCCTCCCGGGCTGTCTGGCGAAGTGCTCCCTTGGCCGGATCGGTCGTAAAGACAATGTGGTCACGGAAATCGTTGCCCACTGCCTCTTTCAGGGGTCCAAGAAGCGCTCCGAAGGCGGCTATCGTCTCAGCAGTGCTCCCGGATTTTGTGATCACGTTGTAGAGCGTTTCCGCCGGATCGCAAATGTCCATGACCGCACCCAGATACTCGGGATCCGGATTGTCCGGGACGAATAGACGGGGAGCGTCACGATCCATATCGGAACGTTCGTTCCAGAGCGTTGGTTTGAGCGCTTCCTGGAGGGCGATCGACCCCAGCGCACTTCCGCCGATTCCCAGCACGACGACATTGCGGAACTTGCTTCTGTTCTTATCTGCGTATTCCTGGATGCGCTTGACTGTGTCCTTTTCCTGCGGCAGATCATAGAAGGGCAATTCACCCGCCTTACGGCGAGCCTCGAGCCCCTGAAGTGCGGCTTCGACCTTCGCCCAATGCTTGTCAAGGTCTTCCGCACTGACACCAAATTCTTCACCTACTGCATCATCAAACATCCGGGTGACATCCAGACGTATCCGATCACTCATGAAGTCTCCCTTCCTCGATGGATTTCTCGAGGTGGTCACGTTGTCCGGCCGGGAACGCTTGTTCATACGGGTTCCCTGACGAGCCGAACAACCGCCCCCAGTCCAAGACCAAGAGCCTCAGCAGCCGAATCGCCGTTGCGGACGATTTCGACAGTGTTTCTGCTGCCAATCAGGTAGACAATTTCTTCAGAATCAGCGTCGACAAAGGTGGAAACCCGCCTGATTGGCCGTCCATCAATCCACAACGTCAGACCCTCGGCCTGATCCGCCGTCAGATTGGTGATCAGATTTCCAAATCTGTCAACCCACATCACTTCACCCGCGAAACCATCCTCCTGTTCCACAGGATGAATCGCTATTGACGCCCAATGCTGCACCGGAGGTCCCGCATCCTCGACGTTGTGTCCCGAGGCGAGCATCGCCGCAGCGGGTCCGATGATGTCACGGCCGTGAAACGTCGAGGACGGTTGCGATCGCACCCACTCACGATTTTCCAGGCGATACACACGGGCGTGATGATCGCGGTCCAGCAGCGGTGCGATCAATCCGTTATCCGGAGCCACGAGATACCGGTTCTCGATCTCCGCAGCCAGAAGAGCCCGCCTGCTCCCGACCCCGGGATCGACAACAGCCCCGACAGCCGATCCTTCTGGCAGGATCCCGAGATCGTGATAGAGAAGGAACGCTCCGGGCCGGACGTTCCCAGCCGGAACAAAATGACAAAGATCGATAATCCGCAGTTCCGGGTTCACTGACAGAATTGCGGCATGCATCTGACCAACGTAGTCGTCCTGCATGCCGAAATCCGTTACCAACGCAACAACCCCGGTTTGTCCGGGGGGTGGAATCATCAGAACTGCACCTCTGGCGTTCCCTGCGATGCTGCAGGTGCCTGGAAGAATTCCTTTTTCACGAAGCCGAACATGCCCGCGATGATATTCTGCGGGAAACTCCGCAGCATCACGTTATAGTTCTTCACCGAATCGTTGTACCGTTTCCGGGCAACAGCCAGGCGATTTTCCGTTCCCGCGAGCTCGTCCTGAAGCTGGCGGAAATTGGCATCGGATTTCAGTTGCGGGTAATTCTCTACGACCAGCAGCATCCTGGAAAGAGCGCCGGAAAGTTCGTTCTCCGCCTCCATCCGCTGCCCCTGGTTTGTGGCGCCGCCGACCTTTGCACGCGCTTCGGTGACTCCCAGCAGCACCTGCTGTTCCTGCTTGGCGTACCCTTTGACCGTGTTCACGAGATTCGGAATCAGGTCATATCTCCGCTGAAGGTTGTTTTCAACCTCCGCCCATGAGCCATTGACCGTTTCTTCCATGTTGACGAGCGAGTTGTATGTACCCCGGACAAACGAGAAAATGGAAAATCCAACGACAACCAGTACTCCGACGACGATCAGGATCGTGACCGTTCCACGTTTCACGGATACCTCCTTGCACAAAAGTGTCCGCCCTGCGCGGACATAGGATGATTCAAATGTAACTCTGTCCGCCCCTGCTCAGGACTACCACGCATCGACGAACCGAGCCAGATGATCAAGTTGTTTCAACGTCTTCATGAGCAAATCCCAGGCGCCAAGCCGGTTCATCGCTCTGCGTTCATGACGAACTGCGTGCACTCTCAGAAAAACGTCCGGATCCACGTTCGCCAAGGCCGCCCCCTGCCGGATGACTTCCTTGCGGTCGGGCGGAACGTCCTTCCCTTCGATCACCAGGAGCGCCTGGAAAACAGCGCTCCACGTCGCCGAGCTCATCGCCAGCAGTTCGCGAATCGCCGTTGTGCTGCTTCCACGTTCGAGGGCTGCCTGGCGCAGTTGAACCCACTTGCCCTTGACCTCCCGCTCCGCCTGCAACCGCAGATGCTCGGGACGAATCGTCACCTCGTCAAAGAAGTCGCTCCCATGGAGCGTTTCATGAAACAGCTTGATGTCCAGAAATTCCATGGGATAGACGTCAAGCGACGAGCGCACGTAATTCTCCGAAAGAATCAGCGGAACCGCGAATCCCTTTTTCGTTTTCCTCTTGACCACATCTGCCGCATTCGGCCACTGGCTGTAGTCACCGCTCTCGACAAGGAGCAGGAGGTTGACGTCGCTTGTCTTCGCAGACCAATCGCCCCTAGCAGCAGAACCGTAAAGATGGATTGACTGCAAAGAGTCACCCCACACACGCTTCCAAAGCTCGACGCTCGATTCGACTGCGCCCTTGATTCTCTGGTCCATCTCTGACTCCGTATTAGAAGGAACGGCCGGCGCCGCCACCACCGAAACCGCCACCACCGAAACCACCGAATCCTCCGCCAAATCCACCGCCGCCAAATCCGCCGCCACCCCAACCCCCACCGCGGCGACCGAACATCGAGCTGAGCAACATACCGAAAAGAATTGCACGGCCGGTGCGGGAAGACATCAGGACGATGAACAGGATGATCATGAAGATGATGCCGATGGGGCTCATCTCCCGACCCTTATTATCCCACTGCACCTGGCGTGACATCTCGCCTGTCAGCCGGACTTTGGGCTCCACACGTTGCACGACTGCGACAGCAGTAGCGGCAAATCCCTCGAGGATTTTCTCTTGACTCAGATAGGGAATCGTCACCTGGTCCAGAATTCGTCCCGCAACGCCGTCGGGAACCTGACCCTCAAGTCCGTACCCCGTCGCCAGGTACACCTGACGGCCGCTCCCATCGCTCCGTCCCGTTTTGTACAGGAGTACTGCGCCGCGGTCAGCCCCCTTCTTCCCAACCCCCCAGGCATGCCCCAACTCAACGGTATAAAGAGAAATGTCCTCGCCCTCGGGGATGGTATCGATGGTCACGAAAGCAAATTCAATGTCAGCTTTCTGCTGGATTTCCCGTCCCAACGACTCGAGTCGCTGGCGGTCGCCTGAGGACATCACACCGGCATAATCGTTGACAAAACCCTGGGGCTTCGGGAAGGTCTGCGCAGATGATCCTGCGACAAGGGTGAAAAGGAGCACGCATGCGAGCGTCAGACGTTTCATGCCTCCTCCGTTTCCTTCGCTGCATCGGATCCGCCCGGCGTTTCAGTCCCGCCGGATATGGATTCATTGGAAGGTATGGGAGTTTCTTTCGTGGAGGGAGCGTTCATCGATGGAGTATCCAGCTCGGGTATTTGTAACGGCTTTTCATGCTGTTTCTGAAGGAACAGCATCAGGATCAGCACCGTTACTCCTACGGATACCGCAGAATCCGCAACGTTGAAAACCGCAAAACGTTCCATGAGAAAATTCGGCAGGTCTACATCGACGAAGTCGATGACGTATCCATGCACCAACCTGTCATAGGTATTGCCCACCGCGCCACCGAGAATCGCAGCCAGAATCCAACGAATTCCCTTCGGATCGTCACTGACACGGATGAACACCCACGTCACGATAATGACGGCAAGCAGCGAAAGGATGCCCAGAGTGCGCGTATTGATCAGGTTGATCCCCAGCGCCATTCCATCGTTGTGGATGTACGTCCATCGAACCGTATCCCCAAGAAAAGGGATCGACTCACGCAGTTTCATCGAGTGCGACACGATCACTTTCGTCAGCCGATCCAGAAAGATGACCAGCAGCGTGAGTGTCAGTGGCAGGTAGTGTCGAACGGTTCGGGTCACGGCCGGTCTCCGGATGATGGATTGGGCGGGTGAAGGACTTTTCAAGGGACGGTACCGCTTGAACAACATCGGCGGAGAGGCAGAATACAGGAGAGGGTTTAAATCAATTGGTTCAGACGATGTCAGGCTCTCTCCCATCCGACCTCTTCCGTCGGCCGGGATTCAACGCCGTTCCTCTTCCTGCTTCTTCTTGCAATCGATGCAGAGTGTGGCGTGTGGCACGGCCTCGAGCCGCTTGTAATGAATCGGCTGACCGCATTCTGCACACATTCCGTAAACGCCGCTTTCCATGCGTTCCAGCGCTCGATTCAAATGACCGAGGAACTTGTTCTCGCGCGAAGCAAAGAGGAATGCCTTCTCCCGCTCCTGCGCATCCGTGCCCTGATCCGCCATGTGCAGCGAATAGGTCGAGGAATCACCGGAGTATTCCTCGAGAGTTTTCAACGAATTCTCCTCGAGGTATCCGAGCTCCCGTTGAACCGCTTCACGCTTCTGTTCGATGATCTTCCGGAAATGCGGCAGATCCTTTGTCGAATAACGGCGCATTCCGTCTTTCTTGGCCATGGTACACCTTATGCATCAATGTTAGCCTGGTCGGCCCTGCAGATTCTGTTTTGTGTCCCGTCCGCCCGTCAAATCGATCTGACGAGAGCGGTCAAAGGTACGATCTTCACCCAGCTTTCGCTCCCTGTCCGGGACTCTACAAGAGTACTCGCCGAGTCACTCCTCTTCGTCTTATAATTATTCCTATTTAATTGTATAATATGGCATTTAATGGAGCAAAGTTCAGACATTTCCAACTGGTGGTTTTCCACCCGACAGGCTTTTTTTCAACATCTCACTGTCTTCGAGAGCTTCCTGTTCAAGAATATCCAGCAATTCCACCTGCCCACGCAGGATCTGCTTCATCTTCAAAATGAACGAACGGCGCTGCCCCTCCAGGCGATGCACGTCGTCAAGAAGTTGCTGATGTTTGCGGCGGGCTTCATAAATGATCCTGTCCGCCTCAAGCCGGGCATTCTGCACCAGTAGTTCACTTTTTTTCGAGGACTCCTCTTCCGCGCTGCGTCCGGCCTTCTGGGCGTTCATCATCGCGTCTTGAAGATTGCCCTCCATCTGCTGATACTCTTTGAGTTTCGACTCGTGGAACTCGGCATGCTTGATCAGTTCGTCCCGCTCGCTGCGCAACGCTTCAAATTGCTCAGCGATCAAATCGAGGAAACTGCGCACCTCATCCACATCGTAGCCGCGCATCTGCCGGCTGAAATCCTGTTTTCTAATGTCCAACGGCGTGAGGTTCATGGTTTCCTCTCAAGTCCAGCGGGGGCCAAAGATGGCCGTTCCAATCCGTACATGGGTCGCACCCTCTTCAACAGCGATTTGATAATCATTGCTCATTCCCATTGAGAGCATTTCCATTGTCACACCGGGAAGGTTGGTTGCGCCAACCTCCGCTGCAAGTCCGCGAACACTGCGGAATGCCCTCCGAATGTCATCCGCATTGTCCGTATTCGGACCGATCGCCATCAAACCGTGCACTCGAAGAAATTCACGATTCGAGGCAATCTCCGCCAACTTCATCAACGCTTCCGGCTCGACTCCCCCCTGGCTTTCCGCGCCGCTGACATTTACCTGGATCAGACCGTGAGCGACGATCCCCAACTCACCCGCGGTTCGGTCCACACGGTCCACAAGGTTCTCGCGGTCCAGACTGTGTATCAGCGTAAACGTCTCGAGTACAGAACGAACCTTGTTGGTTTGCAGGTGGCCGATGAAATGCCAGGTCAACCGCTCGGCCAGACCAGCCCCTGCGAGCCGCTTCACCATCTCCACTTTTTCAGGAACTCCCTGAAGACGGTTTTCGCCAAGGTTTGTCAAACCCGCTGCAACACCCTCCGCAACCAGCTCCGCTGGTAGAGTCTTCGTCACGCCGATGATCGTAACGCCCGCTGGATCGCGGTTTGCGATTCGGGCGGCTTCCGCAATCTGGCGTTGAACTTCAGCTAACCGTTGCGATAGTGCGTTCTTTATCATGGCATTGCCCGTTTCAGGCAGGTTGCAATATAGCTGGGGTGCCTTTGAAAGGCAACAATCGACGACACTACCCGTTGGGCTTCACGCATTGTTATGTAATTGTTATATATGATTTAATCTCGGTTTCTCCTAGTGAACACCCTTCCGGACACGGATCACGATAGCGTGAGCCACCTGATAGGCGTCCTGCTCCCGACTCAACAAATGGTCTGCTTCCGAATCGAGTGTGAGCAGATATTTCGGCGCGTGCGCCCACTCCATCAAACGCTTCGCATTTTCATAGGGTACGATGTCGTCGCTGGGACTATGCACAATCAGCAATTTCGAGCGCAGAGCGTCAAGTCCCTTATGCAGGTCGTGCCGCTCCAGGTCATCGAAAAAATCCCTGCGAAGCCGATACGTCCGGCCGTTCACAAGCAATTCACCGATGCCTCTTTCCACGGCCTGTTCCCTGGCGACCTGCAGGTTTTTTCCAAGTTGCCCGGGTTTCGAGGGAGCGCCAACGGTTGCGATCAATTCGACGCCGCTGATCTGCGATCCAGCGAGCAACACCGACGCGCCTCCCATGGAATGACCGATGAGGACGCGGGGAGAGCGAAAATGCTGCGTCAGAAAAGATGCTGCAGAGACAACATCCCGAACGTATCCGGAAAGAGTCGTGTCCGCAAAATCTCCGGACGACCCGCCCAACCCCGGAAAATCGAAGCGAAGGGTTGCGATTCCCGCATCCGCCAGATACCTGCTGATGAAGACGGGTGCTTTGTAGTTTTTGTTGCAGGTGAAACAGTGTGCGAAAATCGCCCATGCATACGGTTCACGGTCCTGCGGGCGTTCGATGTGGCCGCACAGCTCGCTGCCTTCCGCATTCCGGAAGGTGACCCTGCATGCGTTGCGAAGCCCCATCCACCTGTCTCCGGTCATCCCTGTCGCAGCCCATCCCGTTCAGCGCTGCTCGGGTAGCGGGAACGTCTCGGAATCGAACCGAGCCGGGACGGTCAGGTCCCACAACGGCTTTGAAGGCCGCGGCGTCCACCAGGATCACATCCGCTCCCGGAATTTCAAGTCTGACTCTTAAAAACCTTCAACTGAAAGTCAATATAGTCCAGATCGATTCTCCCTGTTACCCCGATCCAAACGCGTCTCGAAGGGCTTCGTACAACCCGCCGAACGATCCGTTCGACAGTATCAGATCAATTGTCCGCGTTTCATCAACATCGATAAGGTATTTCGTGATCTGAGGCACGGAATCCGTGAAAAAACCTGAAATGCCATGTTTCTTCAATTCTGACAGTATTTTTTCGCGGTCCAGCCGTTCCGGTCCGGGAATCCGTTCAGCACGATAAATCGGCCCGAAAACAACCTCATCCGCACCCCCGAGCGCCTCAGCCAGGTCCTTCTCATGGATCTTCCGGACCATCGTGTTGGATCGAGGTTCAACCAGAACTCGAAGTTTGTGATCAGGCCAGCGCAACCGTGCCGCTGCGATCGTTTCACGGATTGCGGTCGGATGATGGGCAAAATCGTCCACAAACACCCTCTGCCCCGCATTCAGGAAGACTTCCATCCTCCTTCGCACCCCCCGAAATTCCATTAACGCTGTCTGGATTTCACTGCTCGTCGCCCCAAGAGTCGCGGCGACGGCCACCGCCGCAAGAGTGTTTCGAAGGTTATGGTGGCCAAAGAGCGGAACGGCGAGTTCCGCGAATCGTTTCTCCCCACGATATACGGCGAGCCCGCTGAATCCCGACGAGATCCCCATCTCTTCACCGCGCCAATGGGCATTCTCGGAAAAACCATAGGTCACCACCCTGCACGGGGCGTCCTTGGTCAGCGATAGGGAGCGGAGATCGTCCGCACAGGCGATCAACCAACCTCCCGGTGGAACCTGACGGAGCATCAGGCAAAAGGCACGCTCGATCTCCTCGACGTCCCGGTAGATGTCGCCATGGTCGTACTCGATGGAGGTGACAACCGCGATTTCGGGGATGTAATGAAAGAATTTCGCTCGCTTGTCAAAAAAGGCGGTATCGTATTCGTCTCCCTCAATGACAAACGGTCCTCCTTCCTGCCCCAATCTGCTCGAATACGGAAAGTCAAGAGGTTGGCCACCGATGAGAAATCCGGGGTTCAATCCGCAACGATCGAGCAGGAAAGCTGTCAGAGCGGTGGTCGTGGTCTTCCCGTGCGTCCCGGCGATTACCACCGGCCGTCTCGTTTGCAGCACTTCGCTCTTCAACCATTCCGGAAGGCTGGCGTAGGGAATCCGTTGACGCAGCATCTCCTCAACTTCCGGATTCCCTCTGCTCAGGGCGTTTCCGACGAGGACAAGATCGGGTTGCCAGGCAAGATTTTCAGCCGCGTAGCCTTCATAAACCTGGACACCCAGTTCCCGCACCATCTCCGAAGTCGGTGGATAGAGTGGATTGTCGCTGCCGCGAACCTCCCATCCCACTTCGAGTGCAAGGCGCGCACCGGCGACCATCGCGGTGCCCCCGATGCCGCTGAAATGGAGACGAGGTGGATTGTGCAATGTTTTTGCTGAAAGCATCATTTCCTTCAACGAACGAAAAGATCAGGATCCAGGGAAATCATGAATTTGACATCACGTCTCCAGGTCAAGGACCGCAACCCATCATAGTCTGCATGAACTTCGCCTGGATTCTTTACGACAAATGGCAACGCCGCTGTTAACGTAACACCATACAGGTCAACAAGCTGTGCATCGATCCCCGCGCTATACGCGATCTCCTGCGAGGTGAATTTAAGACTGCGGGTCAACCCGCTGCCCCTCGCCCCGAAATGGAGATGCTCGCAAAAACGGCTGATAAACGTGTCCGTTTGGGGACCAAAAAGGGAATAAGGTGTCCAATCCAACCGCGTACCCAGCGAAACGAAATCCCGCAACGGGACAAAGTCCATGCCTGGGATGAGTGCAGGGCGATCCACGTAAGGACCTGCAAGCGCCGACCAGGGAGCGCCTGCGATCGGCGAACCGAGCACCTGGTAGCGCATTCCAAACGTTGGTGTCGCAAGAAACAGCGAGGGGACTCCCCCTGTTTGCCCTACATACCTCTCCGACACCTCAAGGTGAAAATGCCTGAACCAGCGGAGAACGGGCAGATAGGCGCAGGCGGAGAGATCGTAGTTCGTCTGGTGCGATGCATCGAGGGAGAACCATCCCTCCGTTTGCAGTCCTGTGGCCATCCAGACGTTGGTGGAGCCGCTGTGACCCTGTATCTCCTCCCACTTCTTCTCCAGCATCATCGTCAGGTAGGATGCACTGGGACGGGATCTCATCCAGACATCACCTTCCCAATACCCCATCCGAAGCTGGGCACGGAAACTGGTCCGTTCCGGCCGCCACAACCGCCATTTTGCCTCGACACCGCCTTCGTACCAGGTTTCGTCGAATACGTTGCCCGCATAGACCGATCCCCGGATGGGACCATTTCCCGGTGGAATCGGGTTGGAAAAACCGAGTCGCACCTGATTACCGTCTCCCGGCGGATATGTTCTCCAGAACGCCTGCATCTGAAACCGTGAGACCGTGTTCATCCAACCATGACTGGCGTTGACACCTACCAGAGCTCCCGTCTCTTCCGCATAACCGATGGCCGGTCGAAACCGAATGGTGGATCGATCGAGCACGTCCGGGGCGACAGGGAGAATCCCGACGTCAAATCGGTCGGAGAAGTGAGAACGGGTGGAATTGTTCAGAGGGTTGCGGTCCGCCAGAAGGTGATCAGGATCGAGCATCAGTTCAACTGGCGTGGCCTCCGTGGACAGCGTAATGTGGAATATCCTGGAATCATCCGGTTCGTGAAGCTGATCCCAAGTACCCCACCGCTCGTACCCCGGCAACTCAGGATCCGTATCGAGAAACGCGATTTCGCCGCGCAGGGTGTCCCCCAGGGAGGTCACCACACCCAACCTTACGGGAAGCCGAATGTCACCCGGACGCTTCACGCTGAACTCTATCTGCCACTCGGAACCACTGCGATGCTTGTAGAATCCCCCGACTCGATAATCGATATCACCCGTTCCATACAGGAACGGTTTGAAAAACCACCCGAGCGGCCGGCCCGCGGCGGTGCTGAACGCTTCGACGACATCCGTTTCGTCTATATGATGAAAGGCTCCCCTGCGGTAATATTCCTTCATCCCCGCCCAGAAATCCTGCTCACCGATGACATACCGGAGCGCGTTCAGCATCACGGGAGTCTTGTAATACGTCGAGGCACGCAACAGAGGGTAATCCTCCGCCACATCCGCCCCGCGTACCATCGGCAGGTCCTCTCCGGCGAGGACTGCTTCGAAATAAGGTCTTAACCCTCGCTCCCAATCATCACGCAGGGTGATTTCCTGTTGAAACGGTCCCCGTCTCACATCGGTCAGCTTGTTCCATGCAGTCCCGGAGTAGCGAACCGCGAGACTGTGCTCAACGAAAGTCGTGAATCCCTCATCCAGCACCTGCGCGTCGACGGGGTTGGAGTGGATGATCATCGGGGTATAATTGTGGATGACCTCATGCATCAGGAAATAATGGTAACGGGGTGATTCACTGCTCATCATGGTCAGCATGGGGTATTCCATGCCGGACCAGGAGTCGGTCATCATCACCCTCGGCCACGGGTAAGGTCCATAGATCTGTTCCAACTGGAGGATCGTCCACCCCAGGATGCTGGTGGCATCTGGCCATTTTTGTTGACGCCCTCGGCGCACGAAGGCCCACGCCTCGAAATGGCCAAAATCCTTGCGATCAATGAGAAAATCCGGGGTCATCGCGAAGGCGACCTCGGTCACCAGGTGCGCATGGTACTCCCAGACGGCCTCTTTTTCGCCTTCCTCGCCTCCGGGAATCGGGATCGGAGTGGGATTGTCGAATGCCAGTCCCGCCAATCGCTCTGGAGGCAGGACATCCGACTCGTTGACCAGCTCACCGGTAGAGGCAACGATAAAGCGGTTGGGGACATGATAACGGATGGTGTAATCGCCGAATTCTCCGTAGGCCTCCGCTGTCCCGAAGTATCGGTTCACCGTCCAGCCATACAGCGAGGTGTAGGGACAGATCATCGGATACCAGTAGGCGCCCTTGTACTGTCCACGGCTGTACCCGATCCTGGATTGAGCTTCTCCGGTGGGAAACAGAGTCGTGAAGTCGAGCTGAAATTCGAGGGAATCGCCCGGTTGGATGGCCGGCGATACAATCAACCTGCCGATGCTTCCGTCCTGTTCGAACCGCACCTGGCGTGTCTGACAGGTTGCACCATGAACGACCAGGTTCCCCCACTCTTCCTTCGGTACGATCCTTAACCGATGTGCAGCTCCACGATAAAGGGTATTCTCCTCAGGAGAGTCATCGCGAAGCGCCGCGGGAGGAAGACGGAACCAGATCGCATCCAGAGTATCAGGAGAATTGTTCATGTAGGTAATTGTGACCGTTGCGTCGAGCGATCGTGATTCGTCGTTCAGATAAACATCCATCCGATAATCAACCCGTTGCTCCCAGAGGGACGCCGCGCGGACAACACCGGGGAGGAACAGTGCAATCCATAACAGCCATAACGAGAAAGGCTGGGATTTTACCCAGCTTCCTGTTACGACCAGTTCACCTTCACTGTTCATCAGAGATCCTTGTACAGTTGATCCTCAAGCGTTATCTGATCAAGTTCCCCTCGTCGCATCTCACTCGTCAGGTAATAGGCGTCCGAAAGCTCCACGATGCAGTAGAACCGTTCCAACTCCTTCGCGGCGTGCATTGTCGATCCCGAGCCCGCAAATGGATCGAGGACAAGTTCACCCTTCTTCGTCGATTTTTCGATGAGGAATTTCAGCAACTCAACCGGTTTCTCCGTTGAATGCAACAGCTTGTCGCTGTTCAGACGGGAAAAGACGAGAACGTTCGAATGGCGTTTCCCGAAAAGTTCACGTCGTCCCTTGTGGCAATAGATGATCCACTCGTCCTGGGGGGCGTAATCTCCTTTCAGATCGCCACTTCCGTGGTTGTTCTTGACCCAGATCAGGGTTCGCTTGATCTTGAAACCGGTATCCTGCAGCGCCTTGATGAACTCCGGGTAGGTGTCGTGACGGCAGAAACAATAGAGGTGCCGGTTGTCCTTGAGTACCCGATAGGCCTCACGGGCGAATTCGGGGATCCAATCGCCGTGATTGTCGTTTTCGATATGTTTGAACTTCGCCTTTTTAACACGCCGGTTGGAACGGTAATTGATATTGTAGGGTGGATCGGTCAGGATCAGATCCACAGTCTCGTCGGGCATGCTCTCCAACACGTGCATGTTGTCACCGGCGAACACTGTATCGTGCCAGCGGCCTTTGTGCTGCTTGCCTTTGTAAAAGGTGCGGGTGTGGAGCTCGATCGCCAGTTCCTCCGGGACCTCCATTTCGGCGGAGACATCCTCGGACTTCCCGTTCTTCGATCCGTTCCCGTTGCCTTCGATTCCGGCAGTGGATTCAAAACCCGGCAGAGCAAGCTGATCCTCTTGATCCGGGTTCACCTCCACTCGTTTTCCGGCTTTCCGTCCCACGGTTCCCCTTCCCTCACCAGTAAATCCCGCACTTCCACTTCATCCGGCAGTTTTCCACGTCCTCCGAGAGCTGTAACCGAGAGAGCCGCCGCTGCCGACGACCAACGAACCGATGACGGCACCGACCACCCTTTCAACAGTCCGTGCAGAAACCCCGCATGAAAAACATCGCCCGCACCAGTCGTGTCCACCGTCTCGACGCGATAGCTGCGAAACCATTCCACCTGCTGTTCCCAGGCGACAACACATCCACCCGCGCCGTTGGTCACCACCGCGCCTTTGGCGCCGAAACCGAGCAACTCACGAACAACCTGGAACAGATCGAGGTTGCCATACCGCTCTTTGGCGAAGGCAAGAGATGTAATGATCCAGTCACAGAGCGCGAGCTGTTCGTCCATCTGCTCCCGAACAGCGCCCACGTCGAGCATCACCTCTCCGCCCCCCTCGCGCACTGCTTTCATCGCGGCGAGGTTCGCACTGGCTTCGTAACCATCGACCAACAAGAAACGCGATGGATGTAGACTGCCGAAAGGTAGGTCTCCCACTGAGAGTGGCGCAAGTGCCCTGTCCAAAACGATTGTACGCTTTCCACTGCCGGCTTCCACCCAGATAAAAGCGCGCGGTGTCGATTGCCCGGTTCTTCTTGTTACGAAAGCCGTATCAACCGAACAAGAAGTCAGATCCCGGATGAAATCATCCCCCTCTCGATCATCCCCAATCACCGCTGTGAGTGCCGTTTTCCACCCCCAACGTGACAATTGGCAGAGCGCGTTCGGCACCGGACTGCCACTGCCGTAATAACGGTCCAACGCCTCCGTCTTCTGGTCAGCCACAGGGTACTTTGGTACGAGCACGGCGTAATCGATCACGGCGCGGCCGACACCCATGACATCAAGAGAGTTCATCAGCGGTTCCGTACGTTTCCGATAGGTGATGAGGGAAGGTTAGCGAGATCGATCCGGCGGGACAACACCCTGCTCGAAGGTTGCTACAAAATATTCATTGATGATACCGAGTTCCCTCAGGGAGTCCGCCACAGCTTGTGCGGCCCGTGTGGTCTCAAAATGGCCGAATCGAACCCTGTACCAACTGGCATCACCTCGCTGGGTGATCACGTAATAGGCATCCAATCCCTGCAAACGGAGCGTGCGCACACGGTCGAACGCCGCTCCACGCTGGGGAAGCGCCGCAACCTGAATCGTGAAAGGCAGCTCGGACTCCACGCCCCTGGTCGAAACGGGTTTCGAGACCGTTGCGGGTTCCAACTGGGGCGGCTTTTCACGGGTCGTCGCAAAATACCACGCAACAGCGGCTCCTGTCGCAGTCAGAACCACCACCAGAACGATCGCAACCCAGACCCTTATGGAAGAACCAACGCCGAGAGCCTTCGTCCTTTCACGTTTCCAGGATTTCCGTTTGCCTGCCTGTTCCCTGAGACCAACCACCGCTTCTGTCTCTTTCGCTACACTTTTCGAAATCCGTATGCGTCCTTTACCTGCGGTTTTGGAATCTGGAACCTCCTGCGTCAGATCCGCATCCTTTGGAAAGGCGGATTTGAACTCGCTCCACGCGGTAGGCGCCCGGAGGATCGTGCCAGTGTCGACCTCGACACCCGCCTCCTGAGGCGGTTCATGGCCATTTCCGCTGCCCGCCAGCGCTCGCAGATTTGCGGTCATCTCAGGGCTCCGGCCGGTTCGGGCAAGCACCGCCGCCACCCTCCGCATCTCCATCCTCAGATCAGGCGAGCGGATTCCCGCGATGAAAGCATCGAGGTAAATTCGCCCCGATACTTCATCGCGCCGCTGCTGCTGGAGAAAGAGTTTTGTCAGATGAGGCAACAGTTCCCCGCGTGAGGCTTCGTCACGCGCATAGGCCGCGAGCCAGACATTTTCAAGAAGCACACGCCGTTCTGGATTAAGACGTGAGAATTCGCGCACGAGACCTTCATGCGAGAGCAGAATGGCCAGATCGACATCCGCCTGGCGAACGTCGAGCACGGAGAGACCGACGTCAAACGCTGCATCTTCCAGCGTCCGGCTCTCCATCAGCAGCCCGCGCAATTCATCGACAGCGTCTTCGTCATCTTTCAGCGCATACCAGGAGAGCGCGTAAAGTTCCCACGTCCATACGTCTCGGGCACGAAGGCGCAGGAGTGTTTTTGCCCATCCAGTCGTGAACAGGCGTGTGTGGTTTCGCGCCATCTGGGGAAATGTCCAGGGTCCGGTCAGTTCGCGAAGTCCCGCCTGAATGAACGCCAGTCTCTTTTCCGGGAGGATCTCTCGCACTCCGTTGGCGCCCGGAAGCCATTTCCTCTCCCAGCGATGGCGGATGATCCACTCAGGGATGATGATGAAGATCGTCAGCGCCAGAAGCAGCGGCAGGATCATCACAAGAATCGGAAGAACCGGATACCCCGCTCCGCTTACCTTCGAGAGGAGATAGCGGCTGAGGAACAGGCTGAATCCGAGCCCACCGGCCGCACCGAGGAACAGCCGCAGGGACAATGAGGTGAACCAGCTCATGGCAACACCTCATCGCTGAAGTTCATGGTCACCTGTCCGAGGGAATCCACTCGGACGGTGTCGCCCCAGCTTGCCTCGATGCGCAGGAGAGTGGAATCGGGAAGTTCCACTCCCGTGGGGAGCGCGGCGAAAATCGCACCGCGCGTTCGTTCGGACACCCTCTTTCCCGTTTTCGGGTTGACAGGCACGAGTTCGATTCCAGCGGGCATGGGAAAATCACGGGGAGGTTCGCCCTCGGTCGCTTTCTGCATGAAATGGACCCAGATGGGCATCGCACCGGTTGCTCCGGTAATTCCCTCTTCCTTGACGTCGATCATCGCCCGGTAATCATCAAAGCCGACCCACGTGGATACCGACAGTTGTGTTGTCGCTCCGAGGAACCAGGAGTCGCGATGGTCATCCGTCGTCCCGGTTTTTCCAATCGCCGGAAGGGTGAATCCGTAATCCTTGACACCCGCGGCGGTGCCCTCGCTGATCACACCCTTCATCATGTCCACAAGCATATAGCTGACTTCGGGGTCGAACTCAGCTTGCCGTGATGCGATGTGCTCTTCCAGAATCTGGCCGCGATCGTCCTCGATCCGCCGCACGAAAAAGGGTTGAACGACCTCGCCGAGGTTGGCGATGGATCCGCCGATCGCCGCCAGTTCGACGGCGGAGACGGACGTTCCGCCGAGAGCGATGCTGTAATGTGGAACCAGAGGAGATTGTACCTGCATCTTTTGCAGAGTCTTCACGACGCTTTCGGGTCCCACAGAGAGGATCAGCCGGACCGCTGGAGTGTTCAACGATTTTTCGAGCGCGATTTTCAGGATCGTCGTGCCGCGGAAGCCGGGTTCGAAATTCGTTGGTGACCAGGGATTGGTCCCCGGGATCACGACAGTGATGCTGTCGTCATTGATCAGCGATGCCGGTTGGACACCGAGCGTTTCCATCGCCGCCAGGTAGAGGACAGGTTTCAACACCGACCCCATATTACGTTGCGCCTGAATCGCACGGTTGAACTGGCTCGCCTGCCAGTCGCGCCCGCCGACCAGCGCCTGTACGGCGCCCGTTGCAGCCTCCACGGCGACCAGTGCGGCCTGCGGGTAATTCTGCCGCTCCTCCTCGCGAGAGGGATCGAATCTCGGCAATCCAAGGTGAGTGTCGAGATCGGCGAGTCCCTCTTGCACCCCCTCCACCGCCCAGGTCTGGAGAGTCGGGTCAAGCGTCGTGTAGATCTTCAAACCGCCGTGATAGAGTACCGTGCGGCCGTATTTTTCCTCCAACTGATCGAACACGGCATCGAGGAAATAACTCCCCTCGTCGGCGGCTTCGTAAAGCGGGCGAAAGTCCAGCGGCTCTGCAGCGGCGGTCCGGAATTCTTCGAGGTTCACCCAGTCAAGATTCTTGAGACGATTCAGAATCCATTTCTGGCGAACCGCAGCTCTCTCCGGGTACCGATAGGGGTTGAAGCGGCTCGGAGACTGGGGAAGTCCGGCGAGTAGCGATGCTTGCGCGAGGTCGAGGTTGGCGGCGTGGATGCCAAAATACGAGGTCGCCGCCTCTTCGATGCCGTAGGCATAATTGCCGAAATAGATTCCGTTGCAGTACGCGGCGAGGATTTCGCCTTTGCTGAATCGCCGTTCGATCTCAAGCGTCGCCAGGATCTCACGGAATTTTCGTGCGTATGTCTTTTCGAAGCTGAAGAAGAGATTACGCGCCAGTTGTTGGGTGATTGTGCTCCCGCCGCGGCTTTTGCTTCCGTGCAGGGCGTTCCAGGTCGCCTTGACCAGAGCGGGTTTGTCGATGCCGTGATGGTGATAAAAATCATCATCCTCCGCTGCGAGCACCGAAAGGCGGTAGCTGTTCGCAATGCGGTCGATGGGAACCGCACGCCTGCCTCCAACCCGCGTCAGCAGCGATCCATCCGCGGCATACACCTCCGTCGGGGAGACCGCAATCAGCCGGTTCAGTTCATCGGGCACTCGCGGGATGCCGTTCACATTGATCGCCACCAGCAGGATGAATCCCACGACGCCGAGTGCGACCAGACCGAGGATCAGGTAGCCAAGCCGGGAGATGAAATCGGCAAGACGGCTCATTGTGGCGTCCTCCCGGATTGTGGAGAACGCTTGAAGCCCGCGAGACCGGAGGTCAGGGCTTCCCCCTCAGCCTTGCTGATCCAGTATCGGTAAACGAGTACACGCCCCTCACGCTCTACCTCGAAACCGATTTCCCAGAGGTGGTCCGTGGCAGTGGCAACGAGTCCGACACTTGCGAGACGGCCTTCGAGGGAGGCAATCCATCGAAGTTCATTGGGACTCAGCTCCACCTTGCCCGCAGGTGCGAGAACCTGGAAAAAGGATTCCGAGGGGGCGATGATCGAATACTGGCCGATCTGGTCGAGATACCCCTCCACGGGGCGGGAGAAACGGTTATACCGTTCGAAAAAGGAGTCCAGGAGTTTCACCTGGTAGAGAACGACGTTGTACGGATCGACGAAGTACAGCATCCGCCGATCCCCTTCACGGACGAAGAAAACCCGTTGCCAGGTGCCAGCCGTGCGCACCCGCACCAATTCGATCGGTTTGATCACCATGGATTGAAGAGCGGGCGGAAGCTGGTCGTAGAGATCGATAAACCGTTGGGGTGATATCGAGAAGACATCGAAGGAGTCCATCATCGCCGGGACCATGCTCCAGCGTGTCAGGGAGCCACCCGCAGCCTGCCTGAGCCGGGATGTCTGGGACAATGCGCCCAGAGTCTTCATGGCATCCGCGCCCTGCTGGTTCAATTCCCATGCGCGGCCTGCTTCCGGGCGAACGGGCCGTGACCACACCATGAAATCGCCGAAGGCTCTCTCCACCGGCGATTCATACCACTCGAAGACCGCGCTGAGAACGACCATCAGCAGCAACAGCCAGGGCAGCAACCACCCTTTCGCCATCCCTCCTGACCAGCGACGGGCGTTCAGGACGAGCTGATGATCTGTTCCCGGGAAGGTGGCCACTTCACAAGCTCCGTGGGTTTTATCTTCAACGCCTGATGATAGATTTTCAGCGCACGCGTGTTTCCAGTCAAGATCAGGTACGCTGAATAAACAAAATGCATCAACGGTGCGCCGATCCATTGCAGCGGCCGAACAGATGGAGGCGTATGGCGAGAGAAAAACCTGCGTCCCATGACTGTACGGTAGAACATCTTGACCGGCGAATATTTCCCCCCTGTGGACGAGGAGACGTTATGCTCAAGCAGCGTGTTCGATTGAACATAAAGTCGCCATTCGGCTTTGCGTGCCCGGATGGACCAATCCGCGTCTTCCGCATAAAAAACGTAGTCTTCGTCCAACAGTCCAACATCGCGCCAGACCTGCGCGGGGGACAGCCAACAACAACCGGTAAGATAGCTCGTCGTTCCCCGATAACGGTAGGCATTCCCGAAGTGTTTTCCCATTCCACGGTGCTGAGTCCACTCCAGCGGCCAGAGAATCATTCCTCCGGCGAACCAAATGCGTTCCGTCCCTCTGAACGTCATCACAGGACTGACAGCGCCGATCCGCTCCGCCTTCCCCGCCTCCAGGGTGCGGATCAGCTCCTCCGTCATCCCTGGCGAGATTCTCACATCCGGGTTGATGATTCCAATCCAGGAATAGCCCTGTTCAAGGGCTGCGGCCAGTCCACGGTTGGTCGCCGCCGAAAAAGGCAGGTTATTGTCGTTCTTGAGAAGCTGAACTTTTTGATACCGGGATTTCGCATTGACGGCTGAACCGTCCTCGCTCCCATTGTCGACCAGGATGATGGTGTCGCCGCTGGACAAATCCCTGGAGAGCGAGTCAATGGTTGAGAGCAGTTCCTCCCCCCCGTTGTGATTCACCATAATCCACGCGGCACGTTTCATCAGGCGCCTGCTCCAGTGTCGTTGCGAAAAAACCGGGTTAAATCAGGGCAGCCCTCCTGGACAAGGAGTCACTCATCAGGCTTTCAGAAACTGTCCTCGGGCCGTTTGACAACGATCCCATGAGCCCGGGCCATCAAAGCGATTTGCACTCCGCCTGGACGGCTTCGAAGACCATCGCCGGTGTGATGTTTTTCATCGAGTCGTGCGGGCACACCGGGGTGTAATAGCAGTCGCAGGGCGGGTCCGGTTCGACAATCCGGCCGAGTCCGTACAGTTCAAATTCATTCGGGTTGAAAATGTTGTTCATCAACACCACTCTGCGCTCAAGTCCGATGGCAATGTGGAACGCCATGGTCACCTGGGTGACCACAACGTCGGTATGAGCCATCAGGTCCACGAATTCCTCCAGGCTGAAATGTCCAGCGTAGGTTCCGCCGGCCTGTTTCAGGAGACGGAGGTTTCGCTCATCCTCCTGGAGTCCTCCCAGCCAGAGGATCTCGCAGCCGGCCTTCTGAAGCCGAATTCCAAGCTGCGCCCAGTGCTCTTCCGGCCACATCCGAGAAATCCAGCGGCCTCCGCTCCCCGTGTTCAATCCGATGAGCGGATGCCTGTTCGGGAGTTTCCAGTCGCGCTGCACTTTCCGTTCCAGCATGTATCGTTCGCCACGGTAGTCAAAACCGCAGAGCTCCAGGATTTCCTGCGGGTAGCTCTTCGTGTTCGCACGGCTGACATCATCGAAGATGCCGGTGACGATCTTGTCCTCCGCCTCCGGATTCAACGCCCGGGCATGTCCCCATTCGTCCATGCCGAAGCCGACCTTCCGTACGGCTTTCACACGTTCCGCCAGGGCAATCGCCTCGGGATCCTTGTCGAGAACGCAGGCAAGGTCGAATTCGAGGGTGCGCAGCCAGGTCAGCGTTCGCTCGTTCAGCTTGACAGGGCGATCCACCGCCGAGGGAAGCAGTTCGGGAAAATCGCTGAGCCATGTGATGTGCGCGGAGGGGTATTCCTGACGCAACCGTCGCAACAGGGGTGTGGTGCGAATAACATCACCGGCAGCGCCGAGTTTGACGATGAGTATCCGCTCCTTCACCTTGTCGTAATGATCGCATCCGTCACAATGAACCCCGAATTCCTTGTGGGGTTTGCAAGGTCGATCCCCCTGGAAATGGCGGCAATCCCGATGAAGGTTCATCCCTCTTCCCCCTGGGGTGTAAGCATCCGGTTCGCGAAGCGTTCCCAGTGTCCGAACTGCTCCTCGACAAGGTCACGGATCCGTTGACGCAGTTTCGGATCACCCCGTTTCTTACGTTGGAGAAACCGTTCGACAGCTTCGGCGAGAGCCTGTGCGTTCTCAGGCTCGACCAGTTCGCCATACTCCGGCCGGACGATCACCTGGGCGAGTTGACCGACCCGCGATGCGATCACCGGCGTCCCCATGGAAAGCGCGATCATCGCCACGCCACTCTGGGTAGCGTTTCGGTACGGGAGGACTATGGCATCCGCCGCAATCAGGTGAAGCGCCATCTCTTCATCACTGAGATACCGATCGATCAGCGTCACTTCGTCCCGAAGGCCCAATCCGTCAATCAATTGTTCATAGTCCGCTTTATCGTCGTAGAACTCGCCGGCGATTCTCAAACGTACCCTTCCCCGGGGCAGCCGTCCAATCGCTTCGAGCAGAATATCGACGCCTTTGTAACGGCGCACGAGACCGAGATGCATCAGGCAGGGCCGGTCTCCGGTGATCCCCAACTTCAACCGCGCTTCATCCTGTGACATCTCAGAAAAGATGTTGCGGAAGCGGTCGTGCACCGGATGGAGCAGCGTCTGCACCGGCACGGAGGGCGCAATCCTTCGCAACACATCCGCTTCGGTGTCCGATCCCGTAAACAGCCTGTCGACCGCCCTGTACAGGACAGGATTAAACAGCCTCCCCATCCATGCACTCTCGTGGGGCATGGCGTTGTGGACGTAAAGGGCGACTCCATTCCGGGGACGGAGAGTCGCAAGAAACCTCAGGCAAAGCGCAAAGAATGGATGCCAGTGAATCAACACCAGAGATTCCACACCCGCCCGCTTCAACGCCCGCAGTGCACGCATCCAGGTGATGGGATTCCATGCCACGAGAATCGGCAGAGTATCCGGAGCCAGGGGTTGGCCCTCGTCGTACTGTGAGGAGCCGGGAAAAAGAAACGAGGGGTAGAGCTTTCGATAACTGATGGGCACGACGGTATGGCCTGAGTTGCGAAGACCTTCGAGCAGCAGCACATCGAAATGGGTTATCCCGCCGCGCAACGGTGGCAGAGGAGCGACCAACCCAACGATCATGACTTTTCCTTGGTCTCGTCGCCGCTCCCCTTCCGGAATTGGCGCAGGGACGCGTAATGGTGGGTGATCATCTCGCCAATCAACCCGATGGAGAACGACTGCATGCCGACGATCATCAGCAGGATTCCGAGGAAGAACAGCGGACGGTTGCCGATCCCCTGTCCCATGAACCACATGATACTCAGATAGAGGAGGATCGCGAAACCAACCAGGCTTGTCAACACCCCGATCCCCCCGAAGAGATGCATCGGCCGGATCGCGAACCGGGTGATGAAGAGAACCGTCAGCAGGTCGAGAAAACCATAGAGAAACCGTGAGATACCGAACTTGGTCCGTCCCCATCTCCGCACATGGTGCTGAACCGCCAACTCTCCGATCCGCCACCCCTGGCTCCCCACGAGAATGGGAATGAATCGGTGCAGTTCGCCGTAAAGCTCGATCGAATCGAGCACTTCCCGCCGGTAGATTTTCAGCCCGCAATTGAAGTCATGCAGGCGAATGCCGCTTGTCAACCGGGCAACGAGGTTGAAAAATTTGCTCGGCAGGGTTTTCGTGATCGGGTCGTGACGTTTCCGTTTCCAACCGCTGACCATGTCGAAACCTTCTTCCAACTCACCGATCAGGTTTGGAATTTCCTTCGGATCGTCCTGCAAGTCCGCGTCCATGGTGATGACATAGTCCCCGCGGGCTATGCGGAAACCGGATTCCAGGGCGGCGGATTTTCCCCGGTTTCTGCGGAAATGGATCACGTTAACCCGTTTGTCGGCCTGAGCGAATCCTGCGAGGATTTCCGCGGATCTGTCCGTGCTGCCATCGTCGACGAAGAGAAGTTCCGCCTTGATCTTTTCGCGGTCCAGAACTTCGTCAATCGCTGTTTTCAGATGGGGCAGCGATTCCTCTTCATTGAAAAGCGGAATCAGCACGGTAATGCGGGGTCTGTTCTTCATCGCGATACGGGCTCCATCAGGCTGAATGGATCATCTTTCCAATCAGGATCGAGACGCAATGATTCATACACCAACTCCGCTTTCACTGGTTGCACAGTCCGCGACTCGAGAACCAGGCGGTGGGCAACCAGCATTCCGGAGGTTTGTTCAAACTGATCATACTCCTTGTTAAGGAGTACGGTATCGTCCTTCGTCATCCACCGTTCGAATCGTACAACCCGTTTCACCGGATCAAGCTGAATTTCTCGAACAAGCGTGCCATCGTCAACCCTCCAGAGCCAGAATCCGGTTTCCTTTTCAACCTTGAACGCAAGAGTCCGAGCCCCTGTTCGGGGAGGTTTTGCGGTCGGATCGAAGAGACTCAGCACATCATCCGTGGGCAGTTCCAGGCCTGTCAGCCCGGGTACGTCAAGATCGCCGACATCACCGTCCATCACCCGCCCGTTCGCCATGCGAACCTGGAAAGCGCCGCCGTTAAACACGAATTCACCGAGCCGGATCCCGAAAGGCCCCAGCAGACGGCCCTGGAGACGATCAGGATGTTCGAGACGGCAGGTCCCTTTTAACGCCAGGTTGTACTGAGGCGATTCAACGTTAAGGAAGAACACCCCCTCAAACCTGTGAATGTTCTTGAAATGTTCCTCGAGCATCGCCCGGGCAGCATGCGGGGACGGGGGAGGCGCCTCCCCCTTTCGGATGACACCGCACCCCGCGAGCAGGAGTGTAAGACCAAAAACGGCGGCCAGGTGCAATCGTGAGGGGAGCGCGGTGGGTGTCACGGATTCAGTTTCTCCCGCAGCTGTTCCGCATCGCCCCCTTTTTCGAGCGCAGCGGACCAGAGCCTTTTCGCCGCCTCACGGTCACCCAGGGCAGCGTGCACATCACCGAGATGATCGAGGATTTCAGGATTGCTGTCGTCGAGGTCCACCGCTTTCTGCAGCACCTCGAGAGCCTCCTGGGCCTTCCCCATCTTGAACAGGATCCACCCCTTGGTGTCGATGTACGATGCGTTCTCGGGTTGCAGTTCGAGCGCACGCTGAATGTAGGTCAGGGCATCCGGCAGATGGCGTTCAGATACGGCGAGCATGTAGGCAAAGTTGTTAAGCACTTGCGGGTCTTCCGGCGCCAGTGCAAGAGCCCGGCCGTACACCGATTCCGCCTTGTCCCAATCCTGGTTCTCATGCAGGATATAACCGAGGTTGACCAGGTTGGTGATGTTCGTGGAATCGAGTTCAATAGCGTGTACAAGAACGCTGATTGCCCGGTCGTTTTGACTGTACCGAAGGTAGATATTGGAAGCCAGCGACAGCAGAGGCAATTCGTCCGGGTTGAAAACCAGCGCCGAATCCGTAGCCGTAAGAGCTGCGCTGCTGTCTCCGAGAATGACGGCGATCCGAATCCTCAGATCCCAGTATCTCGGTTCGTCAGGAGCAAGACGGGTGGCGTTCATGAACGCATCGTAGGCTTTGACCGTATCGCCCTTGTCAAGGTACAGACCGCCGATCATGAACGGAACGAGATGCGCTTCCGGTCGAATCGCTTCAAGCTTCCTGTACACCGTGAGAGCGTCGTCATACCGTTCCATCCGTGTGTACAGCGAACCTTCCCTGCTCAACAGAAGTTCCTGGCTCTCCGGTTCCAGAGTCTCGAGACGTTCATAAACAGCGATAGCGTCTTCATAACGCTTCGCATGCTCGTAAATCGCGGCGAGCACCGCCCAGACCTCGGTGTTCGTGGAATCGAAGGAGAGGTACTGCTCGAAGGTTTTCAGCGCCGGGTCGAACTCGTAGTTCTGGTACTGGATGTGGCCCAGAGGCAGCAGCAGTTCGGGGCGGGGTCCCAATCGACTGACACCGGAATCGAGGACTTTCTCGGCAAGGTCCATCTCGCCCAACTGCCGGTGCATTTCCGCAATCGCGACGTAGAGTTCGACCTGGCTGCTGTCGTAGGCGAGGGCGTTCGAATACTCGTGCAAGGCGCGCAGGTAGTCGCCCTGGCTCTCGAAGAGAGAGCCTGAAATGACCCTGTCGAGCACGCGCGGGGGCAGATCTGCGAATTCGCGGGACGTTTTTCCAGCGGCGGATTTCCGGACATCTTTCGTCCCGGCGCATCCCGCAACAAGCAACGCGAGGCAAAGCGCCGGAACAACCGCCTTACGAGACAAAGAAGCGAAGTATGTCATGATAGGTAACGACCACCACAAGGACCAGCAGCAACGCGAGACCCACCTGCTGCAAAGCCAGTTTGACTTTTGTCGAAATCGGACGGCGGATGATCGCCTCAATCAGGATGTAGACCAGATGTCCACCGTCGAGAACGGGAAACGGAAGGATGTTCAGCAGTCCGATGCTGATGTTGATCAGCGCGATGAAAGCGATAAAGGTGACCCATCCCGCACGAACGGTCTCACCCGAGAGGTAGATAATCCCCGCCGGCCCGGTCAGATCCTTTACGGATGCCTTTCCAGTGATCAGCATGCCCACGGATTTCAGGCTGAGCGAGATGATATCCCAGGTGGTTTCGCCGCCAACGACCAGTGACCGGCCAATCCCAACCGGCACGTGCTCGTACGCCTGATCGATTCCGATCAGGCCGATGGTGGTTTTCTCACCGTCACGGTCGACCTCGACACCTTTCGGCACAACGGCAGTGGAAAGGGTGTCTCCACCGTGAAGCCAGACCAACTGGATCGTCTGCTCCGGACGTGCCTGTACGTAGTCGCGAAAGGGCTCCCATTCCCCGGTTGCGATGCCGTCCACACTGAGGATCCGGTCACCGGGTTGCAGGCCAATCTCTTCGGCGGGATACCCCTTGGCGACGTTACCCACCGTGGGAGTCGGCAGAATCCGCGGTTCACCCTCCGAGAAGATGACAAGACTGTAAAGCAGAAAACCGGCGATGAAATTCATCAGCACCCCGGCCGTAATCATGAACACCTTCGCCAGTGTGCTTTTGGATTGGAATTCCCAGGGTTCGCCTTTCACACCGGCATCCCCCTCCATGAATTCATCCACCATCCCCGAGATCTTGACATACCCGCCGAGAGGGATGTACCCGATCCGGTATTCCGTTTCGCCCCGGCGCACGCCAAACAGTTTGCCAAATCCGATGGAAAACGCTTCAACACGCGCACCCATCAGGCGAGCCGCGATAAAATGCCCGAATTCATGGACGAAGACCACGACACCAAGGACGACGATAAAGGATAAACCGGTCAGTAGCATAACGACCCGTAGCAGTTGTTTTTCGGCTCAAATGATTGAATAAACAGCCCTATCGTCAATCTACATCAATCGATGACGACCCGGGAATCTGTTTTCTCCCCGCACAGGAGATAACGAGCCGACCTGAAACCTACAGGCCGGCTCCGATCGAATGCCGACAGACTATGTACTCCTTTTGAATCCAAGAAGTTCCGAACCAGAAATCGTATTCAGGAGAAGAACCAGGCAAGGCAGATCTCAACGACCGCCAAACGACCCGATTTCGCTCCAAATCAATAAACTGGTATTAAGATCCAACCGTATTGATTTGAATATCAACTCTTTACAATCAGATGAACAGTCCAGCCTGGAGGACGATGAAACTGCTCTTATCCGGTTCGGTGACATCTCCGAAACTCATGTATTTCGCCTGGACTCGAATGCCGGGGATGATCGGCACTTTCAGCGTCATACCAACAACAGCGTGGAAACCGATCTTCATCCCCTGCTCTTTCGCATAGCCTTCGATATCCGGCTCTTCGCTGGCAGTGGCGATGTTGTCGAGGATCAGTTGCTGGCTGGCGATTGGCGCGATAAAAGCGACGCTCGGACCGATGCCCACGTACAGATTGAGCACATGGACCGCCGGAGGCAAACTGACAAGATTCTTGATGATAGAAACATCCACCCCAAGACGGCCGTAGGGGATGCTCGACTGGCTGATTGGGGACTGGCCTGAGATCTCCGGAGGCGGGGGCGTATAAACGAAATCATAGGTCTGGATCATCATGTCCGCAGCGATCTGCAGATCGATGACCGGAATGAAGGTGAAGGTAAGATCCACACCGGCGCCGATTGGATTGCCGATTTCCGTCCGGGTCAAAGTTGTCTTGGACCATGTGCCCGGATCATTCGGGAAACTGAATTCCTGGACCTGCTCCGAGATCACCGTGTTCTGGTAGTTTCCATGCACTCCGAGTTGAATTCCGGGTAGTGCCCATGCTGTCGGTGCGATGAGGAGAAATGCAACAACGGCAAAAAAGAGTTTGCCAACTCTCATGTTCGCCTCCATGGCATCTTGCTACAGGTGAAAGGAACGGCCTGGCTACAGCCCCTTTTTCTTCAATATCAAAGATCGAAACACCAAAATCTGTGATCTTGATCAATTGCCGGAATGAAGGGGAAAATGTGCTCCATTCCGACCTGCGCGGTCTTGTTTCCTTTTCTGAACAATCGGAATGAAGTGCTGTGATCCCTTCATTCCCTACTCCTCGTCAGGATTCTGCTCAAAACTCCTGCGGTTTCTCTGACCGCCAATCACACCATGTTTGCTTCGATTTTCGATGAACCGGATGATCTCCTCCACATCGGGAGTGGAGGCATCACTCTTCAACTTCTCGACGGCATCCTTGAACAGCAGACCACTGCGGTAGAGAGTTCTGTACGCCTGCTGGATGGCGGTAATCCGCTCCTTGTCAAATCCCCGCCGCGCCAGGCCGATGTTGTTTGTCCCGGCGAAAACCAATGGTTCACCCGCCGCTTTGATGAAGGGCGGAACATCCTTTCTGACACCACATTTCCCGCCGATAAAGGCGTGAGCGCCGATGTGGACGAACTGCTGCACACCGCTGAGACCACCAATAATCACCCAATCGCCGATCTCAACATGTCCGGCAAGCTGTACAGCGTTATCGAGGATGACATGGTCGCCGATGATACAGTCATGCGCGATATGGCTGTACGCCAGCAACAGGCAGTCGGCGCCGACAACCGTTTTCATATGGTACGTGGTTCCACGGTTGACAGTGACGAATTCACGGATGACCGTTCTGTCTCCTACATGAGCCGTCGTCTCCTCACCGGCGAATTTCAGGTCCTGGGGATCGGTGCCGACAACGACACCTTTCGCGAGCTTCACTTCCTTCCCCAATCTCGCCCATCTCGTAACCAAGACGTGCGGCCCGATCACGCAGCCGTCACCAATTTCGGCGCCCTCTTCGATGACGGCGAAGGGTCCGACGGTCACATCCTTGCCCAGTTTCGCGCCTGCGTGCACCGAAGCAAGAGGATCAAAGTGCGACATGCTACTTTCCCCTCACGATCGCCTGCATCTCCGCCTGTGCCGCAAGTTCATCACCGACGAAAGCCTCGCCCTTCATTTTGCAAATCCCGCGGCGGTTGTAGATCATCTCAACGCGAAAATAGAGTGTGTCGCCAGGTATCACGGGACGGCGGAATTTGACATTGTCGAGACCGGTGAAGTAAACGACGTTTTTCTCGGGTTCCGAGGATTCATTCAGGAGCAAAACACCCCCAACCTGCCCCATCGCCTCGATCACCAGCACACCGGGCATGATCGGATGGCCGGGAAAATGTCCCTGGAAAAAAGGCTCATTGGCGGTCACGTTCTTGATCCCGGTGACCCGTACCCCCGGTTCCAGTTCGAGAATTCGGTCAACGAGAAGGAAGGGATACCGGTGCGGTAGCAGCTGTTGGATGGCGTTGATGTCGAAGACGTAGCTATCTGTCGTGGTCCGCTGGTATTTCTTCTTGAGCTGCCGTTCAAGATAGATCTTGCGCATCTTGCGCACCATCTCGACGTGCGCGGCGTGCCCGGCGCGGGCGACCATCACATGGCCCTTGATCGGAATGCCAAGCAGGGCGAAATCACCGATCAAGTCGAGCACCTTATGCCGAACCGGCTCGTTGTAAAAACGAAGCGGGTGATCGTTGAAGATGCCTGTGGTTCCTACCTTGATATCAACGTCGACTCCAAAGAGTTTCTTGAGATCTTCGAGTTCATCTTTGTTGATTTCCTTGTCCACAATCAGCAGACCTGTATCAAGGCTGGCGCCCTTGATCAACCCTTGTGATTTCAACGCTTCGACTTCTGAGAGAAAGGCGAAGGTTCGCGCGGATGCGAACTCGGTGACATACTCCTCTTCAAGGCTGTACATCGAGGTGTATTGCGTCCCCAGTGCCGGGTTGCGGTAGTCGGTCATGTAGGTGATGCGGAATTCGTCGGAGGGGACGATGACGAGGTCGATGCCCTTTTCCTCGTTGTGGTAAATCAACGTCTTGCTGATCTCCAGGTACTCCTTGGGCGCTTCCTGTTCCGCGAGTCCTGCCGAAAGAAGCGCATCGACGAACGGCTTTGCACTCCCGTCGATGACGGGTGGTTCGATATTGTCGAGGGTAACGATGCAGTTATCGATAGACAGTCCGGAGAGCGCGGAAAGCACATGCTCGACGGTGTGAACTTTCACCTCGCCCTGGGCAAT
Source organism: bacterium (assembly GCA_043801585.1). GTDB lineage: Bacteria > Electryoneota > Electryoneia > Electryoneales > Electryoneaceae > JAZDLX01. Next base: position 68,758 of record JAZDLX010000007.1, on the reverse strand, counting down.
CGTGGTGCCACGTGAGATGTCGATGACATGATCGATGTCCGCCTTGATCCTCGGATTTCCCTCGAGGTCAACGCGTTCGAAATAGTAACCCGTACCCGGTGGGGCGGGTTTGAAGGTCATCCTGGTTTTGACACCCGTATGCAGCCCGATACCATCCAGGCTTACTTCCCTGGCGATTGTTCTCTGGTTTTTCAGCACAGCACATCTCCCTCTTCCGTCCTATTCCCTGTCCTCCGCTCCCCCCTCTTCCAGATTACGGATTCGCTTGATCAACTCCGGAAGCCTCGACAGGGACGCTTCAATGCGCCGCCACACCTGGATGTCCCGTGCAGGAGACCCGGCGACAATCTTCCCAGCTCCCGGATTTTTCGTAATCCCGGATTGGGCCGCAACCATGATTCCGTCCGAAAGGTGCAGATGACCCGCAACGCCCACCTGTCCCCCGATCACCGATTTCGCTCCGATGGTCGTACTGCCTGCAATACCTGTCTGCGCCGCCATGACCGTGCTCTGACCAACCTCAACGTTGTGGGCGATCTGAACGAGATTATCCAGCTTGACCCCACGGCGGAGAATCGTATGGCCGAGGGTGGCGCGGTCAATTGTGGTATTGGCCCCGATTTCGACATCATCTTCGAGGATGACAATGCCCACCTGAGGAATCTTCTCATACCCACCTTCCGCCTGGGCAAAGCCGAATCCGTCCGATCCGATCACACATCCGTCCTGCAGGATCACACGGTTTCCGATTCGGCACCCCTCACGGATACTGACACGGCTGTGGAAAAGGCAGTTATCGCCGATCTCGACATTCCTGCCAATGAACACAAGTCCCCGGAGAATACTGTTCTTGCCAACGGTCACCCCATCCTCGAGCACACAGAGCGGGCCGATGGAGGCGCCAGACCCGATGGTGACGTTCTCGCCGATCACCGCGGAAGGATGCACCCCTGCGGCTGGAGGTGGTGATTCAGGGTGAAACAGGCGCAGAACCTTTAGAAACGCCAAGTAAGGTTGAGGGGTTACCAGGTAGGTAGCTGCCCCTCCCTCCGGGACGCTGTCGATAATAATCGCAGAAGCCCTGGTGGTTTGCAGGTATCTCCGGTAGGCTGGGTTCGAGATGAAGGTGACCTCTTGAGGAGAAGCCTCCTCAATCTTCGCGACCCCTTCGATAATGACATTGGGATCACCCACAACCTCGGCGCCGATTTGATCGGCGAGCTCACGAGCGGTCAAGGTCATGGGCTTTACTTCTGGTTCTTCAGTTCCTCAAGGACACGATCGGTAATGTCCAGTTCCGGATTCGCATAGGCGATGGACGCACCGACTGCATCGAGGATGATGTCATACCCATCCTTCTCGGCAATGCTGTCCAGCACCTTCTGAATCTTCTCGTTGATCGGGGCGAAAAGCTCCTGATTCCGCTGCATCGCTTTTTGCTCGATGCTCTGCTGGAAATCGCGGAATGCTCCAAGTTTCCGCTGAAACTCCGCCTGCTTCTGAGCTTTCTTCTCCGCGGTGTAGAACATCATCGCCTCTTCGCTCAATTCCTTCTGCAAGGACTGCAATTCGTCCTGCATGGATTGAGCCTGACGCTGCCACTCGTTGATCTCTTCATTGAGTGTTTTCTGAGCGTCCTGCGCTTCGGGGTACTCGTTGAGCAGCCGCTCGGAAATGATGATACCCACCTTGAAATCTTTCGCCAGGACCGGAGGCGCAAAGACAGCCGTCAACATTAGGGCCGCCATCGCCAGGGTGGTGATGCGTTTCATCCCTCTTACTCCCTTATGGTATCGTTTAGAATGTTCGACCAAACTGGAAATGCGGCACCCATCTCCCGGAACGGGTGCCATTGCTCGAGTAATAATCAAAACCATATCCATAATCGAGCCCAATCAATCCGACAAGCGGCATGTAGAGCCGGACTCCCAGTCCCGCACTGTGGCGCAGATCGTTCAGATCCATTTCGCCGCGCGTCGCCCACGTATTGCCCGCTTCCATGAATCCCAGAATGAACACCGTGGGATTCGGGATCAACGGGAAGCGAAGCTCGAGACTCTCCTTGAACAGGCTGTTGCCGCCCATCGGGTATCCCCCGGTCTGCGGCCCAACCCTGCCGTCTTCGTATCCGCGCAGCGATTCGCCAAAGCTGATGCCGCTTCCGCCCATGAAGAAATAGTCAATGTAAGGCACGTCGCTGCGGTTATCGCTAAGGTTGAAAATCAGACCCGTTTTGGTCTGGTTATAGAGAACGAGTTTACTCGTCAACGGAAAATACCACTCAGCACTCAGGAAATGCTTGTTGAACTGGTCATCTCCGCCGAAAATGGAACCCGCCAACTGAATCGAATAACTGACGACACTTCCCCGAGTTGGGAATTCAGGGTTGTCGCGGCTGTCACGGCTGAAGATCTGCGTGATAGAACTGCCGATCCTCGGCACATCCTCTTTGTACCCGTAAACGTTGCTGTATCCTGAACTAAAATTGCTGTACTGGGCGCGTTCCAGCTTGTAGATCCAGTCGCCACGGGTGTAGTCATCCGGCCACTTGAAACGGCGGCTGATCCGCAGGGATCCGCCAGTCACGTTTTCATCGAAGCCGTAATAGGACCCACCACGACGCAAATTATAAAAGCTTATGCCGCCGAGGGTTGGAGTATTAAACATCCATGGTTCGGTGAAACTCACCGAGAAACTGCGATAGATTTGTCCGAAGTTCCAGTTGAGTGAAAAGCGCTGCCCATTTCCAAAGAAATTCGGCATGGCAAATCCGATTGCACCAATGACACCATCGAGCTGGCTGCCACCGATTGAAACGCTGGCGTTGTCGGTCGGTTTCTCCTCGACATCCACGAAAAGATCGACTTCGTTATCACTCACAGGCTGAACGTCAGGCGTAATGTTCGAGAAATAATTGAGAATGGTCAGTTCACGGATGGACCGCCGCAGTTTCAGCACGTCGAAGGTTTCTCCCGGGAACAGAACGAACTCGCGACGGATTACTTTTTCTTTCGTTTTTGTATTACCCAATATATTGATTTTCCGGACATTAAACTGATTTCCTTCGTTCACCTGGTAAAGAATATTCAAGGTATCGCCGACAGTCGGAATCATTTGCGGTTCGACTCGAGAATAAATGTAGCCTTTCTCGTAGTAAAGGTTACCGAGACGTTCCGCAGTGTTTACCATCAGCTCTTCTTCGTTATAAACGTCGCCGGGCTTGAAGGAAAGTTGGGCAAGCAGTTCGTTCTTGCTGAACAGCGTGTTCCCTTCGAAATCGATCGAACCGAACACGTATTGTGATCCTTCATACATCTGGATCGTGATGATCATCCTTTTCAGATCGTCCGTATAGGAAAGCGAATCGCCAACGATTTGAGCATCTCGATAACCACGATTTTTATAGAATTGCACAACCAACTTCAAGTCTTCGTCGAACTTTGTACGGTCGAAGGATCCACTTCGCAGGAACCCGCGCTGATGGGTATCCTTCATCTGCTTACGCAGGATCCTGTTTTTAAATGCCTGATTCCCGGCGAAGTAGATATCCCTGATCCGTACCTTTTTGCCCTCCTCGATCACAACCCGAACATTCTTCTGCATCGGGTCGTCCGTGTCCTGCACTTCGGTGGTTACTTCAGCGAGCAGATAACCTTTCTCATGGTATTTTCTGAGCAGGTCTCTCCGCGCTTTTTGCAGACGCGCCGGACGAAGCACCTGCCCCCGGTACAGAGTGATTTGTTCGTTGATGTCGTCGTCGTTGAGTTTGCGGTTTCCAGTAATCTCAAGGCTGGCGATGCGAGGATACTCTTCCACGTTAATGACGAAATAGCTGCCCTCCGGCAGATCTTTTTCGATGACAATGTCAACGTTTCGGAAGAGTTTCAACGACCAGATCCGTTTGATCGCGGTCTGGATATCGTCGCCGACCACTTCCTTGCCAACGACAAGTCCGCTGTTGGCGATGATGAGACCTTCATCCGCGGTCTTGGCGCCTTCGACACGGACGCCGAGTACCTTGACTCCCTGCGGGCGGCTGGGCTGTGCAGAGGCCTGCGATAAACCCAAATAGAATAGCGCCAACCCGGTGAAAATAAGTGTCTTCAGAATCCCGTTTCGCATCGTTTGAGTCGTTTCGTTTGAACGAAGGTTGAAAGGTACGGAGTCGCCCGCCCACAGACAAGCAATCCCTTGAGCACAAGCCCCACGAGGGGTGTACGTGCGCACCCCCGCCTCAGTTCCACAGCTTCCGCCACACTTTTGCCATGCTCACCTTGGTCAAATCATAGACAAGGGTGTATTTCAGTCGGATCGACCGGTTGTTCCGTTTGCCAGCTTCGTTCGGCGCAAGGTTGTCATATTCCCATCCTCCCTGTAATACGAGGTTCGGAGAAATCGACCGCACGCGATATTCCACGTCCCAACTTTGAAGGAATGCAATTCTGCTCGTGGGGGTTGGTCCAGTCGTCGTGTAGCGCAATAATGGATCGCTCCCGAGTTGTCCCGTATAGCTTAGGAAGAGGTTGGGTAATAAGTACTTACCAACTTTCACACTGCTCGATTTAATCTGGCTTGTAGCACCTACGCCAAGGGAGTCAAGTCCGATGGTATTGTCCCGGATCAGGTAGCTCGCGATGGATGGATCAAAGCGAACGAGGTCCAGTCCCAACACTCGCGCAATGTCCCGTTCGATTGGGCGCAGCCATCGCCGGATCAACGCACGTTCCAGTCCTCCGGCGCCGATCGCGGTGGCCCGCTTGGTCAGCGACCCCGCCTGGTACCCGAGAGCGTTCAACACCTGTTCCTGGCTCGATCCCTCCTGATCCTCGAGGACGAAGGTAAAGTCACCCCAGCGGCCACGAGTCGTTCGCTCCCCGGTCACCGGGTCGATCACGTACAGCGTCAGGTAGAGTTCACGGCTGTACCGTGGGGTGTTCGGATCGGACGATTCCTCCACGGTGTAGGTCACCGCCCTCCCGCTGACAACCGGAAGCAGTGAAGTTCTGTCAAAGGTGACATCCGCCCGTTGAAGATCGAAATTGAGATCGAGTAGTTCGAGTCGACCCTGGGTGGATGAAAGTTCACCAACCAGACGGAAGTTGTTGCTGGAAACTCGTCCGGTCACTTCCAACGGACGGTTCGACTCCGTGGGATCCAGTGTCAGATCCACAGTGATCTGGGAAAGGATCTCTGAGAACGCACCAAGAACAGGGGTGTTTTCCAGACCGACAATATCACGCTCATAGTGAACGTTGTCTGCGATCCGAACCTGGCTGTTCCAGCGTGCCTTCCGGAGCAATGTGAGAATTCCCCGCACAGATGCACGGGGCCGCCCAGCCCCCGGCGCACTCGTCGAAGAGCCCGTGCCGTTGCGGGGAATCGGAGGCAGGGTCATCCTGGTACTTGCGATCCTCGTGCTGCCGGTCATCAGGAGACTATCCACGGGGCCGGAAACTCGGAACCATTCGCCATTTTCACGACCACTGAACTTGATCCTGCCGTAGTCTTCCGTGGTCATCACGCCCGGAATCCTCATGGGGATCCCCCCCTCGGCAGGCGTTTTCAACTTCAGAACTCCCAGATCGAGGCCCACCCCCTGAAGGATGATAGGCAGGTTCTGTGAATTGTCCGGCGTTCCACGTTCATTACGGATCACCGCAGGAGAATTCTCGCCGAAGATGCCATCGAATTTGTTGATCGTCAGGGAACCGTCCACTCCCACGTTCAAATCGATCTCGAGGTCCTTCAGTGTCGGGAACACATCCTGGAAACTGACATCTCCATTCTTGATCTGGATCTCGCCGTTGCTCGCCGCGACATTTCCGGCAACAACTGTCACCGTCCAGTCAATGAAACCTGAACCGCTCGCACCCTTGACAAAGGAGGTCAACTGCGGCAGGACATCGAGCATTTCGCCTTCGAGCCGTGCTGAAATCTGACCGGCGCCCCGCGTAATCGGGGCGGCACCACTCGCAGTGAATTGGTATCGGTTTTCACGCTGCATCGTGAATCGGTCAATGTAAAGAATGTGCCCAAGACGCTCGGAAGTCACTCCTCGCAATTCAATGTTCACATCGTCGAACGCGATTCCGGCCACTTTCGCATCAACCATGTTCATCGACGCCGTCCATTGAGGCAATGCGAGGGAACCGCCCAGATGCCCGGAAAGCGCAATCGGACCATCCAGCAGGTTTCTCTTTCCCGCCGCTGCTTCAGCCAGCGCCCCGGCATCCGTTCGAGGTGCTTCGAGGCGAATGTTGAAATGATCGTTCGGTATATTGTACCCACCTTCCATACTCAGGATGGTGGTGCCGGAACGGCCCAACAATCCACGGCGGATGAATACGTCACCCTGAAGGTTCGTCGACAAGGTGAGCACTCCCCAGTACTGACTCAGGTCTCCATAGCGTCCATCGTATAATTCAAAGTGACTTTCAATCGTTGGCTGAGAGAACGATCCATCAACCATAACCTGCCCTCCGACCTTTCCGTCGATCCTGCTCTCAGGAATTGCCGAAATGCTAGGTACGACGTGACTTAGGTCAAGATCTTCGATTGTCAGTTCAAGCTTGTTGAACCGGCGTTCCTTCAGATCGACTCGTCCGGAAAAGCTGAGGTAATCCATCAGGCTGAAACGTTTGACGTCGAGCAGGCCATCTCCATAGGCAAAATCGAAGTCGCCATAGCCAACCTGTTGTTCATGCCTGCTCAACCGATAGCCATAGGTTCCCGCCACCGATTCTTTCAGACGTCCAAACAGGCTGCCGAAAAGGTGGACACCCAATCCGGTGGCGGGATCGAAAAGATCGGCCTGCCCTCTGATCTCCTTGGGGTAGAGTTCGACAGTCGCCCTGGTCTCGATCTCATCGATACGGGATGGGACCGTTATAGCCTGATCCCACCAATTCGCCAAGGTCTGAGGATCCTGAAAGGTTATTTTCAGCGGACGTTCGGCCATCCGGTCCACCATCACCCAGGCATTTCTCCGCTGAGGAGAATAGAGATCCAGGCGCAGTTTGTACCCCTCCGCCCTGTACGTTGCAGAATACTCTCCGATGGCTGGGTTGTCATCGTCGCGAATCCGCCCAGTCCCCGAAACAGTCCAACCATCTCCAACGACCTCGCGGATGTTCAACTGGCCATGAGTCGTTTTCTCTGCGAGCGGAACGACCCAACCGGGCAATTCAGTCAGGTCGAAGCGCCCGTCCACATCGCCATTGACGATGAAACGCTCTTTCTGATGTGGCTGAAAAACCGCGGTCGCGTTCAGCGTCAGGCCCTGCCATGTTGCAGCCAGGGAATCGAATCGAAGGGTGTGTGCTTCGCGATCCCAATGAAGAGTGGTACTTACATCGTGAAAATTTCCAACGACCGTCCCCAGCAAAGGTGAGGTCCCGCGGATGGTCCAGGACCAATTCCTGTCCGCGGAATTCCAGCGAAAATCCGTGATTCCGTGAATCGTCCCCGTCGGCTGCCGCGACTTCGGCAAAGGGGTGAACGTCCCCAGGTGCGTGCCGAGGTGCACCTCCGGGATGTTCCCGGTAACAGATAATCGAACACCGTTCGAATAGGATATCGCGGCTTCCAACGTTCCCGGGTCGCCTTCCGTGACCATTTCGCCGCCGATGGTCAGGAGGCCATCCTCGGCGATGCCACTGAGGTTCACATCGGTGACTCGCGGTCCCCGGCGGATTCGAAAACCTCCGTCAACAAGCTGCATGTTCGCGGTCAGATCCCAATTGTCCAGGTCCCAGACAAGACGGGCATGCGAGGAAAACATGCCGACGGGCGATTCAAGGGGCGATCCAGGGGGAAGCTCAATCGACGACAGATCGTAGGAGCGCAACGCGACGTCCGATTCTATTTTCAGTGGATTCAAACCGACTGTGGCTTCAACCGTGAAATTCTGTTCTTCCGTTCGATAGAGGCTTCCCGCAAGCTGTACTCGAATGCGATTTTCATCGACCCCCTGTCCCCACCCGTCGAGATTGTGCATTGACATCCATGCAGACCCCGAGCGGTCTATAACACGAAGATGTCCTCCGCGAAGGATTGCATGCCGGAGAAAATTCAACCGTGAATAATCCGAAGTTTTTAAACTGTCTTCCTTCCCGACGTTTCCTTTCATCATCGCCGGTCGAACGGTGATCTCGGGTTCGATGATGGTCACGCTTTCAATGAGCCGTTCGAACAGTCCCTGGTGGACGATCCAGTTTCCCAGGGAGAAACGAATGCTGATTCGTTTCACCTGGGCTGTGATGCCATGGTCGGGACTTCGGTACGATATGTTGGTGAGTTGCAGGGTTGTCGCGGCGATACTTGCCGATCCGATGGAGATCTCGCCAGGAACGTCCTGCAGTTGCTTGATGATCTGCTGCCGGAGACGGTCCGAGCGATTAAGGTAACGGATTGCCACGAGGACGCTGAAAGCCAATGCAAAAGCCAACAGCGTGACGACGATGACCCAGGGTCGCCGCTGCATTCCGCAATTACTCCCCGGGCTTTAGAAAAACGCCGTCAGGATCCAGCGAAACGGCGACACGTTGGTAAAGTCCCTTTGGGGACGTGATCTGTCCGAGTGGCGTGGGCACCCTGCGATCCAGCAAGGGGGAGCCACCCGGGTTCAATTTCAGGTAGAGGCGATCGATCCAGCCAAGCATCCCCCTGCTTCCGATCATCACACCGGGCACATCAAACCCACTCACGTTCTTGCGAACTCGTCCTCCGAATCTGAGGCTGCGGCCGCGGCCGTCGATGATATCCATGCCGAGGACAAGGTGACGTAACTCAAGACCCCGTGCTCCGGCGAAAAGCCCTCCGACCGTTCCCGGGTATGATTCCGGCCAACCGTCAAGGCGCAGACCGGCGTCATGCACAAGCTGATGAAGGAGAACGGCAGGAACGCCCGCTTCCACCTCGATCGCCAGGTCATGTGTATCCGGTTCTGAAACACCATCCCGCGCGAGAGAGATCATGCTGACAACACCGTTTGGAACGGCGAATTTCTCTCCCAGCGAATGTCCGCTTCCCACGGGGAAGATGCGCATTCCGTGATCACGGCACCACTGGACGACACCCATCACGTCTTCGCTGCTGCGTGGCATCAGCGCCGGGTAGGCCGCTTGCTCCACCCACAGATCAGGGAAGGCGGAATTGATCGATTCGGAACTCACCTTGCCTCACCATTCGATGACACCAGTTGTTCGCTGGTGCGTCCAAAGCGGCGCTCTCGATGCAAATAATCATGTACGGCTTCAATCAATTGAGCGCGGCGAAAATCCGGCCAGTAAGTATCCGTGACGTAAAGTTCGGTATAGGCTGTCTGCCACAGAAGAAAATTGCTCAGTCGCATCTCGCCCGAAGTTCGAATCAACAGATCCGGATCGGGGAGATCGGCGGTATCGAGGACCGCGGCGAAAACCTTCTCGTCGACTCGTTTAACCCCCTGCTCGAGAAGACGATTGACAGCCTGAGTGATCTCACGCCGCCCGCTGTAGGACAGCGCCAGCACAAGCAGAAGGCCGTCGTTCTTCTCAAGCTGTTTCTTCGCAGCCTTGAATTCCGCGCGAGGTCCCGGTGGCAGATCCTCAAGCTGTCCAATGGTGCGCAGACAAACGTTGTTCTTGTCGAGGTCGTCCACTTCTTTACGGATTGTCGAAACGAGCAGCTTCATCAACCCTGATACTTCCGATTTCGGGCGCTTCCAGTTTTCCGTGGAAAACGTGTAAAAGGTCATGACCTTGATGCCCAGTTCCACGCCCGTCTCAACCATCTCACGGACTGACTTTACACCCTCGCGATGACCGAACATGCGAGGCATCCCACGTTCCTTCGCCCATCGCCCGTTGCCGTCCATGATGAACGCAATATGCGCGGGCAAACGGTCGGCGTTGGCACGCAAATTCTCTTCAAACGATTTGATCGATCGTTTTGCCATCAAATCCTCGTGAAAAAGCGAAGCGGACGCGATGGCCCGCTTCGCCTGTCACAATCTTTTCTCAGCTTGCGGGTCAACCCGAGATCTTCTTCAGAATCTCGTCAACAACCTTCATTTTTTTCATTTCATCCAGGTTGGCATAGGCCGCCTTCAGGGTCATCCACGTGTGGAGATCCTTGAATTCAGGCTCGTACACTTTCACGCCATCCGGGAACAGCCATGGTTCAAGGACTTTCTCGATCGTTGCCCATTGCTGGTTGCCAAGCAACGCATTCGACGCACGCATCCGCGCTTCGTAGTCGCTTGGATTCAATTCGATTGCTTTCAGATACACCGCCGCAGCTTCGTTATAACGCTCGAGCATGTCGAGAAGAAGAGCTTTATTGAAGGCGAAGTCGGCGTTCGTTGGATCTTCCAACATCAGCTTGTCCCATTCACCAACGGCATCTTCCGTCCGACCAAGCTTCTGCAACGCCACCGCCTTTGCCTGAATCACTATGATTTTGCGAGTGGTGTTGAGCGAATCCGCCGTGTTGATGATATCATCGGCGAGGGTGATCACATCTTCGGAACGCTCCAGCAGACGGTAAGTTTCAAGGAGATTCAACTTGGTCAACTTGACCAGATTGGTCGTATCGTTGGCGATAGACTCTTTGAACGCCTCTGCCGCTTCATTGTACTGCTCGTTTTTGAAGTAACTAAGGCCCAGGTTGGTCAACGTTTCGGAATCGCTCGGGCGGACAATCAATGCCGTCTGGAAATCGCTGATGGCCTGGGGGTAGTTGTTTCCCTGGAATTCCTTGACTGCCCCACTGGCGATACGCTGCCATGCGTGGTACTTGGTCTTCTTGATCTGTTCGGCGAACTTGGCGTCGAGGGCCAACGATTTATCGAAGGCCTCGTTCATCCCCACCCAGTCCTTCTTGTCGAAACGAATCAGCCCCAGCGTATACCACAGCTCTGGATCTTGATCGTTCGGAGGGGTGTTCGTTCCCTCCAACAGGATCTTTTCCGCCTCGGCGTAGTTCTTGTTGTTGATGTGCAGTTTTGCTGAGCGCACATAGTAAGAGCTGGACGCACACCCAATCAGCGAAAAGATCAACAGCAGCGAAATGGCCGCAAATCCCCACCGGCCCCATGAGCTCTTCATGACTCCCTCTGGTTTTACTCAACGTACTGAGCAATAAGAACCTCAGGGGACAGGTTCCCATCCCCCTAAAAAATCAAGAGTTCAATATATCTTTTTTCTTCACAATCTGTCAAGGCCGGTTATCCCCGATACGGAACGGCGGACGAAGCACTCCCCGTTCGAAAATGATTCCCGAAATCAACTCGGAAGGAGTGACATCGAACGCCGGGTTGTACACCTCCGCGGAGGGAATACTGATCCATTTTCCGCCACATTTTCGAACTTCGTCCGGCTCCCGAAATTCAATGGGGATCGATGTCCCCTCTGGTGTACCGGGATCGAATGTGGATGACGGAGCTGCAACGTAGAAGGGAACCCTGTAACGGTTGGCCAGCACAGCAAGGTTCAGCGTTCCAATTTTATTGGCGGTATCACCGTTTGCCGCAATCCTGTCCGCCCCGACGATCACCATGTCCACGACACCGCTCGCGAGCAGCGATCCCGCCGCACTGTCCGCGAGCAAGGTGCTGGGTATCTGCAACTTATCCAACTCCCACATCGTCAGACGGGAGCCCTGCCCGAGCGGTCTCGCCTCGCAGGCATACACCCTCTTAATCAACTTTTTCTCATGAGCGCGGCGGACAACTCCCAACGCCGTGCCAATCCCGTACGTGACGAGCGCTCCAGTATTGCAATGCGTAAGCACAACTTTAGGGGAATCAAAGAGTTGAATGCCGTGTTCCGCAATCGCTTCGCAGAGCGACTCATCCTCGTCCGCGATCTCCGCGGCGACACCGGCGGATTTGACTGCGAGCGCAAACCCCTCAAGTCCCTGGCATTCATGGCGGAGGCGCTCCACGGCTGCAGAAAGATTGACTGCCGTTGGACGTGCGTTCTCAATGGTGTCGAGCGCCAGTTCCCAGGCCGTTCTGTCTTTACCGTGTTCAGCGGCTGCAAGAGCGGCGGCGCATGCCCCGGCGACACCGATGGCAGGCGCTCCCCGGATTGCCAGCCGTTTGATGGCATCGACAACCTCACGCCAATCAGACGTTGTCCGCCTGACCTCTTCGTGTGGCAGGAGCGTCTGGTCGAGGTAGGTGAGTTCCCGTCCGTTCCAGAGAAGGCCTCGGAGCTCGTCCATGATTCAGAACGCCGTCATTTCACGGAATTTTTCCACTCTTCCCTCGATGTCCTTCTGCGAAAGGGTCATCGTGCGCCGCATTGAGAATTCCTCAACTACATAGGAGGCGACAACCGAACCATGCACAACAGCGCGTCTCCAGACCATCGGATCGTCCAGATTCTTCTGGGTCGCCAGATAACCGAGGAAGCCCCCGGCAAACGTGTCCCCCGCCCCGGTGGCGTCTTTCACCAATCTCAAGGGGAACGCGGGCATGAAGAAAATATCGCCCTTCTCACGGAACAGAACCGCTCCATGCTGCCCCTTCTTGACAACCACCGTGGAGGGACCCCGCGCGAGGAGATCCTCCGCAGCGTCGATGAGGACCTCTTTCCCGGTCAACTCGACCACCTCTTCATCGTTGACAATCAGGACGTTCGCCCGGGCGATCACTTTGTCCAATTCTTTCGGAGTGCCCTGAATCCAGAAGTTCATCGTGTCGAGGACGACGAGTTCCGGGTTTGCAATCTGGTCGAGAACTTTCAACTGCAGGGCTGGATGGATGTTTCCGAGAAAGATGAAGGGGCTGTCGTGAAAATGGTCAGGTATTTTCGGATCGAAGGATTCAAAGACACCCAGGCGCGTGAAAAGGGTATCGCGTTTGTTTGGGTCGTGGTAATACCGTCCTCCCCAGCGGAACGTTTCGCCATTCGCGATTTCCAGTCCCGAGAGATCGACATTCCGTGATTTCAGGAACTCAATCTTCTCCATGGGAAAATCATCGCCGACAACGGCAACCAGACGCACGGGAGCATAAAGACTCGCCGCGGCGGAAAAATAAAAGGAGGAGCCACCAAGCGCATCGTCCTCGTTGCCAATCGGAGTTTTCAGTGTATCCAGCGCAGCTGAACCAACGACAAGGATCGGTTTTGCCTCAGCCATCTTACATCCTTTCCGGAGCACTGACCCCCAGAAGATTCAGTCCCTCCGCCAGTACAATGCGTGCCGCTTCCGCCAGCGACGCACGTGCCAGGGATACATCGTCCTGGACTCCGACGACACGGCTTGAAGTGTAGAATTTGTGGAACCGTGTTGCAAGCTCCGCCAGGTAGCCGACCATTTTTTGCGGTTCATAACTCTCCGCAGCCCTGGCGATCACCTCGGGGAACTGTTCGAGATGACGGATCAGATCCAACTCCGTCTCCTGGTTCAACGGACTCAGGTCCGCCTCGACCGCGGGTGCCGGACAACCGTCCTGGCGCAGGATTCCCGCGATCCTCGTGTGAGCGTACTGGACGTAGAAAACCGGATTCCGGTCGCTCTGTTCCCTTGCGAGATCGAGATCGAAATCCAATGGCGACGATGTCCGCCGCTGCAGGAAGAAATAGCGGGCAACATCCTTCCCGACCTCCTCGACCAATTCCTCGAGGGTCACCAGTTTGCCGGCGCGCTTGGACATCTTGACCTTTTCGCCGCTTTCGATCAGATGCACCTGCTGGACGATCAGAACCTCGAGAAAACCATCGTACCCGAGAGCCCTCAGTGCCGCCTGCATCCGTCCTACGTAGTCATGATGATCGGGGCCGAGCAGATCGACCGCGCGGCTATATCCGCGCTGTGCTTTCGAAAGGTGATAGGCGATGTCCGGCAGGAAATAGGTCGGCCGCCCCTCGGAGGTGACAATAACCCGGTCCTCGGTGTCGCCATAGGAGGTACCCTGGAACCAAAGCGCCCCCTCCCGCTCGGCGACAGCCCCGCGTTTCTTCAATTCCGACAACGTTTTCATCGGAGCGCCGGATCCGTGGAGCTCGCTCTCATAATACCAGCGGTCGAAGCTGACGCCGTAGGTTTCCAGCACTTTCCTCTGATCGGCGACATTCAGCTCCGCCCCGCGGCGGCCGATTTCCTCCGGATCAGCATCGTCAGGAATCGTCCCATCGGGAAAAAGCTGGTGGGCTCGTGCAATGACATCCTCTCCGTGGTACCCGTCTTCCGGAACGTCCACACCCCGCACCCGCGCGATGATCGATTCGCCAAACCTTCGAACCTGTCGCCCGGCGTCGTTGACGTAGAATTCGGCATCCGCCTTCCAACCGGCTTTGCGCAGAAGACGGACGATGCTGTCCCCGATTGCCGCCGCCCTCGCCGAGACGACGTTCAACGGCCCCGTCGGGTTGGCGCTGACATATTCGACGAGCACACTCCTGCCGCCGCCGGAATCCGACTTGCCGTAATCCGGCCCTTCACGAAGGATGGATCTGACGACATCGTGAAAATGTCTGGAACCGAGAAACAGGTTGAGAAATCCCGGACCGGCGATCTCGACGCGCTCCACTCCCAGAGATTCCCAGTCCACCTGTTCCACAATCCGTTCAGCGATCTCACGTGGATTTTTGCCAAGGGTTTTGGCGAGGACCATCGCAATGTTTGTTGCGAGATCACCAAGGTCGGTACGTTTCGGCACCTGCCACTGGACTTCGGGCATTTGATCAATCGCCAAAGCGGAGCGAACCGCGTCCGTTAAACGGTCTTTCAGCGTCATCTGTCAATCTGTCTTTTGGGTTGATGGGCACTGTTTTCCGGTCAGGCGGAGGGGAAAACGTCTTCCACCCGTTTTATCGGAGCGTCTCCCCACAACCTCTCGAGTTGGTAGAAAGCGCGCGCCTCGGGTTGAAACACGTGGACGACAACATCCCCATAATCCAGCAGCACCCAGTTCAGGTGATTGTATCCCTCGGTATGAAGGGGCCGCAATGGGGCTCTCGCGGTTTTCAAAGATCTCTCCACATGGTCCACAATCGCCTTGACATGGACGTCCACGGAACCGGTGCTGATAACAAAGAAATCGGCGATCGCAGTCACTTTGCGCAGGTCGATGATCACCACATCCATCGCCTGCTTGTCAAGCATGCGATCCCCGATGGTCTGTGCAAGTTGTCGGGAAGTCAAGGCTTAGTGATCGGTTGTCAGGGTTGCGTAATCCTTTCCCAGAATCAGGGTTAGATCAATGTCCACGAGCTGCGGGTTCGGCCGATCGAGCACCCGGTCCGCCGGAATCGACAGGAATTGCGCTATGCGCAACGCCTGACCCTGCAGATTCGTGCGGTCATAGATCAAACTTTTACTGTAGTTCAAGTGGTCGGCGTTGCGCGTGTCACGGACGTCATATCCTTTCGCCCGAAGAACTTCGGCAAACCGTGACGCCAGACGGGAAATCCCGCAACCATTCAGGATTTCCACGCGAACGGGACGCGTCGGCTCAACTTCCGGAGGCAGATCGCCACGTTCGGGCATGTCCACGGTGGGATTCTCCGCCATCTGTTCAGGACTGATCCTGCCTTCCCCACCTCCTCCGATCCGTAAACGGGGAGCGAAATCGAGGATAAGCAAGACGACAAGCAGGATGACCTGAATGCCGACAAGAATGGTCAAGAGATTAACACGCCGCTCAAGATGTTCCGAAGGTTTACGACCGGTTTCGCGCAGCGGTACCCGGTTCATGCGGAGTTCTCCCTACAACGGTTGGTGTAACGTCGATTTCTGATGATGCCACTGGTTCAAGGCTGGATATCGTCAAAGTTGATCATTGCCGGGTTGGAATACCTCCACGGGCTGATCCCTGCATATCCATACCCCGGCCGGTTTCCGTAACCGTAACCATAGGGGTTACTGTATGTGGACGGATATTGATAGAACGAAAGCTGGAGACGCATGTCATCCCGTGGCTTCCAGATCAGATCGGCTCCGCCAAAAAATTCCGCATTGGACAACAGCGATGAAATCGCCGATTGACCAGGCAACTCTGTCGATTGGGCAAATGGATTATTCGTCGCGCCCAGATGAAGTTTGAGCATCACAGGAGCGCTGAATCGGTATGAAAGAGTGTTGAGATAGTAGCCCTGAGTGAACCCCCGTCCTCCCGAACTCATGTAACTCATACCGAACTGCTGATTCATCGAAATCCTGCTGGGATCCAGTAGACCTGAAATCCCGTTTTGTATCACTGGCTGAGTAATGGATTCACGGGTTGTCTGCTGTGGTTGATCTCGGTAGGGGGCCTGGCCAAACGCGCTTGCGACGAACAGAAGCGCAATCAGACCGGCTGCTGCCAAACGGTTTTTTCGCATCGTGCACCCTCCGCACTGAACAACCTAAAGTACCATTTGGCATAAGAGATAATCAAGACAAACCTGATCTCTCCTGCCAGATGGTTTCAGCACGAGCAAGATCTTCGAGGCTGTTGACACCCTGGATTTCGTCATAGGGAGCAACAAAACCGGCGACCGGTCTGCCCGCGTCAAACGCCTGAAAGACCACGTCCGTTAAATAATACTCCCCTTGTGCGTTTTCGTTCCCAATCCTCCGGAGGGCGTCGAACAGAAACCGGGCGTCAAAAAGAAGAATACCGCTGTTGATTTCTTTAATATTACGTTCCTGATTGGAAGCGTCTTTATGTTCGCGGATGCCAACAATCGCCCCATGGGAATCTCGTAGAATCCGGCCGTACCCTGATGGATCGGGCGCATCGGCGGTGATGATCGTGACGGACGCATGTTTCTCGTGATGCAACGTTGCGGCAGCAGTCAGGGTTGCTTGGGAGAGGAGCGGAACATCGCCCGCAAGAACGAGGACCGTCCCCTCAAACCCGGCGAGCTGCGATTCGGTGCACAGTACTGCGTGACCGGTTCCAAGCTGCTGTTCCTGAACAACATATTTAGTGTTTTTCTGTTCCAACAGCGGAATCAGCAGATCGCGGCCGTGTCCAATGACGACAATCACCGGATCCGCTCCGATCCCCTGCGCCCGTTCGATGACGAATTCAACCATCGGACGTCCGCCGACCTTGTGCATCACCTTCGGCAGATCGGAATTCATCCGTTTACCCTGACCGGCAGCGAGAATCACCGCGGCGAGGCGCGGGGCGCTCATCTTTCCTCCAGCAGCAGTTCGTTGTCTATCAGCCGCACCTCGTCGAAGAATACGGCTGTGGCGAGAAGTACATCGCCATGAACCGTGTCGACCGGAGAGAGAGTGGCCCAATCCACGACTTCGATGTAATCCACCCTCGCATCGGGTGCGTGCCGCTTCAAGTGGGAGGTTACGGTTTCGCGCAACTTGGATGAGGATCTCTCCCCTTTCGCCCACCGTTCTCTCGCTGCCAGCAACCCCTGATGGATTGCAGGAGCCTGTTTCCGGAGTTCCGGCTCAAGCCTCGCGTTGCGGCTCGACATCGCCAGTCCGTCCGGTTCACGGACGATGTCGCCCAGAACGATGGCAACGCCGAAATCAAGATCAGAGGTCATCCGTTCGACAATCCTCGCCTGCTGCGCATCCTTCCTGCCAAAGACAGCGAGATGGGGCGTGACGGCGTGAAAGAGTTTTACAACGACGGTCGTGACCCCGCGGAAATGGCCCAGGCGCGTCGCCCCGCACAGAAAATCACCGAGCCTCTCCACCGTGACCCACGTAGCGTATCCATCGGGATACATCCCGGGTGCATCCGGCAGGTAGACGGCAGCCACCCCCCGTTGACGACACAACTCAAGGTCCCGTTCCGTGTTTCGCGGATAGGTTTCGAGGTCGCTGGCGCGGTCAAATTGCGGGGGATTAACGAAGATCGACACGACGACAAGGTCACTTTGCTTTTTCGCCGTGTCGATGAGACTCAGATGTCCATCGTGAAGAGATCCCATGGTCGGGACAAGCCCGATCCGTTGACCCAGCGCCCGCTTTGCCAACGACCACTTCCGCATCTCGGCTGCGGAGCTCAGAATCTCCATCTCACGCCTCGAAACTCTCGCTCTCGCTGGGGAAACTGCCCTCGCGGATGTCTTTGACGTAGGACGCCACAGCGTTCCGGATCAGTTCCCTGCCTTCCAGATAACGCCGGGCGAAACGGAATTTGGGACCGAGGCCGAGCATGTCATAGCCGACCAGGATTTGTCCATCACACTCGGGACCGGAAGCGATGCCGATGGTTGGAATGCGAAGGGAAGCGCTGATATCGGCGGCCAGTTTTCGCGGAATTTTCTCGAGAACAATCGCAAACACGCCCGCTTCCTGCAATGCGAGCGCATCCCGGCGGATCCGGGCAGCCTCATCCTCCTCCGCACCGCGAAGACCGTAACCCCCGAAAGCATGTACCGACTGAGGGGTCAGGCCGAGGTGCCCGATCACCGGCACGCCCAACTCGGTCAATCTTTGTATCGGTTCCAGCGCGGGACCGGCGCCCTCGATTTTTACCGCTTCGGCACGACCCTCTTTCATCAGGCGGACGGAACCGTCGAGCGTTGCCTGAGTGCCGCGGTGAATCACCCCAAAGGGCACATCCACAGCAAGCAGCGCCCGATGAACTCCACGGCTGACGTTTCGCGTCAGAAAGATCATCTCATCAAGAGTGATCGAAATTGTGTCCGGTTCGCCCTTGATCACCATCCCGGCGGAATCTCCGACGAGAATCAGGTCTAGTCCCGCGGCATCCTCAACGGCGGCGAAGGTGGCGTCGTAAGCGGTCAATGCGGCGATTTTCTCACCCCGCTGCTTCATCGCCAGAATGTTGGGAACCGTCACTTTCTTTACGCCGTTACCCCCCGCTTCACGTGTCGTGCTCATCGCATAGCCTCCTGACCGGCAAGCATTTCTTCACGATGGATTCGCCTGACAGCCCGTGAAATGATACCTCCGCCCCAGACAGCATCGCCGCGATACCAGACCGCCGACTGGCCCGGAGTGACAGCGCGGACGGGTCGGTGGAAATGGACTTCCACACGGCCGTCCTCACGCACCGGCAGCAGTGTTGCCGGGGTTCCTTCAGGATCGTTGTAACGGACCTTGACCGTACAGGGCGTCGGCTCGCCGGGAGGATCAAAGGAGCTCCAGTTGACCGCCGTGGCGAGCAATCCCTCGCTGGCGAGCCCCTCCGCACTGCCGACGATGACACGGTTGTGCTCGGCGTCCAGGCCGGTGACATAATAGGGACCCTGGCCGTCGGAAATGTTCAATCCCCGGCGCTGGCCGATGGTGAAACCAAAGAAACCGTCATGCCGGCCCACTACCCGGCCGGATTCGTCCACGATTTCCCCACCGCCAATCGTGCTCGTACGATCCGGATACCGTTCACGAAGGTACTCGTCGTAGCGGTCCGGGATGAAGCAGACCTCCTGGCTGTCGGGCTTGTCCGCGTTGCGCAATCCCGCCGACACGGCTCGCCGGCGGATTTTTTCCTTCGTCCACTCACCGAGGGGAAACAGGGTTTTTGCAATCGCCTCACGCGGCACCTGCCAGAGGGCGTAGGACTGATCCTTGGCCGGATCCAGCCCCTTGCGCAGGATCGGCCCCTCCGGGTGATGTTCCACGCGGGCATAATGTCCGGTGGCGATGGCATTTACCTCAAGCGCCGCCGCCTTGGCGAGAACCGCTCCCCATTTCAACCTGCTATTACAGGTGACACAGGGATTCGGCGTGATGCCGGTGAGATAGGCATTCTCGTAGGGCTGCACAACGTTGCGTGTGAACTCGTCGCGAAGGTCGAGCACGACGTGCGAAATTCCGATGCCGGCGCAGACATGCCGCGCGTCCATCTGGTGGGAGATGTCGCAGCATCCACGCTCGCCCCGGGGACGGCTCGCCGCCGTTTCGTAATCCCAAAGCTGGAGGGTGATCCCGATGACATCATACCCCTGATCGCGGAGCAGCAGTGCGGCGACGGAGCTGTCCACTCCCCCGCTCATCAACACCCCGACTCTGCTGCCAGGCTTTATCATGTTGTTACACCACCAATTTAACTAAATCCTACCTGAAACCCGACCCTGAAGGATCGGGCCACCCGCCCCGCGATCCGCCTGAAACGCTCACCCCTTCGTCATTCTGAACGAAGTGAAGAATCTTTGTGTTGGTTCTCAGCGTCAGATCCGCCTCTGTGTTCACCTGAACAACTGCAAAACATAGATCCTTCACTTCGTTCAGGATGACTATTTCATTGAGCCTTTACGCGACTCTTAAAACGCCATCGCCCGCAGGCGTTTGACATGATAGCCGATACGTGACGCTACCCAGGTGAGATCTTCGCCGGTGTTCGAGCGGCCGAGGGTCAACCTCAGCGACTCGTGAGCAGCCTGCTGACTCATCCCGATCGCAATCAGCACATGGGACGGTTTCGTCGACCCGCTGCTGCACGCCGAACCGGTGGAAACCGCGATACCGTCCAGATCCAGCGCGAGCAACAGGGACTCACCCTCAACTCCCTCGAAGCGGAGGTTCAGGTTGAGATAAATGCGCTGATCGGCGCTGCCGTTCAGAAAAACGTCGCCGTCGCAGGCATCCACAACCTGCCGATGGAACTCCTCCTGCAGAGCGCCGATACGCTCGGCATCTTCACTCATCACGTGAGCGCAGATGCGCGATGCCTCGGCGAAACCGGCGATCCCCGGCATGTTTTCGGTTCCGGTGCGGATGCCGCGTTCCTGCTTGCCACCCCAACTCCGTGGAACAAGTTCGACACCCTTGCGGACAAAAAGGGCGCCGACACCCTTTGGCCCGTAAATCTTGTGTGAAGAGATGCTCGCGAGGTCCGCACCGATCTCGCTGACCGGCAGCGGCAGCTTCCCGTACGATTGAACGCCATCGGTGTGAAACAGTGCCCCGGCCTTGTGTGCGACTTCGGCAAGTTCGGCGACCGGCTGAATCGTGCCGATCTCGTTGTTCACATGCATCACGCTGACAAGGGCCGTTGTCTTTTTCATCGCTTTGCGCAGGTCGGACGGATCGACAACGCCATCACTCCCCACCTTGAGAAACGTGACGTCGAAACCCTCGTCACGGAGGTATTCCGCCGCCAGAAGGATCGCCGAGTGTTCAAGAGTGCTGACGACGAGATGATTGCGCCCTTTTTGCCTCAACACCTCCATGGCGCCCAATAGCGCAAGGTTGTCCGCTTCCGTACCGCCGGAGGTGAAGAAAAGCTCATCGGGTTGCACTCCGAGCAGTTCCGCTATCCTTTGGCGGGCTTCGTCAAGGATCAGCTTCGCCTCGTTGCCTTTCTCGTAGCGACTCGACGGATTTCCCCAACCCTCGACCATCGCACGGTGCACAACCTCAGCGACTCGAGGATCGACGGGCGTGGTCGCACTGTGGTCGAGATAGACAAACCTTTTGCCGCTTCCACCGCCAGTCATGACGTTTCGCTCCCTGCCATCAGATCCATCTATCCAGCATCCTCCGATTTCCACCATTGCAAAAATGCCCGTAGCGCCCTGCCCCGGTGGCTAATGGCGTTTTTCTCCCTGTCCGTCATTTCCGCCATCGTCCGGGTCTCCCCCTTCGGAAGAAAAACGGAGTCGTACCCGAAACCATTGGTTCCCCGTTCGTCGGTCAGGATCGTCCCCTCAACTTCTCCCTCAAAGTGCAACTCCCGAACCCCGTCAACATAGACGATGATGCTGCGAAAACGCGCCGTCCGAGCCTCCTCGGGAAACTGCCGGATCACTTCGATAAGCTTGTGCCGATTCTCTTCATAGGTTGCACGCTCGCCTGCGTAACGGGAAGAATAGACCCCCGGGGCCCCGTCCAGCGCGTCCACCTCGAGCCCGGTATCATCCGCGAGAGTAGGGATGCCGGACCGTGTAAAACCCGCACGGGCCTTGAGCAGCGCATTTTCAAACAGGGTTTGCCCGGTTTCTTCCACATCAGGATCGTCCGGACCGGGATGGTGCAACTCGACCGTATCGCCCAGGAGGATGCGCAACTCCTCCAGCTTGTGACGGTTGCGAGTGGAGACGTACAGCCGTCGCATGGGATGCCTCAGCGTTGAAGATCTGAGAGGAAGGATTTGCCCGCACCTGCCCACGGGACATCGAAGAATTCAGCAATTGTTGCACCGGCGTCCATGAATCCGAGGCGCAGTCCAAGGTCCACACCCTGCACCCCTCCCTCGAGAATCGCGAGAAGAGGGACATGCTCCCGTGAATGGTCCGTGCTGGGCGTCGTCGGATCGTTGCCGTGGTCAGCGGTCATCAGCATCAGATCGCCCGGCTTGAGAGCTTCCAGCCAGCTCGGAAGCCACTGATCGAGCTCTTCCATTCCCTTATGGAATCCGGGAATGTCGTTGCGATGGCCCCACTGCGTATCAAAGTCGAGAAGGTTCGTGAACACCAGCCCACGGTCCATGGTATTGATTTTCTCGAGCGTCAGGTCGAAGCCCTGCCTGTTGTCCTTGGTGTGGGTCGCAGTGGCATACCCGCGTCCCGCAAACAGCGTGTCCACTTTTCCGACGCCGTGTACGGGCACTCCCGCCCGGTGCAGCACGTCCAGCACGGTATCCGCTGGAGGCTCCACCGCGTAATCCCTGCGGTTCGCAGTCCGCACGAACGCGCCATCCTCACCCACGAACGGACGGGCGATCACACGCCCGACGCGGTGTTTCGGCGGCAGAGCCTTGTGAATGTCCTCGCAGATACGGTAGAGTTCGTCAAGCGGCACGACCTCTTCATGCGCCAGGATCTGGAGTACGGAATCGGCGGAGGTGTAAAGGATCAGATCGCCGCTGCGAACGTGTTCTCCGCCCAACCGTGCCATGATTTCCGTGCCGCTGGCGACCTCGTTGCCGATCACCCCGCGTCCGGAAATCCTGCGGACCAATTCGACAACGTCTGCGGGAAACGCATTCGAGTAGGTCGGGAATGGAAGCTCCGTGGGCAGGCCGCAGAGTTCCCAGTGGCCGTTGATGGAGTCCTTCCCGGAAGAAACCTCCTGCAACCGCCCATAAGCGGCGAGGGGGGACTGGACCGGTGGCACCCCTTCGATGACGGCGAGATTACCGAGACCGAGCTTCTGGAACGTGGGCAAACGAAGCCCCCCTACGGCGCGGGACAGATTCCCGAGGGTGTCACTCCCTTCATCACCGAATGCAGAGGCGTCGGGGGCATTGCCCACCCCGACGCCATCCATCACGACCAGAAAAGCTCGTCGAAGCGGCTTAGCCAAAGATCTCTTTCTCGTTTGAGGGGGTAACGTCCATAAACACTTCACGGTAGCGGAAAACTCCCGGTTTTCCAAGAACTTCGGTCGGTTTCAGCACTTTCACCGTGATGATTTCTTCCCCCGCCCGGTTGAACCGTTTCGAGACGCTTTTGCCTTTGGCCAATTTGGCCTGGAAGGATTTTGCCTTCGCCATGTTCTACTCCTGATGTGCAAATAAAAAAAAACGCGTCACAGGCGACAAAGGTAACGCCGTGACGCTGAAACTGCAATCACACCAGACGCCGTCGAGAGCGCCGGAAGTTGGAGTCCATCTATCTGTTTTCTAAAGACGAATTCAGCCCAAACGCCCTATCCGATCAATTGTCCCCGGTACTGACAGTGTGCAAATCCCAGTCGGGCAATGATTCCTGTGCCCGCGGGCCACGGTCTTGGGTGCGCTCCTGCGCCGAAAGACTGTCAGAGTTCTCAGCGAGGTCGTCCTGCGCCACAGCCGTTTCCGGCAAGCCTTTCTCAACTTCAGGAGCGGCGTTCACCTGGTTGGCTTGATCCTCAGCCATGCCTGCACTCGGAACCTGTCCGTGTTTGCCGAGCATCGGACCAAAGGCAAAGAGAACCAGCATCGCGCCGGCTACCAGCCCCATGGACATTGCCGGCCAACGGAGCCATGCTCTCCGATCAACTGGAACCGGTACACTTTCATCCCGGTGATTTGCGGCGTACACCCGCATACGGTAGGCAAACCCTTCGGGAGCCCGCTCGCCCTCAAATCCCCTCATCAGGCTTCGGACACTTTCGCCCTTTTGGACGAATGAGCGAGCAAACCGATCGGATTGCGCGAAGCGTTCCAGCTCCGCACGCTGCTGTGGCGACAGCTCTTCACGCCGCGCCCACAGGTTCTCAAACTCATGAAGCTTCATCATCCACCCGGACCCTGTTCAAATGTGTCGGTAAATACTCCAATGTGGGTCGAACGTTTCTAACCGAAATCCCCTTTCCCGGCCTCCTGTTCTGAAGGAGATACGCAGTTGACCGCCTCCGGTTCCCTGAACACGGCAATTTTGCCGAGGACTGCTCCGGAGACTCAAAGCAGCCCGCGAAGACGCACCTGCAAGCGTTCACGTCCGCGATTAACTCTTGATTTTACAGTACCAACTGGAACATCAAGGAGTTCCGAAATCTCTTCGTAGCTCTTGTCTTCGAGGTCACGAAGAATCACCGCCTGCCGGTAAACCTCCGGAAGAAGCTGAATTTCACGCGTGATCGTTTCGCGAATCTCTTCACGACGGGTATTGTCCGTGGGATCGGCATCTTCGTCAACGAGGTCCACCGCTTCGTCTTCCGGTGACTCACCACCGGTGCGAATCGGCACGGAGCGGCGCACTTTCCAACGGCGGAGCTCCGTTTTCGCAAGATTTCCGGCGATAGTGTAAATCCAGGTCGAAAACTTGGCAACGGTTCTATAGTGCTTACGGTGGCGCCAGACCCGAATGAAGGTCTCCTGAAGGATGTCCTGCACCTGGTCGCCGTGCCCGAGATAGCGACTGACAAATGAGGCGAGAACGTGTTGATAGCGTTCGACCAGCAGCTCGAACGCGACCTCATCATTCTCCTGAACGAGGGCCATCAGCTCCTCGTCAGCCATGTCATGGTAGCCGGGATCATTCATTTTTTCGTTCGCTGACGGTCCAGAGCAATTGTGTGAATCAGGCGCTCGAAGGCATTCAGCACATCCATCGAGCGGGTTTTTCGATCGCGGTCAAAGGTAAGCATCCTGTCCAGCGCCTTTTCAGCGACGGACTCCGGAAGCGATTTGAGGTCCGATGCAGCCATCTGCCACTGACGCTTCGTGTTGCCCGACCAGGTCCTTTTATCGAAGGGGACTCGCTGCCTGTCGTAGATCCGTTCTTTCAATGCCATCCGCCAGCGGCGGATGGTCTGAGAGAAAACCAGTCCTGATTCCTTGGGTTTGGACAGGTTCTCCCGCATTTTTCCCATGTCACGCAGCGCGGACAGCCGGTTGCCAGCGGCGATACGGTCCATGAACGCCCAGATGTTGATCTCGGGTTCGACGCCCCACACCTGCTGCATGATCTCGAGGGTGATTCTGCCTCCATCACCCGCGAGCAGCGAGGCTTTTTCCAGTTCGCCCGCGAGATCGATCAGGCGGACTCCCGGAGAATCCGTCAGCAGGTCGAGAGCGTCATCATCGATCTCTGCATCGAGGGAGTGAACGCAGGAAACAGCCCATTGACGCAACGCCGCTCCGCGTGGCGAGCGGCAATCGATCACCACCACCGCCTCCACGAATTTCTCCACCCACGCTGCCGAAGTCTCCTCATCGAACAGCAGCACCAGCACGGTGCTGTCCACGGGTTTTTTCGAGTACTCCGCAAGGTAGGTTCTCGCCTGGACAGGGAGGTCTCCCGCGCGTTTCACCGCAACGGCACGTTTCGCCGACATCATCGGCAATGCACCGATGGCGGCGGCGAGCGCCTGCGCGGTCGTGTCCTCGCCATAAACGATATCCAGATTGAAATCCCGGGTGGTCTCATCAACGACAGCCGTGCGGATGGTTTCGAGGACTTCGTCGAGCAGCAGCGGTTCGCCGCCGAGAGCGACATAGACAGGCGCGAGAGTCCCCGCCGAAGCTCGCGAGTGAAACTCCCGTGGTGTGATGCCCGCCGGGGCTGAGGATCGTTTGCGTCGGATCTGAGCCATACGCCGCCTGTCAGGGGTCTTGGATGGGCCAAAATAGCACATCATCAGGGGTGAGGTCCACCCGTTCAGGAAACCTGTTTGTATTGAGTCTGGAACAGACGCCAGTAGATGCCTTTTTCGGCAACCAGTTCTTTGTGGGTTCCCTGTTCGCGGAGGAGGCCTTTGTGCATCACCAGGATGAGGTCCGCGTTCATCACCGTGCTCAAACGGTGCGCCACGATGATCGACGTCCGCCCTTCCATCAATTTCTCCATGGCGTCCTGAATCAGCCGCTCCGTTTCCGGATCCACCGAGCTGGTTGCCTCGTCGAGCACGAGGATCTTCGGATCGCGTACCAGCGCCCGCGCAAAGGAGAGCAATTGCCGTTGACCGCTCGAGAAGGTGCTTCCCCGCTCGGTCACAGGTTCGTCAAACCTCCGCGGCAGCGCCTGGATGAACCGGTCCGCATGCACGGTCTTGGCCGCATTAAGCACCACCTCGTCGCTGTAATCGTCGAGCAGAGCGATGTTCTCGCGAATGGTCCCACTGAAGAGAAATACGTCCTGATGCACATAGGCGATGTGGCGCAGGAGCAGATCCCGTTTCCACTGGCGGACATCCCTGCCGTCAATCAGGATCGATCCCTTTGTGGTAT
Source organism: bacterium (assembly GCA_043801585.1). Classification (GTDB taxonomy): domain Bacteria; phylum Electryoneota; class Electryoneia; order Electryoneales; family Electryoneaceae; genus JAZDLX01. Next base: position 42,243 of record JAZDLX010000007.1, on the reverse strand, counting down.
CATAGAAACGGCCGATGAGGTTGATGATGGTGCTTTTCCCCGCTCCTGTCACGCCGACAATCGCCACCGTCTGTCCCGGCTCGATGGAGAAGCTGACGCCACGAAGCACTTCCTCGTTCCCGTCATAGGAAAAGTGAACATCGTCAAAGACAATTCTCCCCTGTGCTTCATCGCAGCAACCGGCATCCTTGGCGTCAACAATTTGCGGAGCCGTGTCCAGAAGCTTGAAAACGCGTTCCGCGCTGGCCATCCCGGACTGGAAAATGTTCCATTTTTCCGCGAGATCACGGATCGGCCGGAAAAACCGCTCAGTGTATTGCAGGAAGGCGATCAATACGCCCACTGTCACCGCGCCTTCCAGAGAGAGATAACCTCCTCGCAGGATGATTGCCGCAACCGCGAGGGCGCTGACCAGTTCCAGCAACGGGAAAAACGCACTGAACAGAGCAACGGTGCCGAGGTTCGCCGTGCGAAAATCACGGTTGACTTCGGCGAACGCCTCGTCCGTATGCTTCTGATGGTTGAAGAGTTGAACGATCCGAATGCCGCTCAAATGTTCCTGCAGAAATGAATTGATCGCCGCCGTTTTCAAACGCACGTTACGGTATGCATCACGCAGCCGATTCTTGAAGATGAACGTGATGGACACCATCAGCGGAACCATCAGAAACGCGACGATGGCAAGCTTGACGTTCAGCAGCATCATCGCGACAATGATTCCCACGAGGGTGAAAATATCCCCGAAGAAGACGACGATACCGCTGGTGAAGATTTCGGACAGGGTTTGCACATCGCTGGTCAGACGGGTTACCAGCCTCCCCACCGGATTGCGATCGAAGAACCGCAGGCTCTGGCTTTGGATGTGAGAAAAGAGTTCCCGGCGGAGGTCGTAGATCACCGACTCCCCGACCCACCCGGTGAGAAACGTCTGGGCGATCCGAATGATGCTGAGGGCCAGGTAGACACCGCCGAAAAGGATCACGATTTTCAGCAGGCCGGGGTAATCCCCCTTCGTCATGTGCTCATCGACAGCGAGTTTTGTCAACCACGGCCCGACCTGTTCCAACCCTGCCGCCGCCAGCAGCAGCACGACCGAGATCGCGACCTTCCAGCTGTAAGGCCTGACGTATTTGAACAGACGCCGGATGAGCTGAGGCTCGAAGACGACTCCGAGCTTTTCCTCTTCGTGGATGGAAGTCGCGCTCATGCCGCATCCTCCAGCTCCGCGCTGATCCTCTGTTCGCGGAAGAGTTGGGCATAGGCTCCGCGTTTCCGCACGAGGTCGGCGTGCGTGCCCCGTTCGAGGATCTCGCCGCGATCCATGACGATGATCTCGTCGGCGTTGGCGACCGATGTGACGCGGTGACTGATGATGACGGTTGTCCGATTCTTCAAGTAAGTCTTGAAGTTTTTCAGAATCATCTCTTCCGTTTCCGCATCCACGGCGGAGAGGGCGTCATCGAAGATGACGATCCGTGGATCGCGGATCAACGCGCGGGCAATGGCGACACGCTGCTTCTGGCCGCCGGAGAGTGTGATCCCACGTTCTCCAACCTCCGTTTCCAGCCCGTTGGGGAAGTCCGGAATGTCCTGAACAAGACGGCTGATCTCGACCGCCCGATCGAGCTCTGCATCGCTGTAATCCCCGCCAAGATTGATGTTTTCCCGGATCGAAGTGCTGAACAGGAGCGGATCCTGGGGAACCACGGCGATCCCCTTTCGCAGGGCGACGGACTCCCAGTCACGCATGTCCACCCCTTCGACGCGAACCTTCCCCTGCTCCGTCGCATACATCCTCGTCAACAGATGCGCAATCGTCGACTTGCCGCAGCCCACACGCCCGACGATGCCGAGTGTCCCGCCGGATTTCACCTTGAAGGATACTTCACGCAACACGTCAACGTCAGTCTCCGGATAACGGAAGGAGACTTTGCCGAATTCCAGCGTCCCCGGTTTGCGGGGCTCGACAACGGCGCCCTCGACGGGATCGACAAGTCGCGGCTCTCTGTCGAGCAGATGATGGATGCGCTCAAGGCTGGCCCGCCCCCGTTGCAGCAGGCTGACCACCCAGCCGGTGGAGATCATCGGCCAGGCGAGCATCATCAGGTAACTGATGAAGGCGACGAAATCGCCGACCAGCAATTTTCCGGCGATGATCTGCTGCCCACCGACGAGCAGAATTCCCGCGATCCCGCTGCCCATCACCAGCATGATCAGCGGCATGTAGGAGCCGTCAATGAACACCATCTTCAGGTTTTTCAGACGAAGAGTGTCGCTTCGCCTGGCGAAAAACGCCTCCTGTTGCGGGATCTGGCGGAATGCCTTGACAACACGAATACCCGCAAGATTTTCCTGCACCATCGCGGAAATGTCGGAAAATGCCGCCTGTGCCTCCGCGGAGGCTTTGTGCTCAAGCCGCCCCAGGAAATAGACCAACACTCCCATCAGCGGCGCAATGAACAGCACGATGGTGGTCATCTTCGGACTGATCTTCGCCATCAACACAAGGGCAAAGATAAAACTGGTGACCGTCCCTGTCATGTACATCAGCGCGGGACCGACGACCATCCGCACCTGCTCGATGTCGCTGGTCGATCGAGTCATCAGGTCGCCCACGCGGCTGCGGTCGAAAAAAGCGGGTTCAAGCTTGAGCAGATGCCGGATCAACTTCTGGCGCATGTCGTATTCGATAAACCTGCTGACGCCGATCACCAGACGGCGCGTGAAGAAACGGAAGAGTCCGGACGCGGCTGCAACGAGCAGGATCATACCCGCGTAGGTCCAGAGTTTCTGGTGGGTGATGCTCGTCTGCAACCCGTTGATCGCGAGGCGGATGTACCACGGCCCCGCCACGGTGAACATGTTCCCGACGAGGGAAAAGAAAAGTCCCAGAAAAACGCGGCCACGGTAAGACCGGTAATAGGGGGACAGATTTCTCAGGAAAGGCAGCATCGCGATCGCTCGTATAAAAGTACCGACTGCCTGTAAACGTGAGAGACAACGCTTACATCCGGATGCCCGTTGACTATTCTTTGGCATCCCAAACACTGTTCGGGTAAGGATACGTTACGGCAGCTATTGCTTGCAAAGGCTGATCGAAGACTTTGGAGCGCTTCACGGCCCCACCTATATTACAAATCTTATTGGTTTGGGGCATGTTCAGGCTTTCCTGACGCAGGGAGTCAACCGTATGCTTAAGACTTTCACGATGTTATATGGCATCCTGGCGGGTCTGGCTTCGTTCGGGCTGACAATGATCCGGAGGCGCCCCAGTGTGCCCGAAGATGATCTCCCGACGGTGGCTGTGGTTGTCGCGGCGCGGAATGAGGAGCGGAACCTGCCCAACCTGATTGGTGCACTGGTCGCCCAGGAATACCCCGAATCGAAGGTGAACTTTCTGATCGTGGACGACGATTCGGAAGACGCCACGTGGCGCATTGCCCGTTCCGCGGAAAAGCGGGACAAACGGTTTCACGCCCTCCGTTCCGACCCCCTGTCGTCGATCGCTTCCCCGAAAAAACGGGCTCTCGACACCGGCATCCGAGCCTGCGACGCCGAGTGGATTGTCACCACGGATGCGGATTGCCAGCCGGGTCCCGGATGGCTGCGCTCCCTGGCATCATCGATGCGGGAAAACATCGGAGTTGTTCTCGGATACGCTCCATTGACGGGTGTCCGCAATCCCATCCAGGTGCTCGCTGCGGGCGAATCCTGGTCTGCTGCCGTCCTCTGCGCGGCGGCTGTCGGAGCCGGGTACCCGTTCAACGCCTTTGGACGGAATTTCGCCTACCGCCGCCAGCTTTACCTTGATCTCGGCGGCTACGGAAGCGGCAGCACAATGGCTTCCGGCGATGACGACCTGTTCCTGCAGCACATCACCGCACGTACGGACTGGAAGGCGGCTTTTTCCGCGGACCCGCGTTCCTTCGTCCCCTCCGCGGCTCCTCCGACGTCGAAAATCCTGTCAACCAAAGCCCGCCACCTTTCGGTGGGACCGAAATACGCTCCGGGCTGGGTGGCGATCGGTGCGATCAGCAGCGCTCTGTTCATGGGACTGGGACTGGCGACAGTCGCCGTGTTCTTTGGCCTGGTGAAACCCGCGACAGTGTGGAGTGCATGGAAGCGCAAATGGCTGTTCGATCTGATTCTCGCCTCCTCGGCCCTGCGGGTCATTGGAGATCCACCACGCGCCGTCATGGCGATGGCAACCGCGTCCTCGGCTCCTTTCCTGCTCTGGGCGATCTGGCCGAAAGCTCTGTTTGGCAACGTACACTGGAAAGGTCGTACGTTTGTGCGCGGAAGAGCGGGCGAACCGATCGAAGATGAAATTCACGACCCCGCGATGTCAGAAACGGAATGAGGCGGAACCAACCTGATGGCACCGATGTCCCAACATCCTGGCGCTGAAGCGGCCCCGAAACTTTCGACCTCACCCCAACCCAATGGTGTGAAGCGCCGGACTCTCCTGACGTGGTTGATCCGGCTTGCGAAAGCTGCATTGTCCTTCGCCCTGCTCTACCTCCTCGTGAAAACGATGCAGAAGGACGCACTCGGCAATGCGCTGGCAAAAGCGAATGGAACCCTGATCCTGCTGGCGGCGCTCCTGGTTCCCATCAACCTGGCGTTGCAGGGACTTCGCTGGTGGATCCTCGTCCGTTCCGAATTGCCATCAGTGCGTTTCGGCAGGACATTTGCCAGTTTCCTCGGAGGTCTTTCGCTGGGATTGATCACTCCGGGACGTGTCGGTGAAATCGGCAGGGTGTTCCTCCTTGAAGCTCCTTCACGATTGCGACTCGCGGGTCTGCACGTTCTCGATAAAATGTATTTCGCCGGCGCTGTCGCCCTGCTCGGACCCTTCCTGCTGTTCTGGATGCCGGGATTCAACACTGCACTGCCCTCCGGTTTGAGGACGGAAGTGGGCGTTATCGTGTCGTTGCTGCCCCTCGTCTACCTGATCTTCGCGTTGACACCGACACCGTTGAAATCCTTGCTGTTGGCGATCCAGTTGGCGATCGGGGCGAAGGGGCGGACGCTTGAGCTGCTCAGGGCCTATGACGGCATCCAGCCTGTCCACTGCATTCGGCTGACCCTTGCCACAGCGTTGCAGTTCATCATTATCCTGACCCAGTTCTGGCTGATCAGCCTGGCGTTTCAACCGGTTGCCTGGTGGGTGGCGGCACATACGTACGCGGCGGCACTGTTCGTGAAAACCGCCCTCCCCATTTCGCTTGGGAACCTCGGCGTTGGTGAATGGGCGGCGGTTTCGTTCTACGAGCGCTATGCCATTGCAAACACAACCGGATTCTCCGCATCGCTGATCCTGTTCGGAATGAACGTCCTGATTCCGGGGATCTTCGGGCTGTGGGTGCTGTTCCGGATGCGTCCCCAGGCGCTGCTCCGTCGTCTCGGATTGTCACGGGAGGATACGCCGTGACCATCTTCTACATGTTCTCCTGGTTGTCGGCGCTGGTCTACTTCGCCTTCCTGATCATCGTGCGAGTGGGCTTGCGCATTCTCCCCCGTGCCCCGATGGTCGAAAAGGATGCCGACCTGCCTACGGCGTCCATCGTCGTGGCCGCACGGGACGAGGAGACCCGGATCGGACGGTTGCTGGATGCCCTCGAAGCACAGGATTACCCCAAAGACAAGTTCGAAGTGATCGTCGTCGACGACCGCAGCCGCGATCAAACCGGAGATCTCGTGCGATCGCGGGAAGGCCGCGGAGTCAAATACAAGGTGCTCCGGATCCGTGACGAGGAATCGAGCCAGGGCCGCGCTCCGAAGAAATACGCCCTCGCACGGGGCATCGAGCTGGCCACCGGCGAGGTGATCGTCACCACGGACGCGGACTGCTGGATGGGACCGCGCTGGTTGCGGGCGTTGGCGGGGCCGTTTTCCGATCACAATGTGGACGGTGCGACAGGCGTCAGCCGGTTCATCCGTGACAAAGGAGATCCGGTTCCCTGGTGGTCCGATTACGAGAGCCTGGAGCATCTCTCCTACTCGGTGATGGCCGCTGGAGCGATCGGCGCTGGTCACGTGCAGAACGCCCACGGCTCCAACCTTGCCGCCCGCCGCAGCGTGTACGACCGGATCGGCGGGTATGGCAGCAACGACCGTGTCGCCTCGGGTGATGACGTTTTCCTGTTGCAGGATGTGATGACGCACGGCGGCAGGGTGATCTTCATCGACCGGCCTGAAGGATACGTGTTCAGCAAGCCGGTGGACACGACGCGCCAGTGGGTGAATCAGAGAGCACGCTGGTCCTCGAAGGGTTTCTACTATCCGCCGTATTTGATGGTGCTGCTCGTCGGAACGTTCGCCTACTACTTTGCGGCGGCGCTGTCGATCCCAATCACGATTCTCGGGAGAATGAACCCGGCCCTTTCGCTGGCGATGGTCGCCGGCAAACTGGTGGCCGAGACGCATATCATGCAGATCGGAACGAAGCGGTTCGGAGAACGGCTTCCTATCGGCAAGTTCCTGATCACGGAACTCCTCCACGCCCCGGCAATCCTCTACGCGGGCATCCGTGGCCAGTTCTTCTCGTTCACCTGGAAGGGACAAACCTTCGGCGGTCTGCAACCGATGATCAAGGGGAAGTCATCGCGGAGGGCGAGTTAATGCTCGACCGCGTATGGCGGGAGCTTGCACGATACCGCGATCCGCGACAGCTCCTCGACGATCTGAAAACCCTCCGTGGACCTGTTCAACGAACCCCGGAGGTATTCATCCGTCTGTTTCCCGATGCGCTCTGGGGACACCCTGATCGGGAACAGGGTCCTCTTCTGCTCACCTTTGATGACGGCCCGGTTGCGGAGATCACTCCATTGGTACTGGACAGCCTGAAACGCCACCACGTCAAGGCTGTCTTCTTTCTGCGTGGCGACCGTATCGAAGGGCAGGAAAAAGTGATTGCCCGCATGCGCCGCGAAGGACATTCCATCGGCTATCATGGCGCCAGCCATCAAGCCTGGTGGTTCCTCACCCGGTTTCGCCGCAGCATCGAAATGAACCCCGCCATCCTCCCTCTTTCAAAAGGTTCGCCGTTTGCGGGTGATACTCCCCTGTTGCTGCGTCCTCCCTTTGGACGTTTCGATTACGCTGCGGTCGCCTCGGCGGCGGAACTGAACGCCCGTCTGATCCTCTTCAGCCTCGTCGTCGGAGACTGGAAGGAGGGTGTGCAGGCCAGCCAGATTTCCGAACGGCTGCTGAAACACGCGAAGCCGGGGGACATCATCGTGCTGCACGACGGCGGGGTCAACGGCCACCTGTTGCCGAGGGTGCTCGACACGGTGCTGCCATTGTGGAAACATGCCGGGTTGCGTCTCGGGTCAATCAGGGAGTTTCTTGCGGGGAGAGCAGCATGATTGCCCTTCTGATCGGTCTCCTCTGTCTCATTACAGCGCTGTTGATCGTCAATGGAATGCGCCGGCCACTCCCCACCCGTGATGATCAGCCGGAGGTCACGGTTCTGATCTGCGCTCGGGATGAAGAACAGAACCTCCTGAACCTTCTCGCTTCCATCGACACCCAGGATTACCCCGAAAAGAATTTGAAAATCATCCTCGTCGACCACCTTTCGACGGATGCCACCGGTACGATGATGGAAGAGTACGCCCGGCGCTCGCGGTTCTCCACTCGTGTACTTCATCTGAAGGATGAGGACAAAACGCTGAAGGGTAAAGTTCATGCCCTTGCGGAGGGACTTGAACTTGTGGACACCGAATACTCCCTGATAACCGATGGGGATTGCGTCATTCCACCGACCTGGGTGTCCTCGATGATGAGTCATTTCACCGATGACATGGACGCTATCGGCGGGCTGGTGACCGTTGAGAAAGTACAGGGAATCGAACGACCGGTGGAGCACATGCAGCGAGTCGACCACTGGTACTACCTGGGCATGATGGCGGGCCTGACGAACTCCTGCGGACCCAGCGACGGCAGGTACTGCTGGTTCGACAGGCTGCCACAAGCAATCACTCGAATCACAGGGCGTTTTCACTCCGCATTCCTCATCGGGAACAACCTCGGGATCCGGATGAGCACCTACCGGCGGACGGGTGGCTACCGAGTCATCGGGAGCACGGTGATCGAAGACTACGCCCTGATGAACCATTTTATGCATCACAGCCGCGGCGCCATGGCGATGATTCTCGAACCTGAAGCCCGAATCATCACCGCACCGATCCAAAGGTTGAAAATCCTCTGGCGGCAGAAACGGCGCTGGGCTGCTGGATTGAGAATCTTCAACCCACTGAACACGCTGATCTTTTCGCTGATCTTTCTGATCCGGATCGTGGTGCCCTGGATGATCTTCTTGTACCCGTGGCAGGCGTTGACCGCATTGGTGATGATGGCCATCGGCGACTGGATCGTCATCCGCCGGATCAGCACGCGTATCGGGGATAAAGTCCACACCTGGGAGATCTTTCTGCAGGAGTTTTACCAGATCGCACTGAACCATCTGTTGTTGTTCGCCTGGTTGACTCGCTGGCCCGTGGTCTGGAAAGGCCAGATTTACCGGCGGCCTCGCTGAAACTTGACTGGGGCTGATCCCTTTGTTAGAATCTGATTGCAGCGGCGAAAGCCGTGCGACCTCGGCCCTTCGCAAGCAGGAGTCCGCCAACCGGCGGATGACCGAAGTTGCGAAGGGCCTGATTTTATTGACACGTACGGCCCGAGGCATCGCTGGCGAGCACGTTGGGGTTCATGGTATATTTGCAGCAATTCTGACCGTGGGGATTCGCCCCTGAACGTTTGCCAGGAGCTTGAGATGAGTCTGCTTGATCGATTTATCGTCGCCACTCTGCCCTTCGTCCCCAAACCCATTGTCCGCCATTTTGCAGAACCCTACATCGCCGGTGAGACCATCGAGGACGCGATCCGCGCCGTGAAAACGTTAAATCGCCAGGGCGCCTGTGCCACCATCGACGTCCTCGGGGAATCGGCAACCCGGCCGGAAGAGACGAAGGATGCCGTTCAGCGGTACCTCGGCGTTATCGATACCATCACCAATGAAGGACTGGACGCCAACATCTCAATCAAACCAACCCAGATGGGCCTGGCCCTCGATTACAACCTGTGCAGGAACAATTTTCTTCAGATCATTGAGAAGCTGCGCGAACAGAACAATTTCGTGCGCATTGACATGGAGGACAGCCCGTTCACGACCCTCACCCTCGATCTTTATGAAGACCTGCGCAAGGAATATGAAGAGGTCGGAGTCGTCGTGCAGGCGTACCTGCGCCGGACGGTGAAGGATCTGGATGACCGCCTGATTCCGGCGAGAGCGAACATCCGCCTTTGCAAGGGCATTTACATTGAGCCGCCTGAGATTGCCCACAGGAATTTTGACATCGTCCGCCGCAATTTTGTGATGCTTTTGCGCAAAGCGCTTTCATCCGGCATATACATCGGCATCGCCACCCACGATGAGATGCTCGTCTATGAAGCCAACCGGATCATCAGAGAGCTGAAAATCACCCCGGATAAATACGAATTTCAGATGCTGCTCGGCGTCACCGAAACATTGCGGCGCCAGATCATTGCCGATGGTCACAAAATGCGTGTCTACGTCCCCTTCGGGAAGGATTGGTACGCCTATTCGACGCGGCGGCTCAAGGAAAATCCGCGTGTCGCCGGGTATGTCTTCAAGGACATCTTTCATATCAGGTGAACGCTTTTGTGGCAGGTCCCCTGATCGCCGCTTGCGGATGAACGACCTGAGGACGGTGGTTCCACTTACATCATCCTGACGTCCCCACCGTAGTCATCCTGACGCCCTCTTTCCAGCGCCGACTCTTCTTGACCCGGTATTCGGAACTCGCTACGTTGAAAGGGTTCGGATTCAACCTACTCGAGGTGATCATGCGCCGTGTTCTTGCCACCGAAAACGCCCCCCAAGCCATTGGCCCCTACAGTCAGGGGATTATCGCTCAAGGTTCCTTCCTCTTCACCGCCGGACAGATCGCGATGGATCCGGATACGGGAAACGTTGTCGGTGTCGAGATCCGCGAGCAGACCCGTCGCGTCCTGGAGAATCTGAAGGGAGTCGTTGAGGCAGCGGGGTCCTCGTTGGAACAAGTTGTGAAAACGACAGTGTTTCTACAGAGCATGGACGACTTCGCGACGATGAACGAGGTCTATTCCGGGTATTTCGGAGAGAACCCTCCTGCCCGGAGCGCCGTTGAAGTCTCCCGTCTGCCAAAGAACGTACTCGTCGAGATCGAATGCGTTGCACTAATCAGCGACTGATACCGCTCTCTGCCGTTCTGCTGTTCGGGCTGTCGCTTTTTCTGGGATCGGGGGTGTTCACGCCCGTTCATGGCCAGTCGGCGGTGCGTTCGGACTCAACGGTTTCGGTGGATTCGACACGTTCGGGAGCAGAGATGGAACCCCCTGCCGCCCCGCAGCCGGGCGATTCTCTCGAACCGAAAGTGAATCGCTTTCAAGACGAGTATAACCGCAGCTTCGGAACGAGCGGACCCCAGATCGACATGCACCAGGTAAACATGGACCACGGAGTCCCGCTCCGGAAAAGTCCCACCAAGGCATTTATCATGAGCCTTCTGGTGCCGGGATTGGGACAATTCTACACTCACAATTATTTCAAGTCACTTGCCTTCTTTGGAACCGACGCAGGGATGATAGCGGGTATTCTCCAGCAGGACCGGCTCTCAAAGACAAATCGCCAACTGGCAGATCAAACCCTTGCACAGGGTTCACCGGAAAGAGTCTATACATGGCACTACTACCTGGCGGATTTCTACAAGAGCGACCGCAACAAGTTGATCTGGTGGACAGCGGGAGTCACATTGCTCGCAGCGACGGATGCCTATGTTGAAGCACATCTTTACGATTTCCACATCGACCCAACGCTCGGTGTCACACCCCAGGGAGATGGAATAACAACAGGTCTGCGCATAACGTTCGACCATTAGCACGTCCACTTGCAGGGGAGCATTGTCATGATCAGCCGCGAACGCGCCCTTGAACTGGTGCACGAGAAGCTCGTGAACAAGAACCTCCGCAAGCACGTTTACGCTGTCGAGGCGGTGATGCGTGCGCTGGCGAGACTGGAAGGCGCCGACGAGGAGGTCTGGGGGCTGACAGGACTGCTGCACGATCTCGATTATGAAGAGACGAAGGACGATTTTCCGCACCACACGTATATCACCCGCGAGTTCCTTGAAGCTGAAGGCAATGTTTCAGAAGAGATGTTGAATGCCATTCACGCTCATGCTGGTTTCGTTCCGAGGTCGGCAGCGATGGAAAAGGCGATCTATTGTGGGGATCCGGTAACCGGTTTCATCGTTGCCTGTGCGTTGATGCATCCCGAGAAGAAAGTTGCATCGCTGGACGCCGATTTCATGTTACGCCGTTTCAAGGAGAAACGATTCGCCGCCGGTGCGGATCGCGAGCAGATGAAGACATGTTCGGAACTCGGGCTCGAACTGGTCGAGTTTCTGTTGCTTGCACGTGACGCTATGGCTTCCATCTCCAGCGAGCTCGGTCTATGATCATCGGGCGTAAAATGGACGACGGTCCGGGACCCCGGCTGCACGAGTCGGTGGGCGTGCTTCACATGCACACTCTCTATTCGGATGGGACCGGCACGACCGAGGAAATCGCCCGTTATGCCAACGAACGCAGACTCGATTGGCTGATCATCACCGATCACGAACATCTCAAAGCGTACGAGCTTGGTCAGGAGGGGAAATACGGCCGGGTGAACGTGATGATCGGTTCGGAACTCGGCGATGAGGACCTGCCAAACCATTACCTCGCCTTCGATATCGATCACGTTCCTGACCAGTCCAACATTGCGGAGTACGTCCGCGCGGTTCAAAAGATGGGCGGTTTTGGAGCGATCGCCCACCCCCACGAAAAACGAACTGCATTCAAGGATATGCCACCCTTCCCATGGACGGCCTGGGATGCGCCGATTGACGGAATCGAGATCTGGAACCAGCTCAGCCAATGGGTCGAGGGGTTGACACGATTCAACAGGTTGCAGCGCTTCCTCCACCCACTGAAAAGTCTCACTCGTCCGGAGCCCGAAACCCTGGCGACGTGGGATCTGCTGAACCGAAACCGCCCGGTGGTCGGATACGTGGGGGTCGATGCGCACTCGCTGAAATACCCCCTCCTCTGGGGATTGCTCCACGTCAAGGTGTTCCACTACAAGGTCCAGTTTCGCAGCCTGCTCACCCACCTGTTGCTGGAAGAGCCGCTCTCGAAGACCTACGAGGTGGCAAAACGGCAGATCTATTCCGCACTCCGTGAGGGGCGTCACTTCGGGGCAAACCACCGTGTCGGCCGCCCCCACGGGTTCCGTTTCTATGCCATCTCGGAGGGTCAGCGTATTCTCCCGATTCAACGCCTCGATCCTGGAGGCGAGGTGACCTTTGTCGCCCACTCGCCCCTCGACGCAGACATGATCCTGGTGCGGAACGGCACCCCGGTGATCCGGCTCCGCGGCAAGGAATTGAGATTCACCACCCGGGACGATGGCATCTGGCGTCTCGAGACCTACCGTCGCGGCAGGGGATGGGTCTTTACCAATCCAATCCGAATCCTCCCGGAATAACTCTAACGGGGCAAATCACCGAGATTTGAGGTACCGCGAGAGTTGCCTTAGACCCCCTTCAAAAGTATCGTATATTTTTCCTGTTGTTACCGTTCAAGGGCTGGAGGCATTATGGGGCAGGATGTCGAGGGAATTCTCAAATATTTCAAGGGATCCACAACAGGGATCTATGACTATGTCATCATCATCCTGTTGCTGCTGTTCCTCGCACTGATCGCATTCCTCGCTTTACGGGAAGTCAGGCTTCGAAAAATCGCCGGTGACGATGAAGCGTTCCGGCGGATGAAGAAACCCCCTCATCGCGTTATAAAATGGCGTCAGAAAAAGGGAATCGGTGTAACCACTTCCCGGCGCCACACTCCACGATTGGAAAAGACGTTTACGGTCGACGTCAGCTCGCTCGACGGTACCGATCGGTTTCAGGCTGAGATTCTGGACATTTCCGCAGGTGGTGTCAGGCTGATTCTCTTTGACCCGACCGATGAAATCGTCGAGGGGATCGATCTCGACGTCACAGCGTCGGAACCCCCCCTGGACATTATCGGCACCGCGAAGATGAAGGTGATGAAGTTGAAACCCGGCGAGGAGGCAGGAACGCTGATCGTCAATGGTCAGTGGTCCGATATCGACAGGCTTTCCGGAAAGGCGCTCGCACGTGAGGTTCGACACCAGTTGAACATCATGGCCGAGGAGGAATGGGAGAAGGAAAAGGCCGCGGGTGAAGGCGAAGAAGAAAAAGATGATGATAGTGAGTTGTAGGTATGCAGGAGTGCTGTGAAGACCCCCAACCGACGGTAACCAGGTTGAATTTGTTCGCGTTGAGGGGGACTTTCGCCAGTCCAGATCCGATCCTTTCGGAAGCATGAACGTAACGAATAGACCCTGAATCGATCCAACATTACAGGCGCACCCATGTCAACTCGATTACCCGGTGAATTTATAGCCGACAAGCAAGCAGGCCGGACTCACACTCCCGAACAGATACGTGATTTCATCCGGGGATTCGTCGAAGGTGAAATTCCCGATTACCAGATGACAGCGTGGCTGATGGCCGTCTATTTCCGCGGCATGGAACTGGACGAAACCGCTGCGCTCACCGAGGCGATGATCGAGTCGGGCGCAACGATCCATTTCGACGGCGTCAACCCTCTCGGCGACAAACACAGCACCGGAGGCGTTGGCGACAAGATTACCCTGATCCTCGCTCCTCTCGTTGCCGCGGCGGGGATTTACGTTCCTACGATCACCGGCCGGGGACTGGGTCACACCGGTGGAACCCTGGACAAACTGGAGAGCATTCCCGGAATGCGCACGGATTTGAGCGTTTCCGAGCTGCAATCCCAGGTTCGTGATCTTGGCCTCGCCTTTGGCGCACAGACAAAGGACATCGTTCCCGCCGATCAACGGATGTACGCCCTTCGTGATGTGACAAGCACCGTTCGTTCCTTTCCCCTGATCACCTCCTCGATTCTCTCCAAAAAGGTAGCCGAAGGCATCGAAGCCATCGTGTTCGATGTCAAATGCGGTTACGGCGCGTTCATGCAGGAGGAGAAAGACGCCTGGGAACTGGCGAGGTGGCTGGTGAAAACAGCTTCCCATTTCGGATTGAAGTCCGCCTCCCTGGTGACGTCCATGAACCACCCGCTTGGCAAGGCAGTGGGAAACTGGCTGGAGACGGACGAGTGCCTGGTGGCACTGCGCGGCGAGGGCGTCCGTGACGATATGCACGAACTGACGCTCGCCCTCGGCGGTACTCTGCTCGCGCTGATCGGGATCGACGATTCTCCTGTCAACGGTGAGAAACGGCTCACGGACCTGTGGAACTCCGGCAAGGGTTTCAAAACCTTCCGCAATGCTGTCATCGCCCAGGGCGGGGACCCGGCGGCCCTGGAAAAGGGAGCAAACCCCCACCCTGCGCCCTCGTCCATTGTGCTCGAAGCCGACAGGAACGGTTGGCTGCACGGGATCAACGCGCTGGAAATGGGTCTCGCGGGTGTGGCGCTGGGCGCGGGAAGAAAAAACGCGGAAGAGGACATCGATTTCTCAGCGGGCTTTCTGATCCACCCGGAGATGGGTGACAAGGTGAACAAGGGAGACCCACTCGTCACTGTCCTCGGCGCGAGCGATTCACAATGCCGGGAAGTCGGCGAACGCATCCGAAAGGCGATCGACCTGCGGGATGACCCAATGGAGATTCCGCCAATCATCCGCGGTGTTGTCAGCGAGGCGGGCGAAGAACCGTGGCAGGAATTCCGCAAACGCAACCTGCAGAAGAAAAAAGGTTGAACAACGGAGAGCTGCAGCGTCACTATCTGAACGGTATATCATCCTGAGTTGAAATAGGGACTGTTCCTATTTAATTGAGATTACTATTCAGTTAAGTATAAGAATATCCCTTTTGACTGACTGGAAATTCCCGCTTCGCTTTCACGTACATACCTTGTTCGAAGGAAAAACCCATCAGGCCCAGGTGTCGATCATGCGGCCGATGCCCTGGTGGCGGGCTTCCTCAGGGTTCTTCGGAGTCTGTTCGGTCGAACCTGTCTTTCCCCCATTCGGGAGGTCCTGAACCCTGCGATAAAGCGCATGTCCGGCTGCTGTTGCCCATCCTGGAACCTGAGGTGTTTTCGGGGCAGGTGGAGTTGTCGTGGCGGGAACGGAGTCCTCCTGAGGCAGGCGGGGAGAGTTGCCAGCCTTGATGGGTTCCGGCCGGGGCAGGCCAGTCGGTCCAACGCGAGGGCTCATCCGGTCCTTTCGGGTACACCACGTCACTACTGTTATCGGCTTTGAATCCGAAAACCTTTAGCCTGTTACTCAATGATCCCTCGTCACTTGCTTCAAGTTTCGCTGTTAAAACCGCACCTTCGGGCGGCATTGACCCCGGTGATACCCCTCCGTGCCATAGAAAATCCCATTAGGAACAGGTGTTTAACTTGAATTGACTGCGAGGTGCTACGAAAAGGTGGCGGTTTTCAGAGATTCCAGCGGATTGGAGGGAAGAAGAAAAGACGAAAAACAACTTCGTATCCTCTGATTTATCAGTTAGATATATTTCTCTCCCGGCGATTTCACGTCACTTGGCACAGGTGTTGCCTATCCAGAGATCGGCAGCTGGAACAGACTCACCCCTATCTTTATCGGCAGTTGATCCGGCTGACTTTAGCATTATCCACGGAGATGGAGGCTGAGATGAAGGTGACTACCTGGGAAACACGCCGCGACGGCGATACCGTGACGATCATCGCCGGTTCTCATGTCGACGTGGATCTTCAGGGAGGTCTTGAAGAAGTGCTGTGGCGGGAGATCGCGGACGGCGCAATGCACCTCAGAATCTGCCTCCGCGGGATGCGTTTTCTCCATGCCACTCTGACTTCCGCCCTGCTCTCCGTGGAGAGGCACTTGAGATCGCTGCATGGGGACGTCACTCTCGTGGATGTCCCCTGGTTTGTCCGCAGCATGTTGAGGTTTTGGAGTGTCGAAAACCGTTTTCGATTCGGCAACAGCCGTGTCGAGGGTCCAGAATATTACTCGACGGCCGGTGAGGCGCGGATTGCCATTGAAACGGTTCGTGAGAGGTTCAAACAAGACGTTGATCAGGTGCAACGTTTGCTTGGATAACAAACAATCAGAGGATGTGGCAGCATCCTCGAACATTCGTAAGAACAGCGTGATCGCGAGGAGGTAACGATGATGCAGATTCAGATGCAAGGCAGCGGCAGCGGCATCCGTTCGATGGTACCGAACCTTGGAATCAACACAAAGGTAGAGATGAAAATGCTGGATACCTCGGGGCTTTCCGTTCGCCAGCTTGGTGAACAGCCGAACAAAGGCCAAGCCAGCAAGATCAATGTGCCCGCCCTTAACAAGGGTGCAAATCCTTTGAAAATCAACCTGCTCGCATAGCGAATAGTTACGCTTTCAAGCGGGAGGTGTATTCATGGAAATGCATGTAGACGCACTTGACTTCAGTACGCTGAAGGACGCCCTGAACATTCAGGCGATGAGCACTGAAATTGTCACCGAGACGATCAATATGATGACAAAAGACCTGGGGCAACTGGCTGTCTCGGTCGATCTGAATCTTTCCACCCAGGATTCCTCAGTCTCAGGTACTGGATCAGTGTACGACTTTTACATTTGATGCCTTGCTTCAGCACCTCACCACGGTGAGTTCCTTGCAATGTGATTTCTTAAGCCTTGTGACTCCGTCATAAGGTAATGAGGAATCACATTTTTCATGTCCCCTCCTCTCACACGCCGGGACTGGCGTGTCCGATCACTGTCACCTATCTTGCGTGATTATCCCTAAGGAGCAATACCATGTCTGAATTGAATACGCAGGGAGAAAAGGACGAGTTGACAGTTGAGGAAATCCGCCGACTTCCAAAGACAGACCTGCACTGCCACCTTGACGGATCGGTCCGAGTTCCCACGATCCTCGAGCTTGCAAAAAAACGGGGTGTAAACCTCCCCGCCGAAAATGGGAAACAGCTGGAAAAACTTCTCGAAATCGGAGCGAAGCGAAACAGTCTCAAGGATTATCTGAAATCCTTCGATATTACCCTCTCAATCATGCAGACCGAGGAGGACATTGCGCGGATCGCGGAAGAACTCTGCGAAGATGCCTGGGCCGACGGTGTCTGGTATCTGGAAGTGCGGTTTTCCCCCATCCTGCATCAGCAGAAGGGCCTGAAACTCACTCAAGTGTTGGATGCGGTGCTCAGCGGGTTGCACGCCGGCGAGCGAAAGACCGGCATCCGCACCGGTGTGATTGTCTGTGGGATACGTTCGATCGAACCGGCCGTCTCCCTGCGGCTGGCGGAACTGACAGTCGCTTACAAGGGACGTGGAGTCGTCGGATTCGATCTCGCAGGACAGGAAGACCATTACCCCGCCAAAGACCATGCCGACGCCTTCTACCTGATCCGCAAGAACAACATTCCCTGCACCGTCCACGCGGGTGAAGCCTGGGGTCCCGATTCAATCAAACAGGCGCTCCATGACTTGAGCGCCCATCGCATCGGACATGGCACCCGCCTGAAGGAGGATGGCGAACTTCTCAATTACGTGAACGATAACCGTATACCGCTCGAATGCTGCATCTCCTCCAACGTGCACGTGGGAACGGTCCCGTCCCTGGACGAACATCCGATTCGTTTTTATTTCGACTTCGGCCTTCGTGTGACCATCAACACGGACAACCGGCTGATGTCCGCGACGACGGTGTCCGACGAGTACTATCTCGCTCACAAGGCTCTCGGCTTTACGAGGCATGAGTTGGAAAGCATCATCATCATGGGCTTTAAATCCGCCTTCCTCCCCTACGCCGAACGTAAAGCCCTGCTCGGCAAAGTGCTGGATGCGCTGCACATCCCGAGGATCCCGTTTTAAATGTTCCACTGGCCGGTGTCGAAGAGGCTCCTTTCCCTGGCGCTTGTGGTGTTCGTTGCAGGGGGGATCAGGACCACGGCAGCTCAGGATCTGTTCGCCATCGCCCGAGTGCATTACGACGGAGGCGGAGACTGGTACAGCGATCCCTCCTCGCTGGTCAATCTGCAGAAAGCCGCCGTACAGGTGTTGGGAATCCCGATGGCGCCGCGTGAAACGACCGTCCGTCTTTTGGACCCCGACCTCTTCCGTCATCCTTACCTGTACATGACCGGGCACGGCAACATCCGGTTCAGCGACGAGGAAGCGTCACGTCTGCGTGACTACCTGCTCAGTGGAGGGTTCCTGCACGCTGACGACAATTACGGCATGGATGAATCCTTCCGGCGGGAAATCCGTAAAGTATTCCCTGACCGCGAACTGGTCGAGATCCCCTTTACACATCCCATCTATCACATGGTCTACGATTTCCCGAACGGACTGCCGAAAATCCATTACCACGACGGTCTGCCCGCCCAGGGATTCGGAATCGTCATGGATGGCCGGATTGTCCTCTTCTACAGTTATCAGTGCGACCTCGGGGATGGTTGGGAGGATCCCGAAGTGCACCACGACCCCGAGGAGAAACGGCAGGCGGCCCTGCACATGGGTGTCAACCTGATCGCCTATGCGCTCTCGGGAAAACCCGCGCCGTTGCCCTAAGGGTACCGGACTGATGCTTGCGCGGTGATTTTTTACTCACCTGTCGCGAACCCGTTCCCCTGAACGAACGATAAGCACTCGTTCATTGCAGAAAAATGCACCAGGTACTCTGCATCATGTACCTGGTACATTTTTCTGCAAATGAGAAAGCGGACGCCCCATTTGGCGTCCGCTGCACTTTCATCAATCTGCTGGGATCAGGCGGTGACCTTCAACGCCTGCGGCTCGAAGAAGTATTCCGGGTTCGGGCATTCATGATCCGCACCCTTGACCTCTTTCGCTTTCATTTCCATCTCATCCGCGTTCTTCACCTTCAACGCACCCTGGATCTGCACCGTTTTATCGATGCAGTCCGTCGGAAAAATGTAGGATTCATCAAGCGTCGTCACGATGATCCCACGATCGTCATCTCCGACCTTCAGCGAGATCCAGCATCCTGAACCCATGCAACGGCCGGTCACCTCACCTTCGACGAGAATCGTCTTGTCCAGGTATTCCGAGGGATTCGCCAGCACATCCTGCAAGGAGGTGACATCCACCACCGTGATCTCAGAAGATTGAGTCGGCGGCGGCGTCTGAGCCTGCGTTTCAGCTTTCTGCTTGGAGCAGCCGGCCAGTACGATCAGCAGTACGCTCAACAGAATGATTCCAGACTTCTTCATCTTTCCTCCCAGCCCAGGTATCCAACGTGTCGCGAAACTCCGGGAACTGTCCCTTTCATCAGGGACAGTCCCTAATTATCGTATCGTAAGAAATATTCATAAGTTATAAAACCCCATGTCTTGCCCGGTCGCGGACTTGGCAAGCTGAACGATCTGTCCCGTATGATACGAAAAATGCTCGACAACATGGATCACAGCGCTCAGTGTGGTGTTTGCATATCCCTGGATCTCACGTTTCCGCAGCCATTCCTCCTCTGCCCGGGGAGCGCGGATGATCGCACCGGCAGCCGAAACCGTACCATGCAGTTTTTTAAGCAGTTCCGCACCCGAAATGCCGCCCTCAGTGGTGAACTCGAGATCTCTTTCCCGGTGATCGGCCTCTCCGCCGAGGCCGTGAAGCATCCATTGCCGGACATTTCCTTCGAGATGCATCAGCAGGTTTCCGACGCTATTGAGGTTGGCGGATGGTCTGGACCAGAGAGTTTCCGCATCGAGCATACCAACGGCATGGTCCAGCCATTCGAGGTAGGTTTCCAGTTTGGCAACGGCTTCCTCGGCGATTGCTTCGGTCAGGTATGCCGACCCTGGGTTCCCCATCACCTTCTGGTGTGATTTCATGGTTGTTCTCTATGTGAATTAAAAAAGGGGACACTTTACTTTTCATTTCTTTGCTATTGAGTGACAGTTACCTAATTCCAGTTAGCGGTGTGATGAAGGACTCGATTAAATACTCGAATTAGGTAACTGTCACTCAATAGCCGTTGACTCGCGGAGCACCCAGATAGTCCCTGTCGTCTTCGATAAGAGCTTCCTCGAGGGCAGCGAGGGCCACTTCCACCTGGCGCTCGTCCGGTTCGCGAGTGGTGATTTTCTGCAGCCAGAAACCGGGGCGGACGAATGGTTGCCAGGCAGGCTCCTCCGAATGGTGTTCGACCAACCGGAGGAATTCATAGGAGAAACCCGCAATCACCGGAACCAGCGGGAGGTGTACGGCGATGCGAGCAGCTACACCGCTGTAGGATCCCACCAAAACGGTCCATGCACTGTCAAACAGCATGAATCCGATCATTGTCAGAACGGCGGCAAGCAACAGAAAACTGGTGCCGCAGCGGGGGTGAAAACGACTCTGGGTGCAGGCGTTTGCGGGCGTTCGCTTCACGTTCTTCTCGAATGCGAAAATGCTCTTGTGCTCGGCGCCGTGATACCGGAAAACCGTGCTGATTTCAGGGATCAGCGAAATTCCCCACATGTAACCGATCAGCAACAGAATCCTGAGACCGCCCGCCACAAGGTGAAAATGAACCTGGTTCTGAGCCGTGGGAATCAAACCGGCAACGGCATAGGGGATCGCCATGAAAAGTCCGATCCCGACGGCAATCGCGACCAGGCTCATCAGAAACGAGAGGATGGGATCGAACCATTTCTTCGCGGGCGGCGCCTCTTCCTCAGCCGCGACATCCGCCGACCAGTTCAGGGAACGAATCCCGATGGACATCGCTTCGTACAAGCCCACCACACCACGCAACACCGGAAGCCCCAATACACGGTGTTTCCTGGAGGCGCTGACAAAGGTGTAGGCCTTGACACGAATGTGCCCCTGTGGATCGCGCACGGCGGTTGCAATGCGTTTTGGACCACGCATCATGACGCCGTCGATGACTGCCTGGCCACCGACTTTCGATAGAGGCTTTTCCTGTGGGGGATTCGCGCTCAGGGGACGTTACTTCGGCTGTATGCCGTATTTGCGGTAGAACTTGTCCACACGGCCGGCCGTATCGACCAGCTTCTGCTTGCCCGTGAAGAAGGGGTGGCAGTTGGAGCAGATTTCGACCTTGATTTCGCCCGACTTCGTGCTGCGCGTATTCCACTCATGACCACAGGCACACTTGACTGTCACGTAGTGGTATGCCGGATGGATGTCCGCTTTCATCGTCCAAGACCTTTCAGATGCGTCGTTAACAGCCATGAAAGGTAGGGGCGCGCCCTGGGTATGTCAAGGTGGTCAAGGTGGACCAGGAGTTGCGAGGTACAGGTAGTTGATTTTTGTATATATTGAATTTAAGAGACGAGAAGAAAGACCTTACGGGATGCACAGAATGAGGCAGGATGGATAGGATAAATCCTGAAGGCAAGCATTTGTTCGTTGACGATTTCTACATTCTTTTCATCCTGTTCAATCCTGTATATCCTGTTTCAAGCTGTTTTCACTTTTATAGAGTGATTTCACCTGGAGTGTACGATGGCGATCATGGCAATCAGCGTCGCACCCACGGTTTCCGAGGGAACCGGTGTCAGCGGCTACGTCGCGAAAGCGCTGGAGGTGCTGAAGCAGGACGGCCGCGTCCGCTGGGAACTTGGCCCGATGTTCACCTCCATCGAGGGTGATTTCCCCGTGCTGATGGAGGTTGCTGCGAAGATGCACGAAGCCCTCTTCGAGGCGGGCGCAAAACGGGTCGGAACCGTGATCAAGATCGACGACCGCCGAGACCGTGATGCGCACATGGAGGACAAGGTGCGGTCGGCATTGAGCAAGATGAGTATGAAGCAGTGACAGTCACTTTGGAAGATAGGCCTGCCAGTGCTCCAGTGAGTTTCCAGACAGAATAGAAATTCAGGAAGCCACTTTTAGCTGGTTCCATTCCTCCACCAACTCCGAAGGAATATTAATACTGTCTGGAAACTCGCCAGACTTTATGCAGCCTTTCGCTTCGATCAGAAACCCGACCCTGAAGGGTCAGGCCACCCTGCCGGAGACTCCGGCCTGCAACAATTCAGTCATCCTGACCCGCCGCCAGGCGGAGGAAGGATCTTTGTGTGTGTCAGGTCTCTGCTCGCCATCTGGTCGGGTCTCCGTCCCAACCGTTTGGGACTAACGACCCGACACAACGATTGAATTTCGTTAAAACGAAACCCCTCTCGCCGAGAGGGATTCGAGCATTCAGCTGAAGTTTTTCTTCAAGGACTGGAGTTCGTCATCACTGGAAGTGGAAATCGAAACCACTCGTGCCGACGATGCTTAATCCGAGATTCTCACTGTTGATAAAGAGCAAGTACTCCAATTCATCCCCAGCGGCCATATACCCCCAAAAATCGATGACATAGGACGCCCCTTCGTACTCCTTCAACGGGACTCGTGCCTGTTCGAGGAACTGTAGACTCCCTGTGCCGTCATCCTCCGCCGCGATGGCGGAATCCTCGTTTTTGTCAACCCACGCTACAACGAAATCCACATTCTCATAATTCTCGGAGGGCATGTCGAAACTGTAAGTGCGTTCAGTCTCCCCTGCATCGAGAACCACCGTATTCAGCACCTCGATCGGAGCCGTTCCCTCGTAGGAAGATGAAATCGTTAACAACGTCGTGTCGCTGAAGTCCGTCCAGAAATCGAGGAAACCCTCGAGGGTGCCGATACAAACGACGTAGCTCGCCAGGGAATCGGGGAGGTAGACTGTGCCGGTAATCGTATTTTCATTGCCCTGATTATCGTTCGGACTAGTCGTCTCATCTTTCTCACAAGCGGTAAAAGCGAACATCAACCCGAAACAAAGAAGTCCGCACAGCAATCCCCTCAACAAAATTTCTCTGCTTTTCATGTGCAATTCCTCCTGTTTGCCTTCCACCTAGAAAGCCAGCACCTAACATGGCATTCAGTTAAATTATCCGCGCTGCTGACTAACAGAATGAACCGAATTGGTTCATGTTGACTGATTTCGTCATTTGTGGCGCAATCCACTCCCACTCGACAGTTAAGCAAAGAGACTGGAAATGAACACCCAACCGAGTCAATTGGATGAGCGCATCAGTGAATCCAACATCTTGTTCGATCGACTGAAACGATCTTCGAGGGCGAATTCTGTCAATCACCATTTCCAGTAAAGGGCAAGGAATGGCGATTGGAAATGAATTCCGACACGGAAATTATCGTTGACAGTGTAGAGGAATCCAAAATCAAGATCGATCGGTTGAAACGATCCCCGCTGTGCTTCTACAGTAAAGGGTGTACCATCATCTCCCATGTAACTTGCGATCGCATCGTTGAATTCAATGTATTTGTGACCATTGTCAGCGAAAATCTCAATAAGGAATTTGAGTTCCTTGGACAGGTCATAATCCATGGCTACCCAGGTTCGTACCGGCCAGAAAAAGGAACTATCCCAATCGTATCCTTTCAAATAATGGATGTCGTTGAAGATGATCGAATTTGTGGTGAGACCGACATGCCAACCCCACTTGCCCCTCCCACCTGGAAGATTCTGTCGCCGGCTATAGACCATATAGCCGCTCCAGAAAAACACCTTTTCATCCGGTTCCCTCATGATGTGTTCCACATTCGGTTGACCCGCCTCATCCATACGCTTTCCGGTGGCGGATTCAATAATCCAGTGACTGTACTTCTCGACCTCATTCCGCATTTTGTGATGAGTGTACATCTTCATTCCCATGGAAAAACTCGTTTCGGTGACGCCTTCTGTATGGTGCATCAGACGAATAAACGGATGCAGGTTCAGATCCCCGATCAGGTCGAGTCCAAATTGAGTGCGCAGCATGAAATTCTTCGTGAATCCGTATCCCATTGACATGCCACTCAGGTAGATCACGCGGGGATTCAACGGAAAGGCAGTAGGATCGGCAAAGATATCTGTCAGTTCTTCACGGGCCATGAACCGCTCCCGTTCCTCAACCCAACTGACTTTCTTGCTGCCCCAATAACGGTCCATCGTCTGGATGTCAAGTTTCTTCACAATCACGTCACCATAAGGAGTTCGGATCGAGAGTTGGACTTCATCCTCAGAGAGTACCGGTCCAACATAATGGGCACCATCCGTCTTGCGAACATCCACCATCTCTTCCAGGATCTCGCGGACCGGAAGCTTTAGGGTGCCGTCCGGAGATGAGATCACAGCGATCTTCCCCCCTTCCTCCAGCGCGGTGACGGTGCCGAATACCACATTGCCGTCTTTCAGATGAAACTGTTTTGACATGCCAACTTCGACAGTGGGTGCGGCCGTGGAATCGAAGATGGATTGGGCAACGGGGTCAGTCTTATTCGACAGGTCGTACCCGCATTCCGTGCAGAAACGGCTACCCGGGGCGAGTTCAGCGTGGCAATTGGGGCAGTAGATCGGTTGATCTGCCTGAGTTTCCTGCGCAAGTGCACCTGCAGTTCCGAGAAACAGGACCAGCATCGCGAGAATCAACAGGAACCGGTTTCTCATCGTGAAACCTCACTTTCAGATGTGATTCTTCTACCCTTGCGGCGAAATGGAAGCGGAGTCGTCAGGATGCCGCAATCAGTGCGATCACCAGTATAAAAAGTGTGATCGCTCCAATGAATTTGAAAAACGCACCAACCGGATCACTCCTCGCTTGCGGCCGGTGCTGATCCAGTTCCTGTTTCACAATGCCCGTCACCATGGCGCGGAGTTCATCCTCCGTCATGTAGGCAATCGACCCTTCAGGCAGCGATGGAGCTTTCCCTGCACTTACCTGGTACTTGTCGATCTTCTGCAGGAGTTGGATTAATTCCTCACGGGAGAGCGAGTTCAAGTCGCGTTTGAATCCGGCGGGCAACCGATCGTTCCGTTCAGACTGCGACAAACCGTTTTCGTCCTGTTGCAGGGAATCGGTCTGCTGTTCCACTCTTTTTTGAGGCAGAGGAGTAAGCGCTGCACCACAGTTCTTACAGAATTTTGCATCGGGGCGATTCAGTGTGTTGCAGGCGGGGCAGCGTCGTTCAGGTTGGTCAGTTTCAGATTGGGCAAAGACGGCTGAGCCGATGAATAAAAGAAGCACTATCGACAGCGCGATCAGAACGCGATTGTCGATCATTCCCACCTCCTGAGTGTGATTAAACCGCAACTTACGGCAACTGATTCCATTTATACAACTATCAATAGACTAAATTGTGAATTTGTGATATATTCGCAAGTGTCAGATTTATAGATCTCTACAGACCACAGGGAGATCCAGTTCAAGAATGAATGATTGAGGTATGAATACCTTTGAAGGGAGAACGCTGTACATCCTCCGCTCTGCCCATTAACAGGGAGCAGACCGCGCCCATTACCGCCTAAATAAGAAAACCCCTCTTGTCGAGAGGGGTTACGAGATTCTTTTCACTCATCACTTGAACGTCAGCGCAGCCTGAATATGTCCGTCCAGGTACTAATAAAAGAACCCGGGGATGCTTCCCCGGGTTGCAAACTATTTCGTCGCGCCGCCAAGCTTTGGCGCGATACCGCGTCGAACGTCAGGTTCGCTACCAAAGGCTGGCGACACTCGCCGTCGCGACGTTCAGCAATTGCTGCGGGAACAGCCCGATCAGCAGGATCAAAATCGCGCAGATCACCACCGCCTGAGCCATTTCCGACTGCCAGAACAGCGGAGCCTCGCTCGCCTCGTCACGATCCTTGAGGAACATGCTGACGATCAGGCGCAGGTAGTAATAAACGCTCACGGCGCTGTTCAGCACCCCGATCACCGCCAGTCCGACAAAACCGCTGCGGATCGCCGCGCTGAAGATGTAATACTTGCCGAAGAAGCCCGCTGTCGGCGGGATTCCCGCCAGCGACAGCATGAAGATCATCATCGCGATGGCCATCCACGGCCGCCGGTAGGCCAACCCCTTGTACTCGTCGTAGGAATAGCCTTTCTCAGCGTTTTCGTCCCGGTTCGCAGCGATTGCCACCACGAACGCACCGATGTTCATGAAGGCGTAGGCGACGAGATAAAACAGCATCGCCGCCGCCCCCATCGCCTCGAAGGTGAGGAACGCCACGACGAGGTAGCCCGCATGGGTGATCGATGAGAAGGCGAGCATTCGTTTGACGCTGTCCTGACGCAGGGCGAGCAGGTTGCCAAAGGTCATTGTCAGCACCGCGATCCACCAGAGCACCGGGGTCCACCCCACCGTCAGGTCGGCGAAGCCGACGTAGAAAACGCGAATGAACGCCGCGAAGGCCGCCGCTTTCGGCGCGGTGGACATGAACGCGGTAACCGTCGTCGGAGCGCCTTCATAGGCGTCCGGCGACCACCAGTGAAACGGCACCAGCGCCGTTTTGAACGCCAGTGCGACCAGGATCAATCCACTCGCAGCCCAACCAAGCAGCGGGATGTCCGGCGTTCCATGGAAAAACGCCATGATGTCGATGAGGTTCGTTGAACCGGTCAAACCAAACATCAGGGCGATGCCGTAGAGCAGGAAACCGGTCGTGAACGCGCCGAGCAGGAAATATTTCAGCGCGCCTTCATTGCTGGCGCGACGGTGGCGGCTGAGGCCAACCAGCGTGTAGAGACTGATGGACATCGTTTCGATGCCGAGGAACAGGATCAGCAGGTCCTGCGCCATCACCATCAGTTCCATTCCGAACAGGCTGAAGAGCAGCATCAGGTAGTATTCGCCGATGCGGATTTTCGCCCGCTCGATGAAACCTTCGCTGACGAAGACGATGAAAATCGTGATCAGCGGAAGGATCAGGCGGAAAAAGAAGGTGAAGCGGTCCACCATCACCATGCCGCCAAACGCCTGTCCGAGGTCGTTCGCTTTGAAGAGGGCCGAGACGATCACGAGCAGCAGTCCGGCGAGGGTGACGAGCTGCACGCCCCGTGTGCTGCGTCCACGCGGCAGAATCACATCCGCGAGCAGCGCCGCAATCGCGACCACGACTGTGAGGATTTCTGGCAGGATGCGTCCGACATGCATACCGGCGATCAGGTTGTCAAACATCTTCGTCCTCTTCCTTTACCGCACAACCTGGGACAGGAAGTGCTCGATGGACACGGCGAATTTGCCCATGAAAGTCATCGGGTGGACGCCGATCCAGAAAATGAAGACCAGCAGCGGGAGCAGACTCGCCCACTCTACCGGCCGCAAATCCCTGAGCTGCTTGTTCTCGTCATGGGTGATCGGGCCGAAAAAGACCCGGCGAACCATCCACAACAGGTACACCGCCGCGAGAATCACACCCGTGGCGCTGATAATCGCCCAGATCGGGGCGGCCTTGTAGGCTCCGACGAGCACCAGGAATTCTCCGATGAACCCGTTGAGCCCCGGCAGCCCGATGGACGACAGGGTAACGATGGTGAAGATCGTCGCGTACCACGGCATCACCTTCGCAATGCCGCCGTAATCGGCGATCAGGCGTGTGTGGCGGCGGTCGTAGACCACGCCCACCAGAAGGAATAAAGCCCCTGTGGAGAGGCCGTGGTTGACCATCTGAATCATCGCGCCGGAAACCGCCTGGGTGTTCAGCGCAAACAGACCCAGCATCACAAAGCCGAGGTGGCTGACCGAACTGTAGGCAACGAGTTTCTTCATGTCCGGCTGGACGATGGAGACCATCGCGCCGTAGACAATGCCGATCGCCGCGAGGGTCAGCATCAACGGCCGGAACGCCTCCACCCCCGCCGGGAACATCGGCATCGCGAAACGGATGAAACCGTAGGTTCCCATTTTCAGCAGGACGCCCGCAAGGATCACGGAACCGGCGGTGGGCGCCTGGACGTGGGCGTCCGGGAGCCAGGTGTGGAACGGGAACATCGGCACCTTGATCGCGAAGGCCAGCGCGAAGGCGGCAAAGAGCCAGAGCTGCGCCTTGACCGGGAGTGCGGCGTACTGCACGATCAGCGTGTAATCAAAGGTGTGGCCGACTCCGGGGACACTGACGTTGAAATAGATCCAGAGGATGCCGACCAGCATCAGCAAACTGCCGATCATCGTATAAATGAAAAACTTGAGCGCGGCGTAGATCCGTTCCACCCCGCCCCAGATGCCGATCAGGAAGTACATCGGGATCAGCATCACTTCCCAGAAGATGTAGAAGAGGAACAGGTCGAGGGCGAGGAACGTGCCCAGCATGCCGGTTTGCAGGATCAGCATGCTGATGAAATACCCCTTGAGGTGCTTGGTGACGCCGCTGCTTCCGAACACCACCACCGGCCCGAGCAGGGTTGTCAGCAACACCAGCAGCAGGCTGATGCCGTCCAGCCCGAGGTGGTATTGAATCCCGATCGAGGGAATCCAGGCCAGTTTCTCGATGAATTGAAAGTCGGCCGTGTTTGGATCGTACATCCAGAACAACGGCAGGCTGACCAGGAAGCCGACGATCATCACCCCGAGCGCCCAACCGCGCAGCAGCGCAGACTTGCCATCGGGCAGCAGCAACATCAGCAATGCGCCCACCAGGGGGATGAAGATGATTGCGCTCAGCCAGAAAGACATCATTCTCTCCCGAATCGAACCGGCCTCAACGGACCAGCACCACCGCCAGTATGACCACAACGCCGACCGCAAGCATCAGCGCGTAGTTGCCGACAATCCCTGTCTGCAGACGCCTCAGGTACCCGCCCGCTCCGAACACCGTGCGCGCACTTCCGAGCACCATGCCACGGTCCACCACCGCATCGTCGAACTTGTTCCAGGCGAGGCGGCAGAGGTTGATCAACGGCCTGATGAACCCGGCGTCGTAGATCTCATCCACGTAGTACTTGCGCCACACCAGCTTGCCGAGACCAGCCTGCTCCTCATCGCTTTTGCCAACCTTGCCCTGGCGGATATACATCACGTTGGCGATGATGATCCCCAGCAGCGCCGCGACCACCGAAACGCCGATCAACATCCATTCGAGAGACATCGTGGGGTGGTGGGCATGGTAGTGAACTGCCTCAAAGGCAGGCTCGAACACCGGGTCCAGCCACGCCTTGAAGATGTGAAGCTTCTCGCCGAAGACAATTGGGAGCCCGACATAACCGCCGACAACCGCCAGCAACGCAAGGATGATCAAGGGGATGGTCATCACCGGCGGGCTCTCGTGCAGCGCCTCTTCACTCCCGCGCGGTCCCTTGTACTCGCCGAAGAACGTGAGGTATACGAGGCGGAACATGTAGAAGGCCGTGATTACCGCCGCGATCAATCCCAGCGCGTAGGGCAGGTAGCTGCCATGCGCGAACGTCGAAGCGAGAATTTCATCCTTGCTGAAGAAACCCGAAAAGCCGGGGATGCCGCAGATAGCCAGCGTAGCGAACAGGAAGGTCACATAGGTGATCGGGATCTTCTTGCGCAAGCCGCCCATGTTGCGGATGTCCTGCGCGTCGGTGTTGTGGTCGTGGACGTGGTGCAGGCCGCCGTGCATCGTGTGAATCACAGCGCCCGCGCCAAGGAACAGCAGCGCTTTGAAAAAGGCGTGGGTCATCAGGTGGAAGATGCCGGAGCTGAACGCCGCGACCCCCGTTGCCATCACCATGTATCCGAGCTGGCTGACGGTTGAATAGGCGAGGATCTTCTTGATGTCGAATTGCTTGATGCCGATGGTTGCCGCGAAAATCGCCGTGAACGCACCAACCAGCGCCACCACGGTCATCGAGGTCGGCGCCAGCATGTAGAGCATGTTGCTGCGGGCGATCATGTACACACCGGCGGTGACCATTGTCGCGGCGTGGATCAACGCGGACACGGGCGTCGGACCCGCCATTGCATCGGGAAGCCAGACGTACAACGGGAATTGTGCGCTCTTGCCCGCCGCGCCGAGCAGCAGCATCAGGGTGATCGCCACAATCGGGGCAGCGTTGAGGCTGTGACCCCATGTTTCCGCGGCAAGGGGAAAGACTTCCGAGAAGGTCAGCGTCCCGAGGTGTTTGAACAGGAGGAACATCGCCACCAGCATACCGAAGTCACCGATGCGGTTGACGATAAAGGCCTTCATCCCCGCCTTGGCCTTTTCCATGTCCTCCCACCAGAACCCGATCAGCAGGTAGCTGCAGAGGCCGACGCCCTCCCAACCGATGAAAAGAATCGGGTAGCTGTTTCCGAGCACCAGGGTCAGCATGAAAAAGACGAAGAGGTTCATGTAGGTGAAAAACGTCTGGAACCTCGGATCGTCATGCATGTAGCCGATGCTGTAGATGTGGATCAGAGAGCTGATGCCGGTGACCACAAGCAGCATCACGGCGGAGAGCGGATCGATCAGGAAAGCGAAGTCGAGGTTCAACTGGCCGACGTGAAGCCAGTTGAAGACGACAACTTCCACCGACCGCTGGTGCGGTTCGAGTCCGGCGAGCTGCATCATCAAGCTCACCGCCACCGCGAAGCTGGCGATAATCGTCGCGCTGCCAAACCAGCCGATGACTTTCTCCGGCAGCCGTCGGGTGAACAGGCCGTTGACGATCACACCGATAAGCGGAAAGATCAGCAGCCAGACCGCATAGCCCATGTCGATCGATGCAGCAGCGGTCTGGACCATTTCAGTAGCGTGGTGTTCCACGAAAGTCCTCCCTGCGTTCGCAGGATCTCTTGGTTCACATGTTCAGACAGCAACGACTGCAACTTCTTGGAACAGGATGCACAAGATTTATAAGATGATAAAAGACACTATTACCAATACGGCGCACGACCTGACACAACTTCAACTTAAACAACAACTTCTTGAAACGGGATGTACAGGATAAAACCAAAATAATTTTGTTGTTAAATGAATTATCCTGTGTGTCTTTTTCATCCTGCCTATCCTGTTAATTCTGTTTCAAAGATTTTAGTTCTTTAACAAATTCAGTTTCGTCACATCCAGCGATTCGATGTTGCGGAAAATGGTGACGACGATCGCCAGACCGATGCCGACTTCAGCGGCGGCCACGGTCATGCTGAAGAAAACGAAGACCTGCCCGGCGATGATCTCCAGGTAATGGCTGAACGCGATCAGGGTCAGATTCGCCGAGTTCAGCATCAGCTCCACCGACATGAAGATGATCAGCACATTGCGCCTCGTCAGAACCCCGATCACCCCGATGGTGAATAGCGCCGCCGCCAGCCACAGGAAATGGTTCAATCCGATTTCGATCATGGTTACACCCTGTTCTTTTTCGCCAGCGCCACAGCGCCGATCACCGCCACCAGCAGCAGCACACCTGCGATCTCGACCGCGAGGACATAATTCGTAAACAGCTCCTTGCCCAGCCACTTCGAACTGCCGAGGACCCAGGAATGCTCGGAGGGGTCCGCCATCAGTTCGACGCCGCCGCGTACCAGGTAGGCCATCAGCACCAGGCCGATCCCGAGTCCGACGACGGTCCCGAGGCCGATCCATATCGGTTTCCGCTCTTCGAGTTTCTCGGGTTCGCGCAGGTTCAGCATCATGACCACGAACAGGAAAAGGACCATGATCGCACCGGCGTACACCACGATCTGAACCGCCGCGAGGAAATTGGCGCCCAGCAGGACATAGAGTCCGGCATAGCAGAAGAACGTCAGCACAAGCCAGAGAATGCTGAACACCGGGTTCCGCCGCGTGATGACCATGACCGCACCGAACAGGGCGACGATGGCCAGCATGGCGAACATGATTGTCTGCATGACTTTTCCTCTCTACTGAGAGAGTGTTGATCTCAGAACAAAGCACCTGTCCCTTACGAACACGGTGACTACAACCGACTACCTGGCAATCAATCCTTGTAGAAAATCGGACTGCCGACCTTTTCGGTAAGCATTTCCTTGGTGTAGATCAGCTTGTCCCTGCTATCCTCGGCGAACTCGTAGAACGGCGTCAGGAAGATCGCCGCCTCCGGGCACGCCTCTTCGCACATGCCGCAGAAAATGCAGCGCAACATATCGATTTCGTACGTCACCGCGTACCGCTCCGTCGTATGGAGGTGTCGGCGTTCCGGCGGAACCTCGCCCGCCTGGATCGTGATTGCGTCCGCGGGGCACGCCAGCTCGCACATCTGGCAGCCGACGCACCGTTCACGGCCGAACTCATCACGTTTGAGCACATGACGTCCGCGCCAACGATGGTTCACCTCCCACTTCTCCTCTGGATACTGAATCGTCACCGGCTTCTTGAAGAAGTGGGAAATCGTCACCCCCATGCCCTTCATGATCGCGGGCAGGTAGAGCCTCTCCATCATCGTCAGATGGTATTTCCGGAACGGATCGTCTTCAAACTGTGGTTTCAACACACCCGCCTCCAAATCATGTATCCTTCCGAAACAGGATGTACAAGATTAACAAGATAACGATTTTAAACAGCGTAAAACCTTTTATATTCAAGTATTGGACTACCAAAATTGATTAATAATCCGACTTGCAACCCAATTACCTTTAAATAATTAATAACTTGCGCTGAATGCTCTGGTAAAAGATTTTTAACTGATTTCAGTTCAACCAATACCTTCTCAGCAACAATAAGATCAGCAGTGCAGGTTCCAACCTCATGATTACGAAACTTCACAATCAATGGTACCTGCTGATCCGTTTGAAAACCCCTCTCGCGCAAGAGAAGCGCTAATGAGTTTTCATAAACCTTCTCAAGAAAACCTGAATCCAACTCGTTTATCACGTCAAATGATGCAGCTATGATTTCTTTTGTGATTTCACCATGTTGTAAGAATTTTTAGTATCATCTCCATCCTGTGAATCCTGTCCATCCTGTTTCATTCTGTTTTTTCCTGTGCCTATTTCGCCACGCCCAGCGCCTGAAAAACCGTCAACAGTACTGCCGTGAAGAAAATGTTGAACACCCCCAGGGGAATCAGGCGTTTCCAACCGAGAGCCATTAACTGGTCATAACGGAAGCGCGGAATTGTCCAGCGGACCCAGATGAACACGAACATGAAGAAGAACGTCTTCGCCCAGAACACCGCCATGGTCAGAAGCCCCCACCAGATCGTGGGATTCACCGGTGGAGTGACCCAGGGGATCGACCAGCCTCCGAAATAGAGCGTTGCCATCAATCCGCTGGCGATGGTCATGTGGACGTACTCACCCAGCATGAACAGGCCGTATTTCATCGCCGAATACTCGGTGTGGTATCCGCCCACCAGCTCGTTCTCGGCTTCCGGGAGGTCGAAGGGGATGCGCGCCGACTCCGCGAAGGCGGCGGTCATGAAAATGATGAACCCTATCGGATGGCAGAAGATGCTCCAGTGCCAGATCGCGCCGGTCTGGTTAAGCACGATTTGCCGCAAGCTGAGGGAACCGTGATCGAGGATCAGGGCGACAAGCGCCAGACCCATCGCAATCTCGTAGGAGATCATCTGGGAGGAAGCGCGAAGTCCGCCCATCAGGCTGTACTTGTTGTTGCTCGCCCACCCGCCGGTGATGATCCCGTAGACGCTGAGTGAACTGATCGCGAGGATGTACAGGATGCCCACATTCAGGTCGGCGATCTGAAGCACGACTTCGCGTCCGAAGATCACGATACGGTCGCCAAAGGGAATCACCGCCATGAGGAAACCGCCAGCCATGAAAGTGAAAGTTGGAGCGATGACGAACAGCACCTTGTTCGCCCGGTCCGGAATGAACTCCTCTTTCATGAAAAACTTGACGCCGTCGGCTATCGGTTGCAGCAGTCCCCAGGGCCCTGCACGGTTGGGACCGTGCCGATCCTGAAAGAATCCGGCGTACTTGCGCTCAGCGAGAGTTGTCCAGGCGACGACCATCAGCACGGCAACGAACATGATGATCAGAACCGCAGACTTCTCGATCAGATAGGCATAGATCTCAGGCATGTTCCAGCTCCGCCACGGTTTTCGGGGCACCCGCCTGGGTGGTGATGTCAGCTTCTTTCTCGATGGTCCAATCGTCGAGGTTGTAATGCTCGAAACGGCATTCGTCGCAAATCATGCTCTTCATCACACGGTGTTCGTCCATGCGCGCGGTGACACGGTAGATTTTGCCGTGATAGAGGCCAAGGGTCACCTTGCAGCCGTGCTCGCAGTCCTTGCGATAGGCCAGGACGTGCTCGAGGTCCCAGACACGTGCGCTGAAACGCATTTTCTTGTCGGTCAACGCGCCGACGGGACAGATATCGATCAGGTTTCCGGCCCAATCGGAAGGCAACGCCGCCTCGACGTAGCTTCCGATCTCCATGTGGTCACCACGGTTCAGCGCTCCGATATGGTGGACGCCGAGATAATCTTCGGAGAGACGGATGCAGCGGCGGCAATGGATACAGCGGTTCATTTCCTTGGCGATCTTCTGGCCGTAGTCCGTCTTCGGATAGGTTCGCTTGACATGCCTGTAACGGCCAACGGGGAAACCATACTTATAGCCGTAGTCCTGCAGGTCGCACTCCCCCGCCTGGTCGCAGATAGGGCAATCAAGCGGGTGGTGAATCAGCAGAAACTCCATCACCCCCCGGCGAGCCTTGAACACCCGGTCGTTGTTGGTGTGGACAACCATCCCGTCACGAATCGGCGTGTTGCAGGCGATCTGCAGCTTGCCCATCCCCTCCACTTCCACAAGGCAAATGCGACAATTGCCCTGCGGTGGAAACCAGGGGTAGTAGCAGTAGGTCGGGATTTCCACACCCGCCTTGCGCGCTGCCCAGAGGAGGGTCACGCCATCGGGCGCTTCAACCTGTTTGCCGTCTATAATCACATTCGGCATGGAACATCTCCTTGAAGACGGATGACAGTCACGGCGAAGCCATGACACTGTCCCACTTCAGCGGCAGCAACCTCTCCGCCGCCTATCGATCGGCCAATCATCAATCCTTGCGTGCAACTTCCCAACGTTTCCACTGGTCCGGATCAGTGCCCGGGGTTCTTGCGAGACCCTGGAAATCGGTAACGAAATCTTCCGGTTTCGGATAGTTGAAGGGCACTCCGCGACGCCAGTTCTCCGGTTTGTCCTCAACCGCGCGAGCGGCGAGGCGGGTCTTCCCGGTGATCTTGGACTTCCCCTCACGGATGTAGTACTCGAACTCATCCGGCCACTTCTCCATCATCGACTTGATCGGCATCACGATGCTGTCGCCGAGCGGGCAGATGGTATTCCCGAAGATTTCATCGAATACGTCCAGCATCAGATCCTTGACACCCGGCTGAGGCTGTCCGGCCTCGATATCGATCAGCATCTTGTGCACCCACCCCGTTCCTTCGCGGCAGGGCGTGCATTGGCCGCAGGATTCGTGATGGTAGAACGTTGCGAGCACGGTGGACATTTCCACGAGGCAGGTCTGGTCATCCATCACGATCATCCCACCGGATCCGAGCATCGAGCCGTGCTCGGCGATGGATTCGTAGTCCATGTTGCAGGCGAAGAATTCATCGGGCGTCATCGCCGGGACCGACGATCCACCGGGGATCACCGCTTTCAGCTTGCGTCCCTTCCAGACGCCGCCCAGCTCCTCCTCGAAGAATTTCTTCATCGGGTAGCCGAGGGGAACCTCGTAGAC
Organism: bacterium; assembly: GCA_043801585.1. GTDB lineage: Bacteria > Electryoneota > Electryoneia > Electryoneales > Electryoneaceae > JAZDLX01. Next base: position 6,730 of record JAZDLX010000007.1, on the reverse strand, counting down.
GCCGGGCCGCTCAACATGGCCGCAGACGGACCAGAGTTTCGTGCCCACCGACTTCTCCGTCCCCCACTGCCGGTACCACTCGGCGCCGTGCTCGAGGATCTTGGTCACCGCCGCAAGCGTCTCGATGTTGTTGACAACCGTTGGATTGCGAAAGAATCCTTCAACCGCGGGGAACGGAGGTTTGATCCTGGGGTGGCCGCGTTTGCCCTCAAGGGATTCGATCAGCGCGGTTTCCTCGCCGCAGATGTAAGCCCCTGCGCCGCGGTGGGTCCAGATATCGATGTCGAAACCGCTGCCGAGGACGTTGACGCCGATGTATCCCGCATCACGAGCCTGGGCAAGAGCGGCTTCAATTGTCCGCCAGCCTTTGACAAATTCGCCGCGCAGGTACACGTACGCCGTGCGTACACCGATGGCGTAGGCTGCGATCAGCATCCCCTCGAGCAACTGGTGGGGGTTCTTCTCGATGATCTCGCGGTCCTTGAAGGTTCCCGGCTCGGACTCGTCGGCGTTACAGAGGAGGTATTTCGGTTTGTCGTTTTTCGGAACGAAGGACCATTTCAATCCCGTTGGGAAGCCAGCCCCTCCGCGGCCCCGCAGTCCCGAATTCTTGACAATCTCGGTGACCTGTTCGGGCGTCATCTTGTCCTGGAGGATGCGTTTCCAGGTCTTGTATCCCCCGTGCTGCTCGTAGACCTTGAGGTCCGTCATGCCCGGGACGTCAATGCCTCCGAATACGTGTTTCGTGAGGGCCATGAATAAACTCCTTCCCGTCAGGACGGATGCTTCTTGCCGTTTTTACCCGAGGCGCGCCAGCCCTCGATCAGTTCGTCAATTTTGTCGAAGGTGAGGTTCTCGTAATAGTCGTCGTTCACCTGCATCACCGGGGAATTGCCGCAGGCTCCCAGGCACTCGACGAGGTGCAGGCAGAACAACCCATCCTCCGTCACTTTGCCCTCTTCGATCCCATGCGCATCCTTGAGGTACCGGATAACATCCTCGGAGCCACGCAGGTTGCAGGAGATGTTGTGGCAAACCTGGATGTGGTACTTCCCGACCGGTTTCTGCGGGAAGTAGGTGTAGAAGGTCATCGCCTCGTACACATGGATCGGGGGTACGCCGAGCAGTTCCGCGACATGGTTGCAGGCGTCCTTGTCCACCCAACCGCGTTCTTCCATGACAATGTGGAGCGCGGGCAGGATCGCGGACATGGCGTGAGGATAATGGGTCATCACATCCTTGACCCGTTCCTGGTTTTCCTTGGAAAGCTGATAGGCCATCCGTCCGCTCCTTATCGTTCCAGCTCGCCGGCGATCACGTTGATGCTCGATATCGTCATCACGGCGTCCGCGATCAATCCGTCGCGCAGCAACTCTTCAATGGACTGGTAGTAGTACAAGCAGGGGCTCCGGAAGTGCAGGCGGTAGGGGTTCGGTCCACCGTCCGAAACGCAGTAGAAGCCCAGCTCGCCGTTCGGAGATTCGACCGCCTGGTAGACCTCCCCCACCGGTGGGCGGATGCCGTGCATGATGATCTTGAAATGGTAGATCATCGCTTCCATGCTGGAGTAGACGTCTTTCTTCTCAGGCAGAAAGACTTCTGGAATGTCTGCGTGCCAGGGACCTTCGGGCAGGTTGATTACCGCCTGCTCGATGATCTTGATGCTCTGCTCCATCTCGACCATGCAGACCATGTAGCGGTCGTACACATCGCCGGTGGATCCCAGCGGAACCTCGAAATCGAAGTCTCCGTAGGAGAGATACGGCTCCGCCTTGCGCAGGTCATAATTCACACCCGCGGCACGGAGGTTCGGCCCGGTGTAGCCGTACTCAAAAGCGCGTTCCTGGCTGATCGGGCTGACATCGCGAGTCCGTTCGATGAAGATGCGGTTGCGGGTCATCAGGGCGTGGAACTCTTTCAGCACCTTCGGTATCGGACGAACCCACTCGAGCATGTCTTCCTTGAACTCGGGATACAGCGGTCTGTCGAGCCCGCCGACACGCCCGAAGCTGGTGGTCAGCCGTGCGCCGGTCAGTTTCTCGATCATTTTATAGGCGCGTTCCCGTTGCTCGTAAAAGTAGAGGAAGCCGGTGTACGCACCCGAGTCCACGCCGAGGATGCCGACGCGGACCAGGTGGTCCATGATCCGGTTCATCTCCATCGCGATCACACGGACGTACTGCACCAGTTTCGGCACCTCAATACCGAGCAGCTTCTCGGCCGCCAGTGTCCAGCCGACGTTGTTGGCCATCGACGACACGTAATTCATCCGGTCGGTGATGGTCAGCACCTGGTTGTAGCTGTAATGCTCGGAAAGTTTCTCAAAACTGCGGTGACAGTATCCGATGTGCGCTTCCACTTCAACAATGCGCTCGCCATCCAGTTTCACGCGGTTTTCGAGGATGCCGTGAGTCGCCGGATGGGACGGCCCGAGATTCAGGTCGTAGTAGTCGTGGCGTTCCGCACCATCCATGGCCAGGTTGGTTTCGGCGACCGCTCTGTCAATGACCTGCTTAAGCATCGCCACCCTCCCCGGCCTTGGCTTCCTTTGCCTTCATCGGCCCGCGTTTCTGTTCCCACGGTGTATTCGGCAGGAGCTGATCCGCGGGGTTCGGCTTGGTTTTCTTTGCGATCACCGGTTCACGCCGCTTGTTGCTGATCACCGTCCCGCGCGGGAAGCTTCCCCGATGCTGTCCTTTGACCGGGAAATCCTTGCGCAACGGGTGTCCCACGAAATCGTCCGGGCTCAACAGGCGTGTCATCCGCGGATGACCGGTGAAACGAATGCCCATCAGGTCGAAGATTTCCCGCTCGGTCCACAGGGCGCCGATGAACAGGTCGGTATGCGTGGGAATTTCCGGCAATACGTCAGGATCGCCGGTGTCCTTGAGCGGGGCTTTCAGTCTGACCTTGATGTTGTGGCTGTGGCTGCGCAGGTGGATCACCACTTCAAACCGCTCGTCGCTGGAAACGCCGTGGTCAACGGAGGTGATGTCGATGAAATGGTTGAACTGCCATTCCGGGTGGTTTTTCAGCCAGGCGACGGCATCGTGAAGCGCAGCGGTTTCGAGAACCACGACCGGCATATCGTAGTTCATTTCAGCGCTGCGAACCTTGTCTCCAAACTGGACCTTGAGATCCTTGAGAACCTTTGCCTGCTTCTCCTCGCGCGTCATCGCCCCTCCCCGAGCAGGCTCTGGTTCTGAACCTTCTCCTGAAGCTTTGTATAGGCGAGCATCAGCGTTTCGGGCCGGGGCGGGCATCCGGGGACGTAGATATCAACAGGAAACAGGGTGTCCACACCCTGGACCACGCTGTAGGTGTCGAACATTCCGCCGCAGGATGCGCAGGCGCCCATGGCGATCACCGCCTTCGGCTCCGCCATCTGGTCGTAAATCCGTTTCAGCACCGGAGCCATCTTGATGCTGATAGTGCCAATGACGATCAGCAGGTCCGCCTGGCGCGGGCTGAAACTCGGACGCTCCCAACCAAACCGGCCCTGATCGTAACGCGATGCCATCGTGGACATGTACTCGATGCCGCAACATGCCGTCGCGAACGGCATCGGCCACTGGCTGTATTTGCGCGCCCATCCGACGAATTCGGACACCTTCGTCGTGATCGCTTCACCCCCGGGCCATTGCGTCACTCCCATTCCAGGGCTCCTTTCTTCCACTCGTACAGCAGACCGACAAACAGCAGGATAAGAAAGATCCCCATCGTCGTCAGCCCAAAAACCCCAAGCTGGCGGAAATTGACCGCCCAGGGATACATGAAAACCACTTCGAGATCGAACAGGACAAACAGCACGGCAACCAGGTAGAATTTCACCGAGAAACGTGTGCGGCTGTCGCCGACATAGTCGATGCCGCACTCGTAGGTGTCCTGTTTGATCGGATCGTATTTCTTCGGGCCGAGAATATGGGTCAGCCACAACGCGAACCACGCGAACCCACCCACCAGCACGAAGGTCATCAGCACGGGAATAAAATCACGAGGCACCATGACGACGTCTCTCCTCGCAAGAATGGAGTGTCTTTAGAATCACACTTTCAACAGCAAACTCGATGGTTTTCCGGGATTTCGCCTTTCCTGACAAGTGCGTTCCCCATGTCACAAGGACGAATCTGCAAGGTCACCCTAACTCCCATAGCATCAGGATGTTGCACGTAAATTCCCGTCAAAAGAATCGGCACTAATATAGGGCACCGTCTCCCACCGGTCAACGGATGGAACTCCCTGATTTGTCCTGATTTTCGCCCTCGAGTAAAACTCAACGCAGAATTGGTACAAGCCCAGCATAATGAGAATCAACTGCTTAACAATTCTATATTTGCATATATTTAGAAGGTACCCATTGACTCGCGAGACGGAATCACCCTGGTACGATCACAGAGATGATGGAGAAAAGAATAGGGAATCCATATCTTGGTCGCCTGCAACTTCACCAGTTGGATATACCGAAGGAGGTTCATTTGTCTAAACTCATCCTTCGGCTTAGCCTCCTGATACTGCTCTGTTACGTCCCCGGAGTCTTCGCCCAGTCGGTCGGCAATTACGAAAGCCATCAATTCGATGGATCGGTGCTGGAGATCAACACAAGCGGAGCTGACCTACGTTTGGCATTTGTCCGAAATAACATCGTTCGGATCGATTTCATTCCTGATGAATCAGCCCAGTTTGATTCATCCCTTGCCGTACTTCCCGAAAGTGCTTCCCCCATCACCTCCACCCTTTCCTTATCAGACAGTACACTGACTCTGAGCGGCGGCACACTTTCGGTGCTCGTAGCAAAGTTGCCTGTCCGGCTTTCATTCGTTTCAGACGGTGAAACCAAAACGTATGAACCGGATTACAATGCTTATTCATATTGGGATCCGGCGTCTCAGGTAACCTGGACTGCCGAAAGCATGGAGAGTTTCTACGGGACCGGGGAGCACAACATCTCCTTCGATCTACGCGGACAGACGGTCTACAACTGGAATGTGCCCAACTTCGGCTATTCTGATCCCCAGGCTATCATGAACATCAGCGCGCCGGTTCTCTATTCTTCACGCGGATGGGGGGTGTTCATTGACAATCCACATTTCGGCACCTGGGACATCGATCCCTACGGGTCAAATGTCATCCGCTACACGAGCGACGCCGGGCCGATGCGTTACTACTTTTTTGCCGGGGATGACGTACCCGACCTGTTGGAGGCCTACACATGGCTGACAGGCCGCCAACCGATGCCACCGCTCTGGTCCCTCGGATTCCTGCAATCGAAGTTCGGCTACTTCAATGAATCACAGACGATGGATGTCGCCAACGATCTGCGCGACAACCGGATCCCCGCCGACGCGATTATCCTGGATCTCTATTGGTTTGACCAGATGGGTGATCTTACCTGGAATCTCGAGCGTTTTCCGGATCCAGTGCGCATCGTCAAGGATCTGCTTGACATGGGCTTGAGAACCATTCTGATCAACGAACCCTATTTCACCCAGTCCAGCGATTATTACCATGAATTACTCTCGCAACCGGAACTCGTTGGTCACACCGAATCAGGCGATCCCTACACGTTGCCGGAATTCTGGTACTGTGACTGTGATGCGCTGCTGCTCGACATGTCAAATCCCGCGGCTCGGGATTGGTACCGCGAAAAGGCCGTCACCTTGCTGGCGGACAGTATAGGTGGCTTATGGACGGATCTCGGCGAACCGGAACGCCATCCCGAAGACATGATGCACGCAGGGGGCACTGCCGACGACGTGCACAACAGCTACAACCTGCTGTGGTCGCAAACGGTCGCGGAGGCGTTCGCTGAACAGCGCCCCGGGCGACGCATTTTCAACCTGACCCGGTCGGGCAGCGCAGGTAGCCAGCGGTACGGAGTGTTCACCTGGTCGGGGGACGTTCAAGCGAGCTGGCTTGGATTCATCGGACAACCGTCGTTCGTCCTGCAGATGGGACTCTCCGGTTTCGCCTACCACAGTTCGGATCTCGGCGGATTCACCAATAACTACAATCCCAACCTTTATACCCGGTGGCTCGCTCACGGCGCACTGAGCCCGGTGATGCGCGCTCACGGCGACCACAAGATCACCGAACCGTACGGCTTCGATGATGAGCACACAATCTGGAACCGGCAGATTATCGAACTCCGCTATAAACTGCTGCCCTATCTCTACACGCTCGTTCATGAAAACTCCCAAACGGGAATGCCCATCGTCCGGCCGCTTTTCTTTGCCGATCCGGACGACCCGCGATTCCGCAACGAGGACACCGCCTACCTTTTCGGCGACCGGCTGCTCGTTGCACCGGTGATGGTGGATGGCGCTGAAGGGCGGGATGTTCCATTCCCACAGGGAAACTGGATCGACTACTGGACTGACGACATTCACCTCGGATCGCAGGATGAATACGTTCCATCCCCGCTGGGGACGATTCCGCTGCTGGCACGTGCCGGCTGCCTGCTGCCGCTCGCTCCGGTGATGCAATACACTGAAGAGCGTCCCCTCGACACTCTTTTTGTCCACTCCTACCCGACGGAGAGCGGCTCGGACGAGTTCACCCTGTATGAGGACGATGGGATCAGCTACGACTATCAGACCGGGGCGTTCAGCGAACTGCCCATGCAGGCGGAATGGTCAGCGGGAAGCCACGTTCTGCGCATCGGTCCACGTAGTGGCGGGTATGACGGGATGGTGCCGGAACGGACGTTCCTGGTGGAGGTTCATCGGACGTC
>JAZDLX010000005.1:0-9141 GCA_043801585.1 bacterium | reverse complement strand
TCCTCTTCCGTGGGGACGATGTCCTCGCCGATTTCATCATTGAAGTCCGACACTTCGATCTTTGCCAGAACCAGCACATCGCCGTTGTCGAGGCGCTGGAACACATGCTCTTCCGTATCGAATTCGTCCTGGATTTCGCCGACGATCTCTTCGATCACGTCCTCCATGGTCACCAGTCCTTCGGTTCCGCCGTACTCATCGACGACAATCGCCATGTGGATTTTATGCCGTTGAAATTCCTTGAGCAGGCTGCTGATCCGCTTCGATTCGGGGACAAAAAACGTTTCGCGCATGATCGATCGCACGGGGGGGCCTCCCCCATTCGTCTCAAGTCCGATCAGATCTTTGGCGTAGAGAACGCCGATGATGTGGTCAACGTCATTCTCGAACACCGGAATCCGGCTGTGGCCACGATCCCGGACGAGCGCAGACACGTCCGAGATCGATGCGTCCCCATTGATCACCACCATGTCGATCCGGGGCACCATGATCTCACTGGCCTCGGTCTCACCAAACTCAAAAATGGAGTGGATCATCTCCCGTTCATCCTCTTCGAGGACTCCGTGCTCCTCGGAAACCTCCGCCAAAGTCCTCAGCTCCTCCACGCTGAACAGAACCTTCTTGGCAGGCACCCCGAGCACCCGTGCCGCTCCCTCGACGAAGACATCGAGGAGCCAGGTGAAGGGCCAGAAAATCCACCAGAATAGACGTACAAGGCCGGACAGGCCGAGCGTCCAACCTTCGTTGTGGCGCAGCGCGAACACCTTGGGACTGATCTCGACCAGAACGATCAACACAAACGTGACCCCCACAATCTGGAGGATCAGCGCGAGAATCGGATCGTAATTCGCAGCGACAGCAACACGATGGACGACAAGCGCTGCCAGGCTGGCGGCGCCTGTATTCACCAGGGTGTTCCCGATCAGAATGGTAATCAGGAGCTCACGCGGACGATCGATCAATTTCGCGACGATGCGCGCGGAGGAATCCCCTCTGCTTCGGAGCTGGCGAACTTGCGCCTTGGTAAGCGAAAAGAACGCGGTTTCACTTCCGGAGAAAAACGCGGAAAGAATCAGAAGTCCCACAAAAACCAAGACTTCTGTCGTCATACTGAATGGGTCCACCCTCTCCTATTGCCTCCCGTCATGGGGTCCGTGGAGTTCCCAAAGGAGTTTCTCCCCTGCTTTCGCCCGGGAAAGCCCTTCATCCTCCCTGACAGACATCTTACGCCGTAGTTCCTCGCGGGAATCATCCCACCCGGCAAGATGCAGCATGCCGTGCAACGCCAGCCGACTTACCTCGTCGGTCACGGGTACCCCGTATTCACGAGCCTGTTCCAGAGCTCGAACCAAGCTAACGTACACCTCCCCGGTAGGGAAAGCCTCACTTTCCGGTATGTCCTCCACCAGTGCCTCGAAAGCGCGGTCAGGAAACACGTCCTTTTCCTCCGCCCCCAGCAGATCGAAACTGATGACATCCGTCGGTCCGGTGTGGCCGAGGTACTGTTCGTTCAATGCTTCGATTTTTTCGTCATCCACCAGCACCAGGTGAATTAATCCACTTCGGCCCTCGCGCAACAACTCCCCCTCCAACCATCGGGCGATGGCGCCACGGCCATCCAGCTTCCAGCCGGGAATTTTCATGTACAAGCGGACTTTCGCCACAGGATTGCGGATCATGATTCATTTCCCCGGCGAGCGGCTTTCGAAACGCTTCGAACGCGCTTCTTTTCCATCTCCTCGCGGTTCGGGTACTGAATCCGGTGATGATGGATACCCTGGAGAATGGGCACAAACGCCTCCATGACCCGGCGCAGATCATGCAGCGTCAGCGGGCATTCGTCCATCTCCTCGTCACGGTATTTCTGAATGATGACATTGCGCACGACTTCCAGAATTTTCCCGGGACTTGGATCGTCCAGGCTTCGCGTCGCGGCTTCGGCGCTGTCAGCAAGCATCAGAATGCCCGTTTCCTTGCTTTGAGGTTTCGGACCCGGATAGCGGAACTCCGCTTCGTTCACCTTTCCGTCGGGACGGATCTCCAGCGCCCTGTTATAGAAATAAACCATCAGGCTGGTACCGTGATGTTCAAGGATGAACGCCTTGATCGGGGCGGGGAGATGATATTGCTCCGCGATGCGAACGCCGTGGGTGACATGGTCCGCCACCATCCTTGCCGATTCTTCGGGGTCCAGGCTGTCGTGAATGTTTCCGCCGGAGAGCTGGTTCTCGACGAAATACTCCCGCCGGACCATCTTCCCGATGTCGTGGTAGTAAGCCCCGGCACGCACCAGCAGGCTGTTCGCACGGATCGCCTCAGCGGCTGCCTCCGCGAGGTTGCCGACCATGATGCTGTGATGATAGGTCCCCGGCGCTTCCAGCGACAACCGTTTCAACAGCGGACGGTTCAGGTCAGCGAGCTCGAGCAGTGTCAGGTCGCTGGTCACCCGGAAAAGCAGCTCAATCAGAATCAGCATCCCGAGCGCCAGCAGCGGCGTCGCGACGCTGGTGATCGTCGCGAACATCAGGTCGTTGAACACCGTCATGTCCAACTGGTACGTCAGCATCCGGCGAACGAAGATGACGATAACGTAGCCGGTGAGCATCAGCACGCTGGCGCGCATGATCTGGCCTCGCGTCCGTACACGAAGCACAGCGTAAACCGAAAGCCCCGAAGTGAGGAACACCGAAAGCAGCACGAACAGGTCGTTGCCGGACATTCCTGCGACGATGATCGCGAGGGCTGTGATCATCAACAGCGCCAAGGGAGCGTCGAACACAATGGTCAGGATTACCGCTCCCAATGCCCCGGGGAAAAGGAACATGCTCAGGTTGTTCGGAAGAATCACCAATCCCTGGAACATCACCAGCAGGAGGGTCATCACCCAGACGAGCAACAGCTTGTTCGGGTGTCGATAGATATCTCGTCTGAACTGAGCGAGCCAAAGTCCGAAGAAGAAATAGATCGAGCCTGCGATCAATCCGCGCGCCGCCCATGGCATGATCAGGTTCCAGCCGCCTCCTTCCGATGCCAGTTCCGCGCGTTTAGCCTCCATGCTCCGCAGGATTTCGAGATGGCGTTCGGTGATCCGTTCGTTGCTGTCGATGATCCGTTCGTCCTTGAGCACAATTCCCTTGGCGATGGGAACCTTGGCGACAGCGGCGTTTCGACGCAGATCGGTCTCAGCGTCATCGTAAAGAATGTTCGGTACAAGAAACGAGACGAGCAGTTCGTACCCGACCTTGATCGAGGAATCACCCGGCGCCACGTTTCCCGCCACGGCGTCCGTCAGCCTCGAGAGCGCCTCAGCCCTCGCCTCCGCCAGGTCGTACAACCCGGTCAGCGGAAGAGTTCTCTCCTCGCCGCTGTCAACGACTCTCACCTGGCCGCGGTCACTGACGACACTTTCCCGGGTTTTGTTGAGGACGCCACGCCCATTAAGATCCCGCAGGATCGTTTCGAGCAGGCTGATGTCAAGCGGTGAGCCGGTGCGTGCAGTAAGCCGGGCGTTGCGCAACAGGTAGCCCCAGGACTCTTCGTTGAGACGGAGATTGTATTCCTCGCGGACACGGGAAAGGGAACGGCGGCGGATATCGGCTGTTGTTGTCCGCTCAGTGCGCCGTTGGGCGAAGAGCGAGTCGCTCGCCATGCGGGCGAGACGCACCGTGCCGCGCAGGTTCTCCAACTGCATCTCGGGGATCGAGTCCACCCGTACGAAGACCGGATCGATCGAACGCTTTGCCTCCTCGCGTTCCGAGTTCAGTTCAGCTTCGCTCCGCAGGATTTCGAAAGTAAAGGGTGCGATGATCTCGTTTTTGGAAATCGAGCCTACCGTGTACTCGGTATAACGAAACGCCCCCTGGTGTGGAAACAGGAACACCGTTATGGTCGTGATCGCCACCCAGAGCAGAAGCGGCAAAGCCGGGTAGAGTTTGAGTCGGCGACGCCGCCCCTTGATCCCCAGACTTGTCCCACTCTTACTCTCTTGCCGGGCCTCCCCGTTCTCGCTCATAGGCCTCTACAATCTCCTTTACAAGCTGGTGACGGACGACGTCCGTCGCATCCAGCGTCACAAAACGGATTCCTCGAATGCCCTGTAAGATAACCATCGCATCCGACAAACCGCTTGCGGTTGGATCCTGCAGGTCAATTTGGGTGAGGTCGCCGGTGACGATCGACCTTGACCGCGCACCGAGTCGCGTCAGGAACATTTTCAACTGCGCTGCCGTGGTGTTCTGAGCCTCATCGAGGATGACAAACGCGTTGTTCAGCGTGCGTCCCCGCATGTACGCCAACGGTGCAATTTCAATCCGCCCCTGCTCCATCAACCGGCGGAGTTTCTCCGGGGTCAGCATGTCCATCAATGCGTCATAAAGTGGGCGAAAATAGGGCTCAACCTTCTCTTTAAGGTCCCCTGGGAGGAATCCGAGGCTCTCCCCCGCTTCCACCGCCGGACGGACAAGAATGATCCTGTCCACCTCGTCGCTTACCAGCGCCCGCACCGCCACGGCTACCGCGAGGTAGGTTTTTCCGGTGCCTGCCGGCCCCACACAGAAAACAAGATCCGCTTCACGGGTGGCGCGTACGTACTCCTCCTGGTTACGGCTTCGTGTGCGCAGGGTGAAGCCGCTCCGTTCAAAAACGATCAATCCTTCACCGTTGCCGGAGTTGCCGTTGGGCACCCTCGCCATAAAACCGGCGAGGTTTAACGCGGCGTCCACCAGCGCCCCCTCGATCACTCCCTTCGCCGCCATCCCGGCAAGATCTCGAAACAGCCGTTGCAGCGGCTCCTTTTCCTCGGGTGGGCCATCGACATGGATCTCGCCACCGCGCACAACCAGCCTCGACCGAACCGAGTGGGTCAACCGTCGAAGATTTCTGTCCTGGGGACCGACCAGGTTGGGCACCAGCTCCGGATTGATCGATATCGAATATTCCGCCATGATTCTCCGCAGATGAAAAATGCGGCGGGAACGGTTCTCCTCGCCGGAGACGTCCAGCCGCAACCTCTCTCAATCCACAAGAAGGCCGGCGCCGTGAATCGTGGTTCCGGCGTCGGCCCTGCGTTCATTCCGTTCACTCCATCACCGTCAACGTCCGGGTACTGCCAGAATCATCTCCGGATAGATCGTCGTCGGATTAGTGATCAAACCCTTGTTGGCCTCGTACAGCTTGCGCCACTGGAACGGGTCATCGTACAGCTCTTCTGCAAGGCTGGAAAGGCTCTGCCCCCGGCGGACAAGCACCTGGTTCGCTTCGATCTCAAACGGAATGTAGAAAACCTGCTTCGGATAGATCAGGTCGGGATTCTTGATCTGGTTACGGTTAACCGAATAGATCCGCATCCATTTCATTCCGTCGCCGTAATGCTGTTTCATCGCGGCGATCTTCCACAGGTAGTCTCCGCGAATCACGGTGTACATCACCCCCTTCTTAGTCGGCATGCCACCAAGGGTCTCACGCGATTTGGGCGTGGACGTCATCGAGGGTCCCATGCCGGGTTTAGCACCGGGAGTGGTTTCGGGGGCTGTGCCGGACACTATTTCAGGTTTTGGTCTCGTGCGGCCGCTTTTCAGATCGTCAATATGAGTATTCAAACGGTTGATGATCGTCTTGTAACGGCTGAGCACTGCGGCGCGGTTTTCTGCAACCTTGTCAATCCGTTTCTGCAACACATCGAGGCCGGTACGGTTTCTCTTCAGATCGTCGGCGGACATCGCGTCATAACCGTCCAGCGCTGCACCGATCGCATCCAACTCGTCGGCGAATTTGCGCAGATCCGCAGGTTCAATCGCGAGATCCTTGTAGATTTTCTGCCACACCTGGCCGATTTGTGCATCCAAACCGTCCAGCTCGGTCTGCAGTTTGGCGTTCTCGACGTTGAGTTCGTTGATCCGCTGTTTCGCAGAGTCCTCACGCTGCTTGAACTGCTCCAGCTGCGCCTGGTACTGCTGATAGGACATCTTGTTCTGCGCCGCCGCAATCGAAGGGACGAGGAACAGGGCCGCCATCATGGCGATCAGGAGACGGTTCGTTTTCATCGTTCCACCCCCCGGAAGGACGCATAGCCGAAGAGATCTTCAACCTCCTCCTTTTTTTCCTGTTCCGGTACCTCTTCCGGTATTTCCTCGCCTTCCTTCTGTTCGAGTTCCGGAATCTCCTCTTCGGGGGCTTTCTCTGGAGCGGGTTCGGTGACCGCGGAAGAATCGGGTTGGGTCTCTTGCGCAGGTTGCTGCATCGGCTGCCCAGCCTTCATCGGTTCTTTGGTTTCCTCTGGTGCTTCCATCTGTTTCATTTCGGCCGGAGCGGGCATCACCTCGCCCTCTTTGAGGGGGGAAAGCTTTGCGCCCTGTTGGATCAGACGCTGGCGAATCGCAATACGTTCTGCTTTGACTTCCTGAAATTCGGCCGAACGCTCTGTGATCTGTTTCGCAAAGTCCGTCCTGGTTGCGTCAAGATCCTGTACCTTCTCCTCCGCGGAAAGTGCAGCTTGCTTCTGGGTATCAAGGGCCTGCATATCCGCTTCGGTTGCATACTTCGTGCAGCCGGAGGCGAACAGCCCCACAGCCAGAATCGCTGCCAAACCCGCACCGGCTCGAATCACGCGGTGACGGTTCATGTACATCCTCGCCGTTGTGGGCGCACGAGTGCGCCGTTTCGTCCCGGGATGCGAAAAACATAGGGCTTCACAGCTATCCCCTTGTTTCTCGAAAAGCTCCCGAGGACGGAGGCCTGTCACAGCATGAAAAATATCCAGATAGTGCTATAGAGTCAACCCAAAAAGCTCTTTTTCAACACATTGGAGTTGGTCACGCTCACAAACGATTATCTACGAGTTTGAAGACCCAACTCCGCCCATTGACGCTCATCCACATCGCCCGGTGCGCCTTCGAAAAGCGACGTGGCTTGAGTTGTTTTCGGAAAAGCAATGACATCGCGAATCGATCCTTCTCCCGTGAGCAACATCACCAATCTATCGAATCCAAACGCAATGCCACCGTGCGGTGGGGCACCGTACTGCAATGCTTCAAGCAGGAAATTGAACTTTTCCCTTGCTTCTTCTTCATCTATGCCAATCAAAGCGAAAAGATCGGATTGCATCTGGCGATCGTGAATACGAATGCTTCCACCAGCAACCTCTTCACCATTCCAAACCAAATCGTATGCTTGACTTTTGATTTTTTCCGGTGCGGAACTGCGAAATTTGTCCCACGATGCTTTTTCCGGCGCAGTAAACGGGTGATGAAGCGCTACCCAACGGTTTTCCTCGCTGTTAAACTCGACCAGCGGGATGTCCGTTACCCAGAGTAGATCGTGCCGATTCCTGGGAATCCAGTTGAACACTCGAGCCAATTCCAAACGCAGCATCCCCATAACTTCATAAAGACGCTGACCTTCGCCTACTGCAACAAGGGCCAGGTCGGCAGCGCTGTCCATCCTGAGGCGTTCTGAAACCTTTTCCAGCTTTTCAGCAGGAATAAATTTCCCGAGCGGACCGGCCCAGCCGCCATCCTCTCCCTTGCGCAGGGGCATCAGGCCGCCGAGACCACGTTCCTTGACATACGCCTCCCATTCGGAGACCTGTTTCCGACTCGCGGACGCCTGACCGGGGACGAGAATCGCCAGAACCTTGCCGCCTTTCTCCACCGTACCATCGACCACCCCGAAGCCATTCCCTGCGGCAAGCTCTGTGATATCCTTCAGTTCGTTGCCAAACCGGGCGTCGGGTTTGTCGGACCCGAAGCGTTCGATCGCTTCCCTGTAGGTGATGACAGGGACTGTCTCCGGAAAGGTAGCGCCCCCAAGTTCGTCTTTGAACTCGCTGAACATGACCCGCATCACCGTTTCTGACGTGGCGATCACATCCGCTCGTTCCGCGAACGCCATCTCCACGTCGATCTGGGTGAATTCCGGTTGGCGGTTGGCACGGAAATCCTCGTCCCGGAAGCAGCGGACGATCTGGAAATAGCGGTCGTACCCGCTGATCATCAGGATCTGCTTGTAGGTCTGTGGCGACTGGGGTAACGCATACCACTTCCCGGGGTGCAGGCGGCTGGGGACAATAAAATCCCGTGCGCCTTCCGGAGTGGATCGGGTCAGAAACGGCGTCTCGATCTCGATGAACTGCAGATTGTCGAAAGTCTTGCGGACGAGCTGTAGCAGACGGTGGCGAATCGCCAGATTGCGCTGCATTTTCGCGCGGCGAAGGTCAAGGAAACGCCAACGAAGACGGTGTTCCTCGCTCGGCTCGAACTCGTCCTCAGGGAGCAGCGGTGGGGTTTCACAGGCTGCCAGCACGTTCAACTCACTGGCGACGATCTCCACCGTGCCCGTCGCCATTTCGCTGTTGATCATGTCGTCAGGACGTTTGCGAACAGCGCCCGTAACAGTCGCCACCCACTCCATGCGCAGCTCTTTGGCGCGACCGGCCAGGGCAGCGTCATTCGCCGGATCGAAGACCACCTGGGTCTTGCCGTAACGGTCACGGAGGGTGACAAAAATCAATCCACCGAGGTCGCGCACACGCGCGACCCAGCCGGCCAGTGTGACGGTTTGCCCGGCGTGCTCGCCGCGCAGTTCTCCGCAGGTGTGCGTCCGGTACACGGCGCCTCCTTCGGGTCCATGAAGGTTAACAGAAGTTGTCCAGACAGGAAGGGGAATCTACGGTATCACAGGGTGTGTGTCGAGAGCCCGTCCCTCTTTGCACCCGGGGAGCCGACGTTTAAGGTTGAATATCCTTTTCAGATTTCATCCCCTTCGAACCATAATACCCATTGGAGATTGCCGCGTGACGCACGGCTCACGAACTGGGTTATGCTCGGACTCTACCGAAAAAACATTGGAGATTGCCGCGCCATCCGCCAGCTGGCGGATGGCTGGCAATGACAATTAGGGTGTCAGCACCAGCACTCACGCGCCAGCGGGAGGGCGCGGTGATCTCCAATGGATCTAAAATTCCAGCAGACTTTGGAGATTGCCAGCCATGCCGACGATTCGGCATGGCTGGCAATAACAAAAGGGTGTCATCACCAGCACTCACGCGCCAGCGGGAGAGCGCGGTGATCTCCAATGGATCTAACATTCCAGCATGCTTTGGAGATTGCCGCGCCATCACAAAACGACGTGATGGCTGGCAATGAC
>JAZDLX010000208.1:0-3574 GCA_043801585.1 bacterium | reverse complement strand
CTAGAGTTTTGCACTTTTTGGGAGCCTCTCTGAGGTTCCCGCGCTCGTCAAAAAAGGCCACCTGCCGATGTTCTGGATGTTGGAAACGGATTTCCAGAACTCGTGGCAGGAGGCCTACGCGATGAACCTTACATCGACCATGGACGCGTCGATCCAACAGTTCGCTTCGTGTTTTACCAAACCGTCCTTCCAGACCTTCCGCGTGATCGTCACTGGATGGCTGCTGGGGGCGGGTCGACGAACCGTCACCCACCTTCTCCTCGTTGGCGGTGGACTGAGATTCAAGACCTTCAGTTGCTATCACCGTTTCTTCAGCCAGGCGCGGTGGAAGGTCGATTCGATGGGGCGCGTGATCGTCGCCATGATATTGACGCTGATTCCCAAGGATGCCCCCATCGTCGCAGCCGTCGACGACACCCTCAGCCGCAAAACAGGAAAACGCATCTGGGCCGCCGGTATGCATCACGACCCGATTCTTTCCAAGGGGAAGCGGTGTCTGTTTTCCTTCGGACACAACTGGGTGGTGTTGTCGATCCAGCTTCGCTTGGCGTTTGCTCCGGACAAGGTCTGGTCGCTGCCGATTCTCATGCGCCTCTACCGGCGTAAACAAAAACAACGCAAACCCGGTCGCCCACGCGGAGAACGCAAAGCCATCGGGCAAGCCAAGCCCGGCGAATACCGCACCCGCCCGCAGCTCGCCAGCGAAATGATCGCTCTTTTGGCTTCCTGGCTGCCGAATCGAACGATTCGCATCGTGGGCGACAGCGAGTACGCCGGGAAAAGCATCTCGCGGAATCTGCCCGACAGCGTCCATCTCACGTCGCGCATGGTGATGAACGCGGCACTCTACGATCAACCGTCGAAACGCCGGAAGGGCGAACTGGGCGCCCCGCGCAAAAGAGGGAAGCGACTTCTATCGCCTGGCCAACTGGCCAAGTCCAAGAAGGTTCGATGGACCAAGAACCGAATCACGCTCTACGGTCGCCGAGTGCGCGTGTGGTACAAAAGTTGCACGGCCTTGTGGTACAACTCGGCGGGCACGCGGCGTCTGCGGATCGTTGTCGTGCATGATCCCTCGGGACGGCGAAAGAACGACTGCTTTTTCAGTACCGACTTGAGCCTGTCGGCAAAGGCGATCCTGGAACTGTTTGCCATGCGCTGGCCGCTGGAGGTCGCCTTTTACAACGCCAAGCAGTTCCTGGGTTTGGAGGATCCGCAAAGCCGAACGCCCCAAGCCGTACGGCGAACGGCACCGATGGCGTTGTACCTGCACACGTTGGTGATCCTCTGGTTCGCCAAGCATGGCCGTTTCAACGCCGAAGCGTACCGACGGGCTCACCCGTGGTACGCCCAAAAACACACACCGTCGTTCGCCGACATGCTGGCCTATCTCAAAAAGGCGAGCGCAAGAGAAAGTATTTGTCGATACCCTGGTCAAAAAACACCCTCTGCAAAAAAGCTACGGACCCTATTCCAAGCCTTGGAGTCCGCCGCATAAAGTGCAAAACTCTAGCCTAGCGGGACGCCGGGGAGCGTAGTGAGCTAAGCAATCGGCTTCCCGCCCTTGAGCGCGCGGCCAACGGGCTGGTTTTGTTGGTCGAGCATTCGACGATGCCTTATCAGCTTTTCGATCTCCTTAACGCTCTCGACCACGTCGCAGGTGTCCCCCTCTCCGCTCGCAAGCAATCTGTACGTGATCGTAGAGCCGTTGGGAGTCCGAGGGGCGAAGTCGAGAATGTGGTCGGGCAGAACAGCAAACTCCAGTGTAGACGGGTTCCCATCGCCGCGCATTTCGGTTAGGTGGAAGCCGTGAAGGACGTTGTCTCGCTGCATTTGGTTGTCTCCCGCTAAGTGAATAGACGACGACAGTCTATCGGACAAATCGGCCGGATGCTCCATTCTTGCGCAGCAAGGGTGGGGGAAGGACAACTTGCCCGGTGGCATCCAGGCGTTGTCAGTCCCCCACCCTTCGCCGGCGGCGAAGGACGGGGCACCCCTGCCTGCGCCGCATGACCAACCCCGCCCCCGTTGCAAGCAGGCACAATGTTGCGGGTTCTGGGACAACCGAGCCCCAGATTTCGTAGACTCCACCAGCGTACACCTCGGTACTGCCACCATCAGCGCCGCCAATAATAGTCCGCATGCTAAACGTAACTTCCCGGTCGATGCGCTCCACCTCGTATCCCAACAGATCGTATTCCGAGTTCCGGGGAACGTGCACCTCCAGGATGTCCTCTCCTCCGATACGTCCAAGTGCCGCAATCTCTTGAAAGCCAGCCTGACCACAATCGGGATACGAAACCCCATCTGTCATAAGCGCGGCAATCATCGCAAAGTCCGGGTCATCACCTGCCGTCACCGACTCCGAGATAGTCGTGGGAGGCTCGCCCACCCTAATCACGACACGCGTACCTTCAAACAAGTCACCCCAATCCGCCTGCCCGATCACATTGTACAGCAACCGATCACCTGCCAGGTATTCCTCAAGGATCGAGGGTTCCGTCCCCACATACGTGTTCGAAAGTGAAGCCAGCAGGATCGGCCCGGCCTGGGCCACCCCGCAAGACACCAACGTCACCAACAGCACAAGCTGTAATGTCCTTCTCATTGTAACCACCTCCTCGTCAGGGAAATGTTCTTGTCCTGGTCCACGATCCCCACGCTATCGAGTTTCAAACGCCCAAGCTGCGCCGGATGAGCAACGCCGCACCCGTTGCAAGCAGGCACAGCGTCGCCGGTTCCGGGACAACCGAGCCCCAGATCTCGTAGACTCCACCAACGTACACCTCGGTACTGTCACTATCGGGCCCGCCAATAATAGTCCGCATACTGAACGTAACTTCCCGGTCGATGCGCTCTACCTGGTACCCCAATAGGTCGTATTCCGAGTTCCGGGGAACGTACACTTCCAGGATGTCCTCCCCTCCGATAAGTCCTAACGCGGATATCTCTTGGAGAGCAGGATCACCGGAACCCGGGTACGAAACGCCATCCGTCATAAGCGCGGCAATCACCGCGAAATCCGGATCGTCACCGAGCGTCATCGACTGCTCAAGTGTTACCGGGGCTTCATCTGCGCGAATTATTGATCCTTGCGTTGCCAAAGAAACACCGGCGGCACGCGAACCCGTGGTTTTTGAAGGTCCAGACGCCCCGATCTGTTTGATTGACTATGCAAGGATCAATAAGAGTCCCGTGCCTTCGAACAGGTCGACTTCGCCGGGATAGCCAATGAACGTATAAACCAACCGATCGGCAGCGTGGTATTCCTTTAGGATCGAGGGTTCCGTCCCAACATACGTGTTCGATAGTGAAGCCAGCAGGATCGGCCCGGCTTGGGCCACCCCGCAAGACACGAACGTCACCACAAGCACAAGCTGTGAAGTCCTTCTCATCGCACGTACCTCCCTGTCAAGGAGATGTTCTTAGTCCCCCGTCCCAATTCTGTTCGGCACAACACTTGCTGGTGTCATTGCGAGGCACTGCGGTTACGTCCGATTGCATTTCTTCGCGCCACACTTGATTTGCGCGAAGCGCATTCCTAGCGCATACTTTGTGTGAATGGCACGGCCAC
>JAZDLX010000193.1:0-37601 GCA_043801585.1 bacterium | reverse complement strand
ATGGAACATCGAAATCCCAGCGGTTGGACGGCGTCGATTTTCGCCACCGGGTTCCGCGAAAAGGAGGACCTGGATTTCGGCGTTGGAGCCGGGTGGAGGTGGCGGGGTGATCGCTTCTTTCGGATTCGCTGGGTTCAGCACCGTTGGATCTACAACGAGAAAAACAACGAAAAGGGGCATTACGAATCGTTCCCGCACAGGTTCGAACTGTCCGGCCGGTTTCGTGCCGGTACTCTGCTGATCACCGGAGAGGGGTTGTATGAACTGCCCTGGGAACTGGTCTTTTCCGATCCGCTGTTTTCACAGGGGCGGCAGAGAATGGATGGCCGGGAATGGAGCGTATTTCTACGGGTCCAACAGGGAGCAAGGAACCGTTTGCAAGGCGGCTGGATCCGTGGGGGCAGGCTGACGCAGGGAGAGGATTTCGCACAGGACGCGGGAGGGATGCGTTGGAATCGCAACCAGTGCGCCTGGTCGGGCAGGCTGTTCATGTTCCGCCCCGTGGCACCGGAATGGATATGGGAGGGGGACGTCACGGCGAGTATGTTGAATCGATCTGACGTCGAGGCGATGTCGGGCGATGATGTGTTGAAGGTCCGTGAAATCTACAGCCAGCACACCCTGCGCCGGAACATTAGATCGTGGTTCTACACCGAGGGGATGATCCAGGGCGGGATCAGGGACGTGGACCGCTCGGGCTCGCCGACCATTGGAAGAAGTGAGACGGAAACGAGCTGGCGCGTTGGATTTTCGTGTGGATTCCTCTTTCCCGGGAAAAGCGCGGATGTGAACCGAAACGTCAGCAGACCGGTTCACGGAGAACTTCGGCTGCGCGTGATGCAGCACCTCGACCGCTCCTGGATCGGATCGTTCGGCGGCGGAAATCTGCTGTTCGTTTTCGCCTGGTAGCGTCTATCCTTCAGGTTAGGGCCACCCATCACCCGTCCGGCTATTCAGAACTCCCATCAGGTGTCAGGAGCGAAACGTAGGGCTCTTTGCTGAACAGTTTTACGGCGAGTGACTGAATGTCCTCAGCGGTGACGTCATCGATGCCCTGTAGCAGATCGTCGAGCGGATGATAACGTCCCAGGTAAATTTCCATCCGGGCGAGCCGGTTCATCCGGCTTGAAACATTCTCGAGCCCGAGGGTCAGCCCGCCTTTCAACTGATCCTTCGCCCGTTTCAATTCAAGCCTCGAGAGAGGAGTCTCGGCGAGCTTGTTCAATTCCTGCAGGATCATCTCCTGAGCCCGCTCCAATTGTTTTTCCTCGAGCCCGGCATAGACGCCGAACAGTCCAGTGTCATGATAGGCTTCATGGAAGGAGTAGATCGTGTAGGCGAGG
Source organism: bacterium (assembly GCA_043801585.1). Lineage (GTDB taxonomy): Bacteria > Electryoneota > Electryoneia > Electryoneales > Electryoneaceae > JAZDLX01. Next base: position 36,258 of record JAZDLX010000193.1, on the reverse strand, counting down.
CCGTGACGTTCGCGCAGGCGCTGGAAAAGCCGTGACGACATTCCGGCGCCGAGCACAGTGTTCAGCACAAAGAATGCGTACCGACGTTTGTCCGCATAGCTCAGTCCACGGGTTCCCAGGCAAAGATGCGCCTGCACAATCTTCTTCCGGCGGGTGAATCTGCGCTCGGCAATCACCGGAGCGTTGATCATTCGGCGTGTCTTTTCGACTTTCGGCAGTGCAAGCTGTTTCGTCACCATCTCCACCAGCTCATCATGGTCCAGGGCTCCAGCCGCAACGACGACAAGACGCTGGGGAGTATAATGGCGGGACCAGTAGGCGAGCAGGTCATCACGGGTGAATGCGGACACCGACTTCCGAGTGCCGAGTACCGGCCTGCCGAGAGCGTGGGTGCCGAAGACGAGCCGGTTGAAATCCTCGTGCACAACGTCATCGGGAGTGTCTTCGTAACTGGCGATTTCCTCCAGTACGACGCCCTGCTCCCGTTTGATCATCTTTTCCGCGAAGGTGGAGTGGCTCACCATGTCGGTCAGCGTATCAACAGCCAGGGAAAGATGTTCGTCGAGCAGGTGCGCGTAGTAGGCTGTCACCTCTTTGCCGGTGAAGGCGTTGAGGTAGCCGCCCACCTGTTCGATTTCCCGGGCGATGCGAAGCGCGGATCGCTTGTCCGTCCCCTTGAACACCATGTGCTCGATGAAATGGCTGATCCCGACCTGGCGGAGAGACTCGTCGCGTGTGCCCGTCTCGAACCAGACGCCGACCGCGACCGAGCGCACGGTGTCCATCTGTTCGGTGACGATTCTTGTGCCGTCTTCGGTGACGGTTTTTCGGACTTCAGGTTGAGCAGTCATACACTCCGCCGTGCTCGTGAAAATGACAGTTTATGAAACCCGGGACTGAAGTCCCGGGCCACCCTGGCCCTCTTTGGTGACGGTTTTTCGGACTTCAGGTTGAGCCGTCATAGGTCTCGCTGTCCTGAATGAAAAGGGAAAACGGGACAGCATGGGCATCTGATGCGGATGCTGTCCCCCTAAGGTCGCACGTACGATCAGCGGCGACGGTTTCCGCCACTGCCACCACGACGTCCACCGCTGGAGCCGCCACGTCCACCGCCGCCACCACCGGTGCGCGGTTTGCGTTCGGGCTCGACATAGCCCTCGGGCTTCGGAAGCAGCGCCTTGCGGCTCAGGTCCAGTTTGCCCTCGGGTGTCTTGCTGACCAGCTTGACACGAACGATGTCGCCGAGATTGACAACGTCGGTGACTCTCTCGACACGCCGCCACTCGAGCTCGGAGACGTGCACAAGGCCCTCCTTGCCCGGGTACAGCTCGACAAACGCGCCGAAGTCAACCACCTTGACGACCTTGGCGTCGAACTCCTCGCCGATCTCAGGTTCGCGGGTCATGTTGCGAATAATGTCTGCAACCTCCATCACCGCTTCCTGGTTGGTCGAGGAGATCGCAATCGTGCCGTCGTCATCAATCTCGATGTTCACGCCGTATTCGGTCTGGAGCTGGCGGATCATCTTTCCACCGGGACCGATGACCATGCCGATGAATTCGGGATCGATGTTCATGTGCTTGATCGACGGAGCGTACTGTGAAAGTTTCTCGCGCGGCTGGGAGATCTCGGCGTCCATGATGTCGAGGATATGATTTCGCCCGACACGAGCCTGCTCCAGCGCCTCGGCCATGATCTCCTTGGAGAGGCCGATGATCTTGATGTCCATCTGGAAACCGGTAATCCCCTTGCGGGTTCCGGCAACCTTGAAGTCCATGTCACCCAGCGCGTCTTCGTCTCCGAGGATGTCGGAGAGGATCATGAATTGATCCTGCTCCTTGATCAGGCCCATGGCAATGCCCGCCACGGCGCCTTTGGTCGGAACACCGGCGTCCATCAGCGCCATGCTTCCCGCGCAGATCGTCGCCATCGACGACGAACCGTTTGATTCGAGCACCTCGCTGACGATACGAACCGTGTAGGGGAAATCCTCCCATTGCGGCATCATCACCTTCAGCGAACGCTCAGCAAGATGGCCGTGGCCCTGCTCGCGGCGTCCGGGAGCGAGGAAGCGGCGAACCTCGCCGACCGAGAAGGGCGGGAAGTTGTAATGGAGCATGAACGTCTTCCAGTACTCTCCTTCGAGGTCGTCGATTTTCTGCTCGTCCATTTTGGTGCCGAGCGTCACCGCTGCGAGTGCCTGGGTCTGTCCACGGGTGAACAGACTGGTGCCATGAGCGCGGGGGAGAAGTCCCGTTTCCACGCTGATCGAACGGATATCCTTCGGTCCACGTCCGTCGAGGCGAACCTTGGTTTCGAGCGCCTTTTTCCGCATCGCTTTCTTGACCAGAGCATCGTACGCCCACTTCATCAACTTCTCCTGCTCGGGGAAGCGTTCCGCGAGGGCTTCGAGCATCTCGACCGCCAACAGCTTCTGGGCCGTGCGGCGCTCAAGTTTGTCCGCGATATCGGCAAATCCGTTGACACGGTCGCTGACGAATTCCGCTACCGCCTGTTCGATCTCCTCTGTGGTCAGCACCGGTTCCCACTCACGGTCCGGTTTGGTCAGCGCGTCGTAAAACTCCCATTCCAGCTCGATGATCTTTTTGATCGCATCGTGGGCGAAGTCGATGGCGTCGACGAACACCGGTTCTTCGACCTCCTTGGCGTCCCCTTCCACCATGGCGATGGCGTTGTAGGTGCCCGCGACGTTGAGGAACAGGTCGCTCTCATCAATCTGGCTGATGGTCGGGTTGAGCACGAATTCACCGTTGATCCGCCCGACCTTTACACTGGCTACCGCGTTCTCTTTCGGGAAGGGGATATCACTGACCAGCAGGCCGACTGAAGCTCCGATCTGCCCGAGGATATCGCCTTCGTTCTCTCCGTCGTGGGAAAACACATTGCACAGGATCTGCGTCTCGTAGTAGTACCCTTTCGGGAAGAGAGGACGCAGCGGCCTGTCGATCAGTCGGGACGTGAGGACTTCCTTGTCGTGAGGCCGAGCCTCGCGTTTGAAGAAACCGCCGGGGATTTTGCCGCCCGCGTATTTCTTCTCACGGTAGTCCACGGTCAACGGGAAGAAGTCCGTGTTGACACTCCGTTCACGGCTGGAGACGACGGTGGTCAGCACGATGGTTTCACCGTACTGCACCCACGCGGCGCCGTCCGCCTGCTTTGCGACTTTTCCAACCTCGATCGACAGCGTTCGGCCACCGAGGTCCATCTCTCGTCGAAAACTCATGAAAACCTCCATTTGCCGGCGTCCCATCCGACCTTTGACTGACAGGATCCGCACAGCGAGTGAATTGTCACCTTTTCGTCCTTTGTCCTTCGTCTACCGGCGCAGTCCAAGTTCCTTGATCAAGGAACGGTACCGCTCGATGTTCTTGTCGCGCAGGTACGCGAGCAGGCTCTGCCGTTTTCCGACAAGTTTCATGAGCCCGCGACGGGAGTGGTGATCTTTTGTGTGAGTGCGGAAATGTTCGGTCAGTTCCTGGATGCGTGCAGTGAGCAAGGCAACCTGAACCTCCGTCCGACCCGTGTCCTTTTCATCCGAGCCGAATTTCTTGATGATATCGGCTTTCTGTTCGTTCGAGAGGGGCATGACGCCACCCTCCTTTCTGATGCCGTTTATGCTTTCTTTGTTTTGTTGTCGTTGACATCCGGGATCAGCCCCTGAGAGTCAGCGATCTCGAGAATTTCTCGAGCGCGATGGCTGTCCCTGTTCATCTCCGCAATCAATCCTTCCGCATTTTCAAATGCGCGCTGTTCGCGCAGATAGTCGATCCACTCGATATCCAGCATTCGATTGTACAGATCAGGATCGCGGTCGAAAATGTGCACTTCGATAGCCAGCGGGTTCTCGCCGAATGTCTCCTTGCGGCCGATGGATGCGACTCCATGCAGCGTTTCATCCTCGAGGATCACCCGTACGGCGTAGACCCCCTCGGCGGGAATCAGTTGATCCGGATCGACCGGAATCAGGTTCGCCGTGGGAAAACCGAGGTCATGTCCGCGTCCTTCGCCGTGGATGACTCGTACTTGCATCCGGTAAGGGGATGTCAGGAAACGGTTGGCGGTGCGAAGGCTGCCCGTTGACAATGCACGGCGAATGTGCGTGCTGCTGATCGCTTCCTGACCCTGACGCAGAGCGTCAACCACCACAAGTTCAAAGCCGAGTTCTTGCGAACGGGCGCGCATGAAATCGAGGTTGCCTTCGCGGTTTCTGCCGAAGGAGTGGTTAAAGCCGACCACAAGCCGCGCCATCCCGACCTCACCGATCAGCAAGCGGCGGAGGAATTCGTCGGCGGATAGGGTCGAAAGTTCCCTTGTGAACGGAAGGATCACCGTTCGTTGGACGCCAAATTTCTCCAGCTTGCGCAGTTTCTCCGGTGTCGAGGTCAACAATAGCAACCTGTCCGGATAGGTGCGAAGCACATGCTGAGGGTGTGGTTCAAACGTTACCACGGTGGGCAATGTTCCGCGCACCAGTGACGTCAGCAGATCGCGATGTCCCAGGTGCACACCGTCAAACGTGCCGAGGGTCAGCGATGCACCCGGTTCTCGTATGAGCTCATCCTGTCCGTAACGGATTACCCTCACAACAACCCCTCCCGGCCCATCGTTTCCAATTCCTCGAGTGTCAGGGCGTCTTCGACCCGCCACGGATCGATCGACGTCCGCCGCAACTGCACGAGCGATGCAGGAGCGCCCAGCGTCCTGCCGAGGTCGTTGACGACCGACCGTACATAAAGTCCGCCTCCCCCCGCAACGTCAAAGGTGACATCCCTGCCGTCGGTGTCCACGAGCACCAGTTCGTCGATCCGGACGGGACGGGGTTCGCGCTCGATCCACCATCCCCGCCTGGCGAGTTTGTACAGCGGAATCCCCTGCCGTTTCAACGCGCTGACCATCGGTGGCACCTGCATCTCCATTTGCGCAAGAGTATCCAAAGCCTGTACGATCCGCTCGCGGGCAAAGGTTGGGACCGCGACGTTGAAGACGTTTCCCTCAGCGTCAAGGGTGTCGCTGGCGAGTCCCAATCGCGCTGTCGCCCGATACCGTTTTCCGCCGTCCAGTTTTTCCGCGAGGGTCCTGGTTGCGCCACGACCGACGCCGACGACGAGCAATCCCGTTGCCGCAGGGTCGAGCGTTCCTGAGTGGCCGACACGTTTTTCGCCGGTCAACTTGCGGACACGGTCAACCACATCGTGGGACGTGATCCCGGCGGGCTTGTCGATCAGAAACAGGCGCCCGGCTGAAAGTTCTACAATCCCGCGAATTCGTTCCGGCACGCCTTGACCACCTTCTTTATTACCGCATCAATTCCGCCTTCCACGGTGCCACCGGCGGCTTTTTCGTGTCCACCGCCCCCGAACAGGCGTGCTACACGCTCGACGTTTGCTTCTCCGGTGCTGCGAAAGGATATTTTGAATGACTTTGTGTCAAGCGGGCGGAGCAACGCTGCGATTTCGACACCGTCCAGCGACGTCAGGTGGTCGATATAACCCTCCGTGTCGATGTCCTTCTCCTCGAACGGAATGTGACTGATGGCGATTCGTCCCTGTTCGAACAGTTGCATTCGCGAAAGGAATCGGCCGAGGCCGATGGTCGTCAACGGATTCTCCCGGAAATAGATTTCACGGGTGATTTCCGCGGGATCGGCCCCCGCTTCGACAAGTCTTGAAGCGACAGCGAGAGCGCGGGCGGTGGTGTTGACAAAGCGGAAACGGCCTGTGTCGGTCAGGATGCCTGTGTACAGCGCTGTGGCAGCGGCGGGCGACATCTTCACTTCCATCGCTTCGAAAAGGGGAGCGAGCAGTTCACAGGTCGCGCTTGCCCGCGTATCGATGATTTCCCCGCCGCCGGGATGAGTCGTCGAAACGTGGTGGTCGATCACCAGCAACGGGGCTCCCTCGGGAACGAGTTCTTCGACGTTGCCCATGCGGTCGATTTCGCCGGCGTCGACAAGCAGAGTCGCTTCAAAAGTATATCCGGCGTTTTTCGCCTCTTCCGTCGTTTTCACGGCTTTCGCTCCCGGCAGGAAGCGGAAGCGTTCTGGAATGCCGTCCTGAAGCACGGGAAACGCCTGTTTGCGCATTGCCTTGAGCAGGGCAGTGGCAGCGAGTACAGATCCGATGGCGTCGCCATCCGGATTGACGTGGCTCGTCACCAGCACATTATCCACCTCGCGCAGGAGGGGGAGCAGGGGTTTACCTTTCATCGGTTTCCTCGCTGTTCTCCTCTTCACCAGCGTCCTCGCCATGACTGCCGGTCGAGGTCGAATCTTCCTCGATTTTACGGAAGAGCTGTTCCAACTTGTCCGCCCGTTCGAATGTCTCGTCCCAGACGAATCGCATTTCAGGGATTTTCCGGATGCACAGGGATTTCGCCACTTGCCGGCGCAGAGTAGGGAGGAACCTCAACAGATGTGTCTGGATCGCCTGGGGATCTTCCACACCGTGGATGGAACAGTAAAGGTTGGCATGCCGCAAATCGTCGCTGACACGAACTTCGGGGATGGATACAATCGCGCCGGACGTAACGTTGGCGGTTTCTCGGCGAACGGTTTCCGCGACTATCTTCTGTATTTCCACGCCCACACGACGGGCGCGCTTGGTCTTCGGTATTTTCATGTCCTGCCCTTGACGATGCGCTCCCAGCTGTACGGACCCTATCCGCTGCCGGGAAACGATCCTTAATACTGCTCTCTTACGTCACTTGATGCAATTCGATTTCTGAAAACCGGCTGATCTTGTTTCAACACAAACTTCAACTCAAAGATTCTTCACTCGTCCCGATGAATCGGGACGGTTCAGAATGACTGATTGGCGTCATCCTGAAAGCTACTATTCAGTCATCCTGAATCCGCCGGCTGGCGGATGAAGGATCTTTGTTTTGGCCTTATCCTTCACCATTTCGTTCTTCCATCAAGTTCATAGTGCTCCGGTCACCTGACGGAAAACTACTTAAAGCCATGTCAACTGCCGATCGGTCACCGCAATCACGGTCTCCGCGAGAATCAACCGTTCGACCGATTCGAGACGGTGTTGCGCTTCGCTTCTCGCTTCGCAGATAGTCACCACCGCGAGGTGGCATCGGCCGGGCACATCCGCGTATTCAACTTCCGCAATCGATACGTTATAGCTGTTGCGGACTCGATCCTTCAACGATTTAACCACGCGCCGCTTGTCCTTCAGCGACGTCGCGGCGGGGATCAGGAACTCCACTTCCAGCAGCCCGATGGCAGCCATGTTGGAAGTCTCACGTCACTCACATTTGGTTATGCCTGTTCCCGCAGGTCTTGTGTACAACTGAGACCTGTTGGGGTGTTTCAACTTCACCCCAAAGATTCTTCACTCGCCTTCGCCGGTTCAGAATGACTGATTGGCGCCCGGTTGACCTCCAGAAACCCGACCCTGAAGGGTCAGGCCACCCAAACAGGGCGGTTCAGAATGATTGATTGGCGTCATCCTGAAAGCTGCTATTCAGTCATCCTGAATCCGCCGGCTGGCGGATGAAGGATCTTTGTTTATCCTTTATCCGACTTCGATCTCGCGATCGACTTCAACCATCTTGTACGACTGAATCAGGTCGCCTACTTTGATGTCGTTGAAGTTCGCGATCTTGATGCCGCATTCGAACCCCTGGGCGACCTCCTTGGCATCGTCTTTATGGCGCTTCAGCGTTTCGATCTCGCCGCTGTACGCTTCGATGCCGTCACGAAGGATTCGCACCCGGTTGTGCCGCTCGATCTTGCCTTCGGTCACATGGCAACCGGCAATCGTACCGATTCGGCTGATTTTGAAGGTATCCCGGACTTCGGCCTGACCGATGATTTCCTCGGTCATCTGTCGTTTGTGCATGCCGACGATGATACCCTTGATGTCTTCGATCAACTCGTAGATGATCCGATAGACTTGGAGGGGGACGCCGTCACGTATCGCCATCTCGCGGGCTTTGCCCATTGGATGCGAGTTGAATCCGATCACCATCGCCTTGGAGGCGCTGGCGAGCAGGATGTCGCTCTCGTTGATAGGGCCGACCGCACGGCGGATGATCTTGACCTCCACCTCGTCGGTGACAAGCCGCATCAGGCTGTCCGCGATCGCTTCGACCGATCCGTCCACATCGCCTTTGATCACCAGGCGCAGCTCTTTCTTCTCCGTACCTTCGACGAGCAGCAGGATGTCACCGTGTCCGGAGGACTCGCGCATCCGCATTTCCTGCTCACGGATCTGCTGCTGGCGCTTGATGGCGATTTCCTTCGCTTCATGCTCATCCCGGAAGACAACCAGCTGGTCGCCAACGTGCGGTGCGCCTTCGAAGCCGGTGATCTGCACCGGCTGTCCGGGGACCGCCAGTTCCCGCTTGCTGCCCAACTCGTCAAACATCGCCCGGACACGGCCGAAGTGCGGGCCGGCAACAAAAACGTCTCCAATGTGCAGCGTTCCCCGCTGGATCAGGATTGTGGAAACCGTGCCGCGACCCTTCTCCTGGCGTGATTCGATGACGAAACCGCGGGCGGGAGCGTCCTGCACGGCTTTCAGCTCGAGGATTTCCGTAGCGATCAGAATCTTGTCGAGCAGCACGTCAAGGTTCGTACCCTTCTTCGCGGAAATCTCCGCTGACTGGATATCGCCGCCCCATTCCTCAACCTGAACCTTGTGCTCGGCGAGTTGCTGGCGAACCTTTTCGGCATTGGCGCCGGGTTTGTCCATCTTGTTGATCGCAACGACGATGGGCACACCGGCGGCTTTCGCGTGGTCGATGGCTTCCACCGTCTGCGGCATCACCTGGTCGTCAGCGGCAACCACGAGGACGACAACGTCTGTCACCTGCGCGCCACGGGCGCGCATCGCGGTAAACGCTTCGTGACCGGGAGTATCGAGGAACGTGATTTTGTTCCCATTGTGTTCAATTTCGTAGGCGCCGATATGCTGGGTGATTCCACCGGCCTCGCCTTCCGCAATGTGCGACTTACGGATGAAGTCGAGCAGTGTCGTTTTGCCATGATCGACATGGCCCATGATCGTGACCACCGGTGGGCGGACAAGCTCCTCGCCGCCTTCATCTTCCTCAGTTTCCGTGGCGGTCATTTCCTGCTGCTCGAGTTCATCAACGAATTCGACGCGGAAACCGTGTTCCTCGGAGAGAAGCTGAATCGTTTCCCTCTCGAGGCGCTGGTTGATGGTGACACGCAGGCCCAGCATCAGGCACTCTTTGATCAGGTCGGTGACCGGGACGTCAAGCAACGTTGCCAGCTCCTGCGTCGATACGAACTCGGTGATCTTAATCAGGTTCTGGTCTTCGTCCACCATTCCGACTTCGAGCTGGACGCGGCGCTTGCGTTTACGCTTGCCGGTGCTGTCCATGGCGGCGAGCGTTTCCTTCACCGTCGCGGCAACTTCCGCGGCGTCCGGTTTCTTCCGTTTGTCGCGGCGTTTCCGCTTCTTGCCCGTGGTGGCGTCACCGGTGCTCAGCCAACCTCCGGAGGAAGGCCCGGTTGGTTTTACAGGATCAGCATCCCGCTTGGTCTTGCGCTTGCGCTTGCGTCCCCGAGGTTTTTCTTCGTCTTCATCGGTCGCGGTGAAATCCTGCGGGCTGCGCGACGTTTTAGGCTCTTTTTTCTGTGGTTCGTAGGTCTCGGCGGGTTGAGCCGGAGCGAAAGCGAGGATGTCATCATTGCTGACGCCACCCCGTACGGCCGGTGTGGGTGCGGATGGTTGTTTTGACTCTTTCTTTCCCGTCTTATGCCCGGTATCGACGTCGTCCTGAGCACGATGGTGTTTCGCACCGTCGGTGCGAGAGGTTCGTTTCGCCCGGGAAGTTGCAGACTCTTCCAGAGTGGCTACAGACGCCTGTTCGGCACTTGCGGCTTCCTTGTCGAGATCGCGAGCTGCAATGATTTCAGAACGATCCAGGCTGCGTACTGAGGGCGCGGGTTTGCGGGGAGCCTCCGACTCCATGATCTTACGGAGTTGCTCCTCGCGGACATGCTGGGATTTGACAGCCTGACGGACGGAGTCTTCCTGCTCCGCCTCCGCCTGCAGTTCGGCCCAGCGATCGGGGGCGAATTTCTTCAGAAGCTTCCCATACACCTCATCTTCGATGGGAGTCATCTGCTTCTTCGTTGCCTCGTAGCCCAGGTTCTGAAGCTCTTCCGCCAGGGTCGACGTTGCGAGGTTCAGTTCCTTCGCCACTTGGAACAGTTTGCGCGTCTTCTTCGCCGCCAAGTAATGCCTCTCAGTTAACAATCCATGCCATCCGTGGCAGGGTGCGCATTACTGCGCTTGATCCTTTGGTTCATCCTCGTCTTCCGTGCGAGTGGAGTCGGCAGCTTTGGCTGTTTCCTTCTCGTCCTCCTCATCGGGAACGGGGACTGTTGGAACTTCAAAAGCCTCTACTTCAACAATTTCCGGACCTTCATCGTCATGGTCTTCGACGTCGTCACGGCTGATCGCCGGTCCGAGGGGTATCGCCACCCCATGCTTAACAGGCGCCGCCGTCTCCTCTTCCTCCTCAAAATAACTGCTGAGGACCGAGAGTATGGTCTCCACGTTCTTCTTGCCGAATCCGTCAATCTGCAACAGCGCTTCGGCTCCAGCATCGAGAACCTGTTCAGCCGTTGTGTACCCTGCTGCCGTCAGCTTCTCATGTTGTCCTGGAGTCAACTCGGACACATCGGAGAGCGGAAGCTCCTCAATATAATATTCACTTTCCTTGACGGGCCTGATTTCAAAGCTGGTGATGGCACTTGCCAGACGGATGTTCTGACCCCGCCGTCCGATCGCCATCGACATCTGATCGTCCGGGACAACGACTGTCACCTTCGATTCGGGATCGTGGAAAACGATCTCGATCGGAATCACAGGAGCGAGCGACCGGCGGACCATCAGTTCGCGGTCGTTGGTCCAGTGGATGATGTCGATCTTTTCGTTGTTCAGTTCACGGACAATCGCCTGGATGCGAACGCCCTTCATGCCGACACAGGCTCCGACCGGGTCAACGCGGCGGTCGTTGCTGACAACCGCGATTTTCGTCCGATCTCCGGCCTCGCGTGCGATGTTCTTGATCTCGACGATGCTGTCGAAGATTTCAGGGACCTCGAGCTCAAACAGGTGCCGGACGAATAGTTCGCTCTTGCGAGAAACGATGATCTCCGGCTCACGGTTGGTTTCACGGACATCGACGATGATCGCCTTGATCGACTGTCCGCGACGGTACCGTTCGTTGTAGATCTGTTCGTTGGCCGGCATCACCACTTCGGTCTTGTCCACGTTGATTCGCAGCTCGTACTTGTTGATCTGGTGGATGTCGCCGATGATGATTTCACCCTTGCGGCGGTTGAATTCTTCGTACAGGTTCTTTTTCTCGATTTCCTTGATCTTTTGGATCAGGTTCTGTTTTGCGGACAGGATCAAGCGACGGCCGAAGCTGTTGTAGTCGATCACTTCGACGAATTCATCGCCCACTTCGAGATCCGGGTCGATTGCCCGGGCGCGGGTAATCTCGATCTGGCTCGCCTCCTCTTCCATCTCGCCGTCGGCAACGACGGTCTTTTCGGCGTAGATCTCGATATCCCCTTTTTCCATGTTGAAAATCACCGAGAAATTGTCAGCGATACCGTACCGCTTCTCGATGGCCTTGAGAAAGACCTGCTCGATAATCTCGGCGAACGTCTCCCGATCGATGTTCTTCTCACGAATGATCGACGAGATGGCGTCAACAACAGCCTGATTCATCAGTTCTCCCAGCTTGCCCTACCAGGGCAGTGCAACTTTCGCGAGACGCACCTGTTCCCGTTGGACAGTGCGTTCGCCCTCAAAGGTCAATGTGTCGTCCGTGGCAGCTTCAAGCTTCGCCTTGAACGATTCTCCCCTGGGATGCTCTTCGTCCGGGTGCAGTTCGACATTGAACTCACGTCCGACGTTCTTGACAAATTGCCACGTCTCCGTGAGCGGTAGTGTCAGCCCGGGGGACGATACATCCAGGGCATATTGTCTCGGGACCTCCCCGTCGCGGTCCAGCTCCTCCTCAAAACGTCGCGACCACTGCTCGATTTCTGCGATCGTGATGCCACGTTTGCGATGATCGAGGACCACGGCGAACTTCAACCGTCCCGGCTGCGGATGCAACTGAACGCTGATCAGTTCGAAGTCCGTGCCGGTCAGGAGTTCGCGGAAGGAGTCCCCGATAGCTTCGGGTGTCAACACGGTGAGGATTCCCCTTCAAAACAAAGAGTGGGCTCAGGCCCACTCCTTTAAGTCCGCAGAATATACTCTTCCGCTCCCATCACGTCAAGCGGGACCTCGCCGCTATTGAGCAGCGTCGAGCACGGCGAGATTCAGTTTTGCCCGAGTTTGAGCCTCTTCCGACGCCAACTTCATCGCGATCACCCGGTTGTTGCGGTCGCGGGCCGCGGCGGTGTCGCCTGACATGGCCCAGCAGCGTGCAGCGCTCAGGAGAGCGAACTCGCTGGCGAAGTGAGCGTCCTTGCGAGATGCAACCTTGTCATAGAGCACCGCCGCCTCATCTCTCCGTCCCAGGTTTTCAAGGGTTGTTGCATGCCCCATCAAGGCAGCGGAACCTGAAAGATAGAGGTCGCCGTATTCATTCTCGAAACGCTCGAAATAGTCCAGGGCCTTTTCCCAGTCGTTCTCCTGAATCGCCAGTTGGGCGAGTGCAAACACGGCGTCCGCACCGGCCTGGGTGCCTTTGTAGTTGTCGGCGACTTCCATTAACGGGGCGACAAGTGTTTGAGTTGACTGATCTTGGGCTTTCGTCCCAACGTCCATCAGGGAGGCTGCGCCTTCCTGTTCAGCGGACGCCCGGATTCTTCCATAGAAGATCGAGCCGAAGATGGCAACAGCGACAATGATGGCGCCGATTATCAGTTTTGTTCCGTGCAGATCGAACCATTGTTGGGCCTCTGACAGCGCCGTCATCAAAGGATCTTCTTTCAACTCTTTACGAGTCAAGCGTTTCTGTTCACGAGCCATCGGATTCACTTCACAAATGAATGGGGCCGGGAGCCTGCCCCCCGGTTTAGGACGGTGAATGTAATACGGAGGTCCCCCGGGGACAAGGCGGCGATGGTTCCGAGCCTCGCTTTTTCGAAAGAATATCTCCGGTTGGGCGGAGTTGAGTTGCTCCTCGGGATTTGAAACGATTACTTTATGCAGTGATGAAGCGAATCCTTCAAACGAGTGTATTCTCTGTCCTGATTGCGGCGATGCTTGCGGTCGGCGCTTTTGCGGGTTCCGTTTTCAACGACATGAACGTTCGCGAAACCGGCGGCCAGGTCGTTGTTCAGTGGACGACTCTGGATGAAACCGGGTGCACCGGATTTCTCGTCGAACGGTCCACGGATGGAGTCTCATTTCAGGTGTTGAACAACACTCAGCCGATTCCCGTACAGGGTGCCCGCAGCTATGAGTACACGGATCCCTACATCTTTAAACAAACGGCGAGGGCTTATACCTACAGGGTCCGCGCTGTCATGAGCGAGAGTGGCAAGGTCGAGTACTCCCCTGTGCGTACGGTTTATGTCACGCTTTCAGGCATTCAACAGACCTGGGGTGGTGTGAAGGCGCTGTTTCGGTAAAGAGGTACGTCACGGCGACGGTACAGATCCTTTTGAAAAGGGCAGGCTCGGTTCATTTTGGGCAAACGTCGTTGAATGGTGGCACAACTGGATTGAACATGATGCGGTCGGGGTGACCCGGCCGCTTTTTTTATGGGTGGACGTGCAAGCGCTGATGAAACGCCATAACTAGGGAAAATCAATTGGGGATCACCGCGCCCTGCGCTAACGCCGGAGGGCTGGTGATGACGCCTGTTTTGTCATTACCAGCCATGCCGAAGCGTCGGCATGGCGCGGTAATCTCCAAAGGTGTTTTTCGCTATGCCGGGTTTTGAGCGCCTTTCCGCCCACTGGCGGAAAGCAGTGATCCGACACAAGGATTCCGCCGGATTATTTTCGCGGTGGCGAACCGAAGTACAGAGTGGGACAGTATACACACAATCCTGAAGGGTCGAGATTGTGTGTATACTGTCCCTGAAAGCCCGGTCCCGACCATTCAGAACCGGGTTTCAGAACTGGCGGTACCTTGGGGTGTTTGTCTCTTGAACAAGAATTCGTCATTGCGCCTCGACGGTTCGCGAGTGTAGGTTTCCTGCTCGGTGAAAAGAGCGAAGTTGTTGATATTTAAAGCTCCTTGGGTGATAGAGTGACCGATTCCGGGATTCTACGGCGAAAGAGTGAGCATCTTCGGATCGTGGCGGGCAGCGATGTCGCGCACGGCGGCACTACTCTCCTCGAGGATGTCCATCTGCTGCATGATGCGATTCCAGAGGTTGACGTTGCTGACGTTGACCTGGCGACGCCGTTTTTCGGCAAGACCCTTTCCGCACCGTTGATGGTCACCAGCATGACCGGTGGTGTGGAGTTGGCCGGCAAACTGAATCACGGACTCGCATCGGTCTGTGGCCGGATCGGGATCGCCTTCGCCCTGGGCAGCCAGCGGGTGATGTTCGAGCACCCCGAAACCGTAGCGGATTTCACGGTGCGCGAACAGATCGGTCCGGATGGCGTCCTGCTTGGGAATATCGGTGCGGTCCAGCTTCTGGAAGTACCGACGGATAAAGTTGCAGATCTGGTCAGGTCGATTGATGCGGATGGTCTTTGCGTTCATCTGAACGCCGCGCAGGAACTGGTCCAATACGATGGAAACAGGGAGTTTGCGGGTATCCTTGATGCCCTGAAACGGTTGCTGGACGCTCTTGAAGGACGGGTTCTGGTCAAAGAGACAGGGGCTGGATTGTCACCTGGAGCTCTGGAGAAACTGCGTCAGGCGGGGGTACCTTACATAGATGTTTCCGGCTCGGGCGGAACCTCGTGGACGAAGGTGGAAAGCCACCGGAAAGTCAACGGAGAGCTGCGCCGAACCGGTGAGGTGCTCGCGGATTGGGGTGTGCCAACGGCGTTCAGTATTGTTGCCGCCCGGCGCATCCTGGCGGACGAAACGGTTGTGATCGCTTCGGGGGGTATCCGCAATGGTCTGGATGCCGCTCGAGCGCTGGCGCTTGGTGCGTCCATCGTTGGCGTAGCGCGGATGGTGCTGCTGCCCTTTCTCACGGATGGGGAAAAGGGAGCGGAGCGTTTTCTGCGAGCAGTGTTGAACGAATTAACGACCTCGATGGTGCTGACAGGTTGTTTGAAACCCGGACAACTACGAACGGCGCCGAAGGTGATCGATGGACGGCTGGCTGCCTGGCTGGCCGCCCACGGTTGGATGGAAAGGAACAATCCGTGAACGGCAAGCTCGGCAGGCAGAGGTGGAAAGTGTCTCAGCCTGCGCAGGAGATGGATGCGTCGACTCGTGAACCGGTAAATCTCCATGTCAGTTCCCGTATTCCCGGTTTCTATCGGTTGCCGGTGGAGCGTCGGCTGGCGTTTCTCGCGCGAACCTTCGGATTCACCGAAAACGAGATCTCCCAGCTCCGCGAGGGAAAAGCGCTGCGTATCGAACATGCCGTCAACATGGTGGAAAATGCCATTGGCGTGCACGGGATGCCGCTCGGGCTCGCCCTGAACTTCCTCGTCGATGGCAGGGAATACCTCGTGCCGATGGCGATCGAGGAAGCCTCGATCATCGCCGCGGCGTCAAAGGCCGCACTGATTATCCGTTCGGGCGGCGGATTCACCACGGATGTCGATGAACCGCTGATGATCGGGCAGATCCAGGTGCTCGACCTTGCCGACCCGGAAACCGCGTCCAGTGCCGTTCTCGCGGCCAAAGGGGAAATTATCGAACAGGCGAACATCGCCAACCCCCGAATGGTGCAACGCGGCGGCGGTGTCCGTGATGTCGAGACTCGCATCATTGACGGTGGTCCCGATGTCGGGAAGATGCTGATCGTGCACCTGATCATCGACGTTCGCGAGGCGATGGGCGCGAACATGATCAACTACGCCTGCGAAGCGGCGGGACCAGTGGTTGAACATGTCACCGGCGGGCGGGTGAACCTCCGCATTCTGTCCAACCTGGCGGACCGCCGGGTCGCTCGTGCGATGTTCCGTCTTCCCTTTGAATACCTTGCGACGAGCACGATGAGCGGAGCGGAAGTCGCGAAGCGCATCGTCGAGGCGGGACGTTTCGCCTATGCCGATCCCTACCGGGCGACGACGCACAACAAGGGCATTTTCAACGGTATTTGCGCAGCGGCGCTGGCGCTCGGACAGGACTGGCGTGCCATCGAAGCGGGTGGACATGCCTATGCCAGCCGGGACGGCCAGTACCGAAGCCTGACCGATTACTGGGTTGAGGGCGAAACCTTCTGCGGATCCATTGAACTGCCGATGCAGGTGGGGTCGGTGGGCGGTGCGGTGAACAGCCATCCTGGAGTACAGCTACTCCGTGAAATCACGGGAGCGCATACCTCGCGCGACATCGCCGGGCTTTTTGCGGCGGTCGGCCTTGCGCAGAATTTTGCCGCCTGCCTTGCCCTTTCCACCGTCGGCATCCAGAAAGGCCACATGGCGCTTCACGCGCGGAGCGTGGCGATCAGCGTCGGTGTGCCGCCTGAGAAGGTGGAGGAAGTTGCCACCGAGATGATCCGCCGAGGTGAGGTCAAGGTTGCGGTGGCCGAGGAGATCTTCCGTACGATGAAAGAGAGCCAGCAGCGGTCCCGTGAGGTCGCTGGAGAGGTGGTCGCTGAGGCGTTCGCGCCGGGCAAGGTCATCCTCTTCGGTGAGCACGCTACAGTATACAACTATCCGGGCATCACCGCCGCCATCGACATCGGCATGACCGTGCAGATCAAGCGTGATCCGGATGGACCGCGGTTCCTCAGCCCGAATTTCCGACAGGCGTTCAACGTTCCCGAATCCGACCAGGATATTCGTCTGTTCAGCAAGGCCGTCGATGAGGCGCTCGAAATCTACGGCATCCAGCGTGAACCGATCGCGGTTCAGATCGAATCGGAGCTGCTCCCCGGTATGGGCCTTGGCAGTTCCGCCGCGTTCAGCACCGCGCTGTGCATCGCGCTTCGCAGGTTCAAGGATGGAAACAGTACACCCTCGATGGCCGGCGACCTGTTCGAACATGTCCAACGTCTTGAGAAGATTTTTCACGGTACGCCGAGCGGGATGGATGCCGCCACGGTGATCAGCGATGGCGTGCTCTGGTTCCGCAAGGGTCCGCCCCGTGAAATCGTTCCGATCCACCTCAGCCAACCGATGACCGGCATCGTCGCCATCGTCGAACCGGGTGCACGAACGATCGACATGGTCCGGCGAGTTCAGGCGAGCCGCGACCTGAACCCCAAACGGGTCAATGGTCTGCTAGCTGAGATCGGTGAAATCACCACCGATGCGGCGATCGCTCTCGGCACCGGCAATTCCGCCGAGGTTGGCCGCCTGATGTTCCGCAACCACCAGCTTCTGTCACGTCTCGGTGTGTCCACACCCGCGCTCGACGAAGCGATCGAGTACCTTCTCGACCTGGGCGTCCTTGGCGCCAAGCTTACCGGCAGCGGGGGAGGCGGCGCGGTAATCGCACTGGTTCAGCCCGAGGAGCAGGCAGATCTGTTGAAACAGCTCGAGAGCGCATTTGCCCTGGTCTATCCCTTTACCGTGAGGGCCTGATCATGGCGGACGAAGTCCGCGCTCGGGCGCACGCCAACATCGCCCTGTCCAAGTATTGGGGGAAGCGGGAAACGGGGGATAACGTTCCTGCGACCCCCTCTATTTCTCTTGCCCTGGACCGTCTTGCCACGGACACCACGGTCCGCCGCATCGACGCTCCCTCCGACAGCATTCTGCTTAACGGTTCTCCCGCGAGTGAACTCGATACAGAACGGCTTCGCGGATATCTGGATTTGTGGCGCGGCGCCGGACTGATCGACGGTTCCTTCCAGGTGGATTCCACCAACCACTTTCCCACGTCGGCGGGGCTCGCCTCCAGCTCCAGCGGTTTTGCGGCGCTGGCGACAGCGCTAGCTGCCCTCGCCGAACGACCCCTCGACTCTGTGGAGATCAGCCGTCTCGCCCGCCGTGGAAGCGCATCGGCGGCACGAAGCGTGACGGGAGGATTGTCCGAGTTGCTTACCGGAGACGATCCCGCGTCCGATCAGGTGTTGCCTCCCGATAAGGTTCCGTGGGGAATGGTCGTCGCCGTGGTGGATGCCTCGGCGAAGGAGACCGGGTCCACCGAAGGGATGCAGCTCAGCCGTACAACCAGCCCCTTCTATGCTGCGTGGGTGGATGCCGCGCGGAACGATTTTCATCGCATCCGGGAAGCCTGCCTGAAATTCGATCTGGAAATCGCCGGGAGCGTCATGGAAGCGAACATGTATGCGATGCACTCGGTGATGCTCTCGACACGTCCCGCGCTGCTCTACTGGACCGGGACGAGCCTGGCGCTGCTCCGCGAGGTGCGTTCCTGGAGAAAAGGGGGACTGGCGGTCTGGGCAACCGTGGACGCCGGGCCTCATGTGGTTTTCCTTACCCAACAGTCGTCGCTCGACACGGTGGCGAAACTGGCGGTTGAAATACCGGGAGTCCGTGAAACGTTCTCCTGCCTGCCCGCTCCGGGTGCACGGGTGGTTGCATGACCGCGCCCGTTGTCCACGTGCCCGGCAAGGTGATGCTATCCGGGGAATACGCGGTGATGCACGGCGGCACGGCCGCTCTCGCACCGGTGGATCGGTGGCTGACCGTCCGCGAAGGACAAGCAGTTGAAACACCTTCCCCCGTCGTGGAAGAGGCGCTGAAACAGAAGATTCCTGCGCTTGCCGGTTTCGAAGCTGATGACCCCCTGACATCGGTCGTCATCGACCGGGCAGAATTTCAGGCAGCAGGCCCGGAGGGAGAGGTCCGGAAACTGGGGATCGGCTCCTCCGCGGCGGAAGCGGTGGGAATCATTGCGCTGCGCCATGAACGGGCAGGTCTGCTGTGGAAGGAGCGGCGCCGTGAGGTCGCCTCCCTCGCAGCGGATGCCCACAGCCGTGCTCAGGGTGGAAAAGGGAGCGGAGCGGACGTGTGGGCGTGTGCGATGGGTGGTCCGATCACCTATCGATTGAGTCTTTCAGGAGTCGATGCCGTGCCGATTCAGCCGCTGGAGGGTACTCCGGCGCTGACCCTCGCGTGGACCGGAGTGCCCGCGAGCACACGGGCGCTCGTCGATATCTTCGAGGGGTGGATTCAGAGCGATCCCCTCGCGGACGGTCCACTTGCTCGGCTTGCCGATGCCGCGGATGTGCTCGCTCCCCTTTGGTTCTGCGCCCGTAGCGAGGAACTGTACGATGCCTTCGATGAATTCGTCGCCCGGATGGACGAGTGTGCGATCATGGCGAGACTCCCCTGGCGTGTGAATGAGCAAGAGGAGTTGGAGGAGTGGGCGGTGGAGCACGGAGGACGGGCGAAGCCGACAGGGGCTGGCGGTGGCGACCTCACACTCCTCGTGGGGGATTTGCCCTGGCATGAACTGAATGACGTACCTTTGCTGCATCTCGCGCCAGACCTGAACGCTGACTGAGTCCCGGGAGAGAAAATGATGCGAATCCTTCGTCTGCTGCGGTTGTCCGTTGTAGCGGTCCTTGTCCTTGCCACGATAACGGCTGCTCAGCTTCCCGATCCACCACGGGGAGAGTGGAACACCGCGGAGGGCATGCCCGATCTCTCGAAACTGACGTTTGAAAAAACACCCACCGGCCTGCTCATCGCGAAGGTGCGGCTGGGCGAGCAGATGATGAGTCCACCCCTTGGCAGCACCGCCATCGTCCATTACAACGGCTACCTGCTGGATGGCAGGAAATTTGACAGCTCGCTTTCACGTGGCAAACCCATCGAATTCACGGTCGGTGCGGGACAGGTAATCAAGGGGTGGGACGAGGCGGTCGGTCAGATGCAGCGTGGCGCCAAATGGGTGCTCGTCATTCCGCCGGACCTTGCCTATGGAAAGCGGGGCATTTCCCGATCCAAACCACCCATTCCACCCAATGCCTGGCTGGTGTTTGAGGTGTTGTTGCAGGGATACAAATAGAGACTTCGTGGTTCGCAGGGATACAACGGACCCGATCACACAACGGAGAAACCATGCGGACGTGGATGATCGCGACGCTGCTGGTGGCGGTGCTGGCCGTCGGTTGCGGCGGTAAAAACAAAGCAAAATCGGAACAGACCACAAAATCCGATACGCCGACAACCGAACAGGAGACACAAGCGATGAAGACCGACATGCCGGATCTGAAAACACTGAATCTCGTTGATGGTCCGGAAGGGCTGCAATACGCGGTGACGAAGGAAGGCGAAGGAGAACCGGTCGGCAACGGAAAGACCGCGACGGTGCATTACATCGGATGGCTGACCGATGGCCGCAAATTCGACAGCAGCAAGGATCGTGGTCAACCCTTCCAGTTCAGGACAGGTGGCGGACAGGTAATTCGTGGCTGGGATCTGGGTGTTTCCGCGATGAAAATCGGCGAAACTCGCATCCTGGTGTTGCCCCCGGAACTCGCCTACGGACAGCGTGGCGCGGGCGGTATGATCCCGCCGGGAGCGACCCTGGTGTTCGAGGTCGAGGTGCTCGACGCCAAGTAGCCGGGCATTTTGTAAGTGAAATGACGCCGTTTCGAGCGATCGAAACGGCGTTTTTAGTGTTTGGCCTCCCGTTCTCGAAAATGTTAGAGAGAGTCACATCGAGAGATCCTTCTCCCGACCCTTCGGGATCAGGATGACGAAAAGGTGCGGTGTCAGGATGATCTGAAGCCGGGTTCGGAACCGAAGCGAACATTCTGTTCGCGAAGCTCACAGACACATGGTGTCTGCAAACCCCGGCCTACTTCACTAACGGGAACAACGAGATTGCTTCGTCATGCCGAAGTGTCAGTATTCCTTGCAATGACAATTAACGGAATTGGCCCTGTCGGCTTGCCCGACACGGTTCACTTGTTTTCTCTGAAACCTGATCGGATGCTTCGAGCCAGTACCATTTGTCAGCAGGTTAAACACAAAACGTCCTCCCACCGGGAGGACGCTGAAATCATCCAACTGGTGCTTCATTCGCAAGGAATATCAAGGATCAAGCGTGAAAGCGACATCAGGAAGAACGACGACGCGGGCCGCGCTTGCGATCCTTCTTGCTCTTCTTGCTTTCCGCCAACTTGTTGTTCAATTCGTCGGCATCAAACATGTACACCATGGTGTCGCCTTTGCCGCTCGAAAAGAAGGAAATATCAAGCCGCTTCACCATCTTGCGAACCTGTTCGACTGTCAGGCCCATGTCTTCCGCGTATTTGCGGTCGCTGGTGTGTTTCGTGGACATAAAAAGCACCTTTCTCTGTGCGGGTGTGTAGATTGACGCTCCCCGTGTACCCAATTGCTCAAAGCAGGAATACATCAATATCGATTTGAGTTTGTGGGAGATGCAAGTAAAAGAATGAGGATTAAATCATCTCTGAGTGCATGATCTCCCGGAGATGACTCAACGTTGAGCTCCTACAAAAGCATTTAAAAGTGAAACATTGCCTGATGTCTGTTTGTAATCATTATTCATTTTCTTGTTACTCTGATAGTCACAAGCGAACTTCTAAGGTCTCCTAAGCGCTGGGTGGAGAGCCATCGAGTGCCAGACATCATTATCCATTCGGATCGAAAATGAACAGCCCGCGTGATGAGGCAAATTTCTCTTTGAACCATTGAAGAATGGATGGTCGAGACCGTTAAAATCGAAGGGGAAAAGGCACTGACAGGCCATATTGAATGCTGATTCTTAGGCCTGAAGAATCCATGTGTTTTCATTGGTTTACACACAATTCATGGAGCTTCATGCCGAGTGGAAAGATTCGCGATGATGCCTGTACCCGTACCGTTTCAGATTTGGTCAGAGTGTGTAGAAAAGAGGCGGCTGTCCCTGGTCACCTTCGAGGTATAAGAGGCTCGCACCACTTGCCTTTTACCGTGATGTTTCTGGATTTGAAATGGCAAGTAATAAATGTACCAGGTACAATTTTAATTTGCCCGAATAACCGCGTAAATACTGGCTATAAAATGTACCAGGTACATTTATTCAAGTGAAGATCGTAAGGTGCGCAGACAGGGAAAAGTGCCCCGAACGTGGAAATCCTGTTGTGACTGGCACGCAGGTGGTTCAGGAACGGCGGACTCGCGAACCGAATGGGAGAGTGGCGAGAAAGAGGACTGCCGCGACGAGGATCACGGTCGCCCCTGTGGCACTGTCAAGCGCCCAGGACGCGGCGAGGCCGGCAACGGATGAGAGCTCCGCTATAATGACGCTCCAGATCAACGCACCCCTCGCGCCCCTGGCCAGATTTCGCGCAGCGGCGGCAGGCACGACCATCAGGGAGGTGACCATCAGCAGGCCGACAAGCCGTAGGCCGATGAGGGCGACAACCGCCACCCACAGAGCGAGCAGCGTTTCCCAGATCTGAGCGCGGATCCCATGGGTTCGCGCGAGTGCCTCGCTTGTGGAGATCAGCAGCAGTTTGTTGAATGCAACCAGTTCGAAGATGAGGGTGCCGAGCAGCACAATCCCGGTCAGTGCCACATCCAGCGAGGTGAGGGTCAGGATGTCGCCGTAAAGCACCGCCTGAAACTGCTGCACAAGCCCTTTCCGCATGCTCACGATGACGATGCCCAGCGACATGGCGATCGCCAGCAGAACCGCGATCAGCGCGTCGCGGGAAAGCGAGCTGTGACGTCCGAGCTGGATCAGCAAGACGCCAAGCAGCAGTCCGAAAACGATGGTGCTCAGCTGGACGTCCAGGGATAGAAGCAGTCCCAGTGCGATGCCGGTAAAAACGCTGTGGCTGATGGCGTCCGAGAAAAACGCCATCCTGAATGAGACGACATGGACGCCCAGTGCCGCGCAAGCCGGAGCGAGCAGCACCAGTGCGAGCAGTGCACGGAGCATGAAGGGTTGGGATGTCCAGCCGGTCAGAGATGAGAGAACGTCGCTCACGTCTGCTCCCCGTTGACCTTGTGACGGTGGTGGTCGGCGAGCGATTGCCAGCCATAGGTGTGCGGTCCGAACAGTTGCACCAGGTTTTCCTCACTCAGCACATCCGGAACCGGCCCCTCGAACAGTACCCGTTGGTTGATTCCCACCACGCGGTGGGCGTGATCCGCGACTACACCGAGGTCGTGGGTGATCAGAAGAGTGGTGGTGCCGTGTTCACGGTGGATCTTTTCGACGAGTCCGCAGAACAGTTGATGGCCGATGATGTCCATTCCGGTGTTTGGCTCGTCCAAAATCAGCAGGTCCGGCCGGCGCAGCAGCGCTTGGGCGAGCAGCACCCGCTGAAACTCTCCGCCCGAGAGGCTGTCAAGGCGGTTTTGCGTCAGGGAGGGGATGCCAACATCGGCGAGCACTGTTTCGATGGTTTCCCTTGCTGCGATCCCGACGCCGCTCCAGACAGGTCTGTGTGAAAGTCCACTGGCTAGAAAATCGGTTGTGGTCAACGGTGCGCCGGGTTCAATGGAGGTATTCTGGGGGACGTAACCGATTCTTGGACTGCAATTCAATCCTTGATAGCGGATGCGTCCCTCGAAGGGGAGGAATCCCAGAAGAGCGTGCACGAGGGTTGTCTTTCCGGCGCCGTTGGGGCCGATCAGAGCGTTCAGTTCTCCGCCCTTCAGAGTCATGGTGACGCCGTCGAGGACGGTACGGCTTCCAAAGGTGACGTGAAGATCCTCGATGTATACGGTCACACTCACTGAGTTACTCCCAACGCTTCCCGAAGCTCGGCGAGATTGTCCCGCTGCGCGATCAACAGGGCGCCACGCGCCGGATCCCCCGTGACCACCGGGTCGAGAGTGTAGACCGTTTTGCCCGACTCTTTCTGCACACTGAGGACGAATCGCGGATTGATCTGGGGTTCGGAAATCAACGCTGCAAAGCGGCCGTTCTTCAGGGCGTCGATCGCTTTTGCTGTTTCCTGCGGACCGGGGGGGACGTCGGGATCGTTTTGCAGCACAAGGCCGACCCTGAGTCCGGTCCGCTCGGCAAGCACATTGAACGATGTGTGGAACGATGCGATTTCCGGATGACACGCTGAATCCGCAAGAGAACGGTATTGCCCGTGCAGGCTGTCCAGAGTCGCAGCGAGTATGCGTGCCCGGGCGAGGATCGTATCTGCATGTTGCGGCATCGTCGCAGCAAGGTGGCCGCCGAGGAACAGCGCTTCCCGCGCCAGTAGATCAGGAGCCACCCATGTGTGAGGACGCGGGGCATTGTGTTCCTCGTTGGACTCGAGGGTTTTGACGTCAGGGTAAAGGTCCTTCAACGTGTCGGCGAGCACGAACCAGGATGACGTGTCACGATCCGTCTTCCGGCGTTTGAGCCATCCATCCATCCCGAGGCCGTGAGTCACCACGATGTCCGCTTGATGAACGAGAGCCAGGTCGCCGGGAGTCAGGGTGTAATGATTGGGGCATCCCGCGCCTGTCGGGGCGAGGTTTGTCACACGCACATCCGAGAAGTCTCCGGCGAGATCGAGCACCAGGTCCTGGACAGGAAGAAACGATGTTACGATCAGGGTTCCGGAACCTTTCCCTCTCTGACTGCATCCACTTGCCAAAAGGAGTACGATCAACCATGCCGCAAGGGGGAGTAAGAGATGTCGCCTGAAACGCATGGCTGACTCCAGCATTGGTCCCGTCGCGACGGGACGAAAAACCGGGGCTTGCAAGCCCCGGCCGAAAGCTCAGTCAAAAGATGCGGTGGGCCGCAATATACTCTTGTGCTGTTTCAGATTCAGTTGGAGTGTGCAGAAGTGGGGCGGTCGTCCCTGGCCGCCATCGAGGGCACGGAGGCCCGCGCCACGTGAAGTGGCTGCGAGCAATCCGAATCTGAAACGGCGCTAGAGGGCCGGATCACCTGTTCTGAGTTATCTGCCATCTTTTCCACAGTCAGGTATCCGTTTTGAGACCAAGGAGCTTGCAGGAAAATGTACCAGGTACTTTTATTCCCGCTCAGAATCCTTGTTCGACCTCGAATGTGAAAAGGTACCTGGTACATTTTCCTGCTCTCTGTCAACACCCGGAAACATGTAAACCAGTCCACTAATATTGTGTGTAATAGAGGTAACGGAAATCCTGAATTTTCGCCTCATCACGCTTCATTTTAATCCACTGCGCGAAGATTTCCTGTTGACGTTTGTCCGTAAGCTGTTTGAGGTACGAGTCTTTGGCGCTCTCCCACTGTGCATCCGCCGGCATCTTCTTCTTTTTCAGCAAAATAATGTAGTACCCACGATCTCCTTTCACCGGTTTGGAGAACGCGCCCGGCTCGAGGGTGAAGGCCATAGCGGTAAAAGCGAAGTCACGGCCTACGCCGCTAACGAATGAATTGATCGTGAATTCGCGTGGTGGTTCAATCAATTTGTAAGCCGATTCGGCAAGCGCGGGTCCCAGATTGCCCTTTTCAACAGCATTTTCATAGATCTCGTTGGCGATCACCCGGGCTTTTTCGAACTGCAGGTTGAGTTTCGCATCCCTTGTCAGGATCATCCGCACGTCATCGAAGGAACGGGTTCCCGCTTTTTTAATTTCCAGGGAGCGGAAGACGACGATGCCGTTGCGGACGTTGTAGGCGGGGCTGATCTCGCCCTTGGGACGGTTGAAGAGGAATTCGCGGGCGGCGCGGTTGCTGCCGAGCACTGGATCGATCCCCTGGCGCATCACACGCTTGAGCGTATCGATGCTCAGGTTGTACACTTTCGCGGCCTCCACAAATCCGGATTCGCGAGCCTCCTCCTGGAAGCCTTCGGCGCGCGTGCGGAGGTCGTCAAGTGTCTCCAGGCTGCGCTCGATTTTGATCAGAATGTGGCGGGCGTGAACCTCGCGTTCGCCATCCCGGGTATGGAATCCCTCGATGTAGATCGCATGGTAACCGAATTGTGTCAGCACAGGACCGACCACCTCGCCGGGCTTCGCGTTGAATGCAGCCTCTTCGAACGGTTTCGCCATTCGTCCCTTGCCAAACCAGCCAAGGTCGCCGCCCTGGCCGGAGTTCGAGATATCCTCGCTGAATTCTTTCGCGAGATCGGCAAAATTCTCGCCGTTTCGTATGCGGGAGATCAACCGTTCGACCAGGTTGCGAGCCTCCGTGGTGTCGTCACGGGAAGGGACATCGGGCATCATCACATAGGTGATCGAGGCGGAAGCGTCCGTTTTAAATTCGTCTTTCTTCTCCTCGTACAGTTTGCGAAGTTGAGCTTCCGTGATTTCGGAGCTGTCCACTTCCATATCACGCGCGGGCACAAGCACGTAACTTGCTTCCACCGTGCTTTTCTCGTGCTCCCAGGCGTTTTTCGCCTCATCGATGCTGGTGATGTCAAACGCCGCAATGCGGCGGAGTAGTTTCTGCTGCAGCAGAGTTCGGTGGACATCCTGTTCAATCTGGATCACCAGGTTGACATAGTTCGGATCCGAGAGCATCTGATGATACAGGTTCCAGTTGAAATTTCCCAGGCTGTCGCGGAATGACTGATTTTGCACAATCGTCTGTGGAGGCATCTGGCGCACCGCGGTTGCCAGTTCCTTGTCCGTGACCGTAATCCCCGCTTCGCGCTGAGCCTGCTCGAGAAGGATGTTATTGACCATGTTTTCCCAGACTTCGGAACGTACCTGGTCGGAACGGGTGGAGCTCAGATCCTGGTTGTCAGACTGCTGACGCTCACTGTTGAATTGATTCTGGATTGCCTGATCGTACTGATCGCGGGTGATTTTGACACCATTGACCTTGCCCACGATACCCGGTTCGATACGGCCTTTGAAGCCGCCCATACCCCAGGAGAAAATGATCGTCCCAATAAACGCGAACACCAGAATCCAAAGAACCGTGGCGGTGTTCTTGCGAAGGGTTGACATCATGATGGGATCACCTTTTGTAAGAGTACTAAAGTTCAACACATCGGCGGAATATAGAGGCCACCCCCACCCCTCGCAAGCGGCATTCGAAGCGAAACCTCGCCGACGGGCGGAAGTGACGAATGTAAGGAGCGGTTGGGCGCAGCCGCATCTCCCGGAGTCTCAGAGCTTCTGGAGGAAAAGGAGCGTTCTCCGCCCGGACGAGAAACGGTTGCAACCCTGGAAATTTTACTGCATCCTACAGAAAACCATTGGACCGGTTCATATGTTTTCGGGTGTTGCCAGAGAGCAGGAAAATGTACCAGTTACCTTTTTGCATGCGAGGTCGAACAATCATCCTGAACGAAAAAAAGTACATGGTACATTTTCCTGCAACGAGAGACGCTACCCGTCAATTCATATGATTTGAACCACTCGTGCTTTTAGATGATGAAGTGAAATTCACGGACGACTTGGAGTGACCCATGCCTATGCTTGCCCACGCCAATCTGGACAACGTTGAAGGAATGCACTTTACGACAGACACAGCCAGTGGCCACAAGGTGGAGATGGATTCCGCCGAAGCGGTCGGGGGGACCAACCTGGCCGCGCGCCCGAAAGAGCTGATTTATGTCAGCCTGGCGGGTTGCACGGGAATGGATGCGATCAGCGTTCTGCGCAAGATGCGACAGCCGGTGACCGCGTTTTCCGTGGATGTAGAGGGTCTCGAGCAGACCGAGGATCATCCGAAATACTGGACACATATCCGTGTCATTTTTCAGGTCAAAGGGGATGTCGATCCCGATAAACTGAAAAAGTCGATCAACCTTTCGCGTACACGTTACTGCGGCGTTTCCGCAAGTCTTAGAGATTCCGTGAAAATCGACTATCGATATGTGCTCAACGGTGAGGCGGTTGACCTGGGCGATCCCGAGAGGGAGTAAAGCTGCCGAAATAAAGCTCTTCATGCGATCACAATGATTGAAAATGATATTAATAAGTTGTCCCAGAACAACGGTGGCGGATCATCCGAGGGGGAGCTACGTGGTTCTGCGAAAACTTTTCCTGACCGCAATCCTGTTTCTGATGCCCGTGGCCCTCTTTGGGGCAGGTAGCGACAACGCCCGAGGTTCGGTCAGCGGGGTGGTCATCGACCGCGCCACACGCCAACCCATTGCCCTTGCCAACGTACTCGCCGTGGGCACCACACGCGGCGCGGCCGCTGATCTCGAAGGCCGTTTTCAAATTGACGGTCTCGAACTCGGCACGGTCACCCTTCAGGCCAGCGCACTCGGCTATGAAACGTTGCTCGTGCCGGAGATCTCCGTCCTGTCGTCACGGACCAGTCAGGTGGAATTTGCACTGGAACCGTCGGCCATCGAAGGGGAAGAGGTGGTCTATTCGGTCGCCGGCCGTGTATCCGTGAGCCCCGATCTTCCCACCTCCACCCGGACCCTCCGTTACGAGGAGATCCGGCGCGCACCGGGCGCCGCCGAGGACGTTCAACGGATGGTTCAGTCGCTTCCCGGCGTTGTCAACCAGAACGATCAGAACAACGAGATCGTCGTCCGCGGCGGCAGTCCCTGGGAAAACCTGACCGTTATGGATGGCCTTGAAGTTGACAACACCAACCACTTTTCCTTCGAGGAGGGCAATGGTGGTCCGGTGAACGCACTGAACACCGAGTTCCTGCGCGACGTCACCTTTGCTTCCGGCGGTTTTTCAGCTCGCTACGGCGACCGCCTCTCCAGCGTCCTGGTGCTCGACCTGCGTGAGGGAGACCGGGAACGTTACAAGGGAGCGCTGGACCTGAACATGGCCGGCGCGGGCGGTTTCGTCGAGGGACCGACGCCCGGTGGGAACGGCAGTTTTCTCGTTTCCGCTCATAAAAGCTATCTCGATCTGATCCAGGGCCCGGTCGGATTGACCTCGATTCCCCATTACTGGAACGCCCAGGGGAAATTCGTCCAGGACCTGTCGCCAAGGCACCAGTTGACAATCAATTCGCTTTACACGGACGATTTCATCGACATCGAATCCGATGAAGAGGACGCGTTCAGCAAGGGTGCGGAAGCGGTTAATTATTCCGGACGGAGAATCATCGCCGGAGGACGTCTGCGAAGCCTCTGGGGATGGGGGTACAGCGACCTTGTGGCGGGACAGACGGTCACCTGGGATCACGCGCGAGTCTGGCAGGCTGACAAGATCGAGGGACAGCTTGTCAAGAAACACACCGTGGATACCGATCGGCGGATAACACAAACACAGATGCATCTGCAGATGAATGGACGGGGTCCCGGGCGTGGGGAATGGTCGCTGGGGTTCAGCCTCAAGCCGATGGCCTTCAAGCAGAACCTGTGGGCGTTGGGGGATTCGCTGTGGTTCGACGACGGCGTGATCAATCGTGATCCGCAGGGGAATCCAATCGTCGATGGCGAGCCGGACCTCTACATCTATAACGACCGCGTGGCGAAGGTGGACGACGCCGGGCTGGCGTACGGCGGGTACACTCAGATGACACTATGGTTCGGCAGGATGCTTTCGATGACCGGTGGATTGCGTATGGACGGTTTGGACGTGAGTCACCGTGCCGTGCTGGATCCCCGATTCTCTCTGGCGTGGCTTTTCCGGTCAGAGTGGACACTGAGCCTCGCCGGCGGAGTCTACCACCAGTTTCCCACCGTTTCCGTCCTTTTTGGTGGACCGGACAGGGACCGCAACAGTCAGCTACCCCCGGCGCGAGCTCTTCAGGCCGTCGCTGGAATCAGTTTCGAGCCGACCCATGCGTTGCGCTTCAGCGCCGAGACTTACATCAAGGACTATTCGGATCTGCTGATCGGCGAGCAGGCGTACATCCGCGAAACTTCGGGAGACCGTACCTTCCAGAGCGCAGCCTACCTGCCGTGGAAGGTGAAACAGGCGTGGGGGATCGAGTTTTTCGCCCAGCGGCGGCTGACCGGGTCCTGGTACGGCACCGCCAGCTATTCTTATGGATACGGAAACTCGTCCGATCCCGCATTCGGCGACTATCCCGCCAGTTACGATATTCGCCATGCCGCCACACTGGTGTTCGGCGTGAAAACCAGCCTGATCCGGTATGACTGGTGGCTTTCCCTGATCTCAAAGCCGTGGGGGTGGTGGCTGCAGGTGCTTCCGATCAACGGCGACGAGTTGACAATCTCGACCCGCTACCGGTATGTCACCGGGCGGCCGTACACCGGTAACCGCTGGTACGAGGAAGGTGTTCCCTCTCCCGAACCGATCTACCAGGGGCATTGGGAATCGTTCGGAATGAACGACCAGCGGTATCCGGATTATATGCGCTGGGATCTGCGGCTCGACGACAAGCACTTTTTCCACAGTTCATCCCTTGTTACCTACCTGGAACTCCAGAATGTGCTGAACAGGGGAAATGTCGCCCAGTACATTTACGCGGATCACGGCGATATCAATACCGTCTACCAGTTCCGCATCTTTTTCGTGGGCGGCATCCGTTATGAATTCTGATGAATCGCAGGAAATTAAAAAGGGGACACGTACCTTTTAAATTTCTGTCACACTTCCAGAATGATTCAACCTCAAGGAAAGAAATTAAAAGGTAAGTGTCCCCTTTTAATTTCTCTCGGTGTCTTCACAAAAACACAGATTCTTCATCCGCCGGCTGGCGGATCCAGAATGACTACATTTTTTATCCCTGTTTGCTCGTCCCAACAGGGTTTTCCTGTGTTTGGCATATTCTGCGGTTGTGTGGTCCGGCTGCTCCGCTTGCCATGTCGTAGTAAAGCGTAGACAGGTCAGCCGGGTTTCGCATGTTCTTTTGTGTCAGGTCTCCGTCCGCCTGTTGGCGGACTAACGACCTTGTATAATGTTTTTAAGCTGACATAACACCAATGCCCAATAAGAGCCGAGAGATGCCAGAAGAAAGCCGAGAACGATGCCTGGGTTCAAAAGTAACTGTCACTATTGATAACATACTGTAAATAAAGTATTTGATTGATGGGGGATTGCCTTGTTTGATTGAGCAAGTGTTTGTTTTTTGAGGAGATCGTTGCTCGGTCGAGCAACGGGAATGTCGAGTAATCCCCACTTACCTGGATTTTCCCTCGCATGGATCGTCCTCTTGAACAGGCGAAACATGCTTTCCGGCCCACGAGCGGGGCGGAGAGGGTCCTCCATAACCGTCAAACTCTGCTGCCAAGCTCCCGGAGGTGACCCAGGGGCTTGTGCTGATATATCGGCACGATATATCTTGGGGCAAGATAATCGTTCCTTTATGAGGAGTCCATGAAACAGTCGAAAACACTCTACGCCCTGCTTGGCTGGCTGCAGCATGAATCACTCAGCGGATACGACCTGAAAAAGCGTTGTGAAGAGTACTTGAGCGATTTCTGGTATGGGAGTTTTGGGCAGATCTACCCGCTCCTGCATCAGATGGAGCACGAAGGGTTGGTCACGATGCGGGAAGAACCGAGTGATGAGGGGAGGCCGCCGCGAAAAGTGTACTCGATCACCACCGCTGGCATCGAACGGTTCGAGCAGTGGATGCGGGAGGACCCGGAGCCCGATCTGTTTCGCAGCGAACTGATGCTCCGTCTCTTTTTCGGGCGGAACGCGCCGCGGGAGATGCTGGTCCGGCAGGTGGAGGCGGTACGCCGGGATGCCGCCCGCACCCTCGCCGCACTCGATCAATTCCTCAACCACACTCCTCAGTGGGCGCAGAACAACCCCAACGCCCCCTATCAGCGGATCCTTCTGGATCGCGGTTTTACGGTAAACCAGGGCTTTATCGAATGGTGCGACCGGACGCTGAACACCCTGCGGTCGCTTGATGGTGAAAAAGCCCTCCCTTCACAACAGGAAGGCAACCATGAGTAGAGCAGGAAGCCGGATTGCGGCGGTGCTTCTTGCGATGGCAATGGTCACCGTGGTATCCGCGCAGACGGACCTGCCCGCCGCCGTGGAAAACATCCATTGCCTCATCGAGGGGAAGGTGCTCGACAACGCCACCCGCGAGCCGATCGGTGCGGCCAATGTGATCGTCGTCGGTTTGCCGCGTGGCGCGGCGACCGATCTCGAGGGGAGATTCCTGATCACCCATCTGCCTCCGGGCACCTTCAGCGTCACCGCCAGCGCACTGGGGTACGAGCCGATGACCCTCCTGGAAATCGCCATCAGCCCCGGACGACCGGGCAACGCTGAATTCCTGTTGAAACCGACGGTGCTGCAGGCTGAAGCGGTGACGGTGACGGCGGAGATCATCGAGGTGTCGCCCACCGAGATGCCCACCTCCTCACGAACGCTGCGCTACGAGGAGGTTCGCCGTGCACCCGGCGGCCTCGAGGACATCCAGCGGATGGTGCAGGCGCTTCCCGGTGTGGTCAACAGCAACGATTCGGACAACGAGATCGTCGTGCGTGGCGGCAGCCCACGTGAAAACCTGACGGTGATCGACGGCATCGAGGTGGACAACACCAACCATCTCACCTTCGGCGATGAGGGGCAGGGCGGCGGCGGTCCGATTAATGCGTTGAACACCCAGTTCCTCGAGGATGTCACTTTTGCCTCTGGTGGATTCTCGGCGCGGTACGGCGACCGGATGTCCAGCGTTCTCGATCTGAACCTCCGCGAGGGAAACCGGGACCGGACGGGTGGTTCCGCCGATTTCAACATGGCGGGTGCCGGAGGTCATTTCGAAACACCGCTGCCGGGCAAACGTGGAAGCCTGCTGTGGACCGCCAAGCACAGTTACCTGCAACTGCTGCCCGAGGGCACTCTTCCCACGGGTAAGGCGCCGGTCTACTGGAACAGCCAGGCGAAACTCACCTATGACCTGTCTTCACGCCATCATCTCACGGTGAACGGATTCTACGCCCAGGACGAACAGACCTTCCGTCCGCAAGATCTGGCAAAGACGAATGGCGAAGAGACCTTCTCGGCGGGGATCGACGGGCTTGACTTCAATACGGAAAAACACTTTTTCGGCGCCCGTTTGAGAAGCCTCTGGGGGGTTGCCTATACAGACCTGATTGTCGCCCGGACGGAGCAGTACGCCCACTGGGATCAGTACGATCAGCGGCCCGATCAGAGCCTTCGGCGGATTGTCTCAAACCGCCGAACCGATGCCAATGACCAGATCCACCTGCTGGCTTCAGGCCGCGCCCTGAATAACGATGAGTGGGGCGCGGGGGTGAGTTTAAAGTCCGTGTACTACACGCAGAAGCTCTTCGCGATTGGAGATTCGTTGATTTATAACGATGACGTGCTCGGTGTCGATCCCGGCACTGAGCCGGACACTTTCTACTACGATGACGTTTGCATCGACGCCGACAAACGCGGCCTTAAGCAGAACGCCTTCGTGCAGTATACCTGGCGTCCCGGCAGGGGAGTCTCGCTGACTGCCGGTGTCCGCCAGGATGCGTTGGACATCTCGGGGGAGAATGTTTTTGCGCCGCGTGTTTCCGCGGTCTGGGATTTTTATCCCCGCTGGACGTTGTCCGCGGCGTGGGGCGTTTACTACCAGTCGCAGAACCTCGGCGACTATTTCAATCCGGGGGCGAAGGGCGCCAATGAAAGCCTCCCTGACAGCCGGGCGGCGCAGTATGTGAGCGGGATCAGCTTCAATCCAAAGCCCTCCCTGCGTCTCAGCATCGAGGGGTATTTCAAGGACTATGACCGCCTGCTCGTCTCTCGGCAGGATGTCGTCCGCGAGCAGACCGGCGATCTGACCTTCCAGAGCGATGTGATGCTCCCCGAGCGGACGAAAAAAGCGTGGGGGGTCGAATTTTTCATTCACCAGAAACTGGCCAACCGCTGGTATGGAATGCTGTCCTACAGTTATGGGAAAGCGGAAGCGACAAACCCGGCATTCGGCGCCCATCCGGATGACTATGACATGCCGCATGTGTTCACCGGCCTTGTCGGGTACCGGACGAGCCTGCTCCGTTTCGCGAGATGGCGCAAGCTGCTGGCAACACCCGTCCTCGGCTGGATGATGTACGCGCTGCCGATCAACGGAGACGAGTTGATCCTCTCCACCCGTTACCGGTGTGTCTCGGGACGGCCGTACACTCGCCAGGTGTGGTATGACGAGGGGGTCCAGTCGCCCGAACCGCTTACCCAGAGCCACTGGGAGAGCGAGGGGCACAACAACGAGAGGTTCCCCGACTACACGCGCTGGGATCTGCGGGTGGACAGCAAATACTGGTTCGGGTCGAGCGCGCTGGTGGTCTACCTGTCCATCGAAAATGTCCTCGATGAACGGAACGTGGCGGACTATTTCTATGACGACGAGGGTCACCGGAAGATCATCGAACAGTTCAGGCAAATGTACATACTGGGATTACGCTACGAATTCTGAGCGCGGTGACAGTTACCTGCTATTACGCCGCTTCAGCGTGCATGATCTCCCCGATGACCAGGAGTGGCGGTCAATCGTTTCCACGCAGAACACCCGGCGACTCTTTCGCCGGGTGTTCTGTCTCAGGTGAGAACGTTTCCCGTCAGGGAATACTTCTTACAGTCAGTCTGATAGAACCTATTCTTATGCAGCGGGCGCCGCGGCCTGTTGCTCACGGTAGTACCAGGCGCCGAGATAGGTTCCCAGCAGGATCTCGACCAGTCCCCAGATGAGGGTGATGATCGCCAAGCTGAAGGGGTACATCGACATTGTCAACATGCCCAGGGCCGGGTAGAGCGATGCCGCCAACCAGACCGCAAGTCCCGCACAAAGCGCCGTGCGGGGACCGGCGGAGTAACGTGGCCGGATGGCTGCATAGAGCCAGACCGCAAAAATACCCAGCAGGAACATGATCACAAACATCATGATGTATCCGCCTGCTCCCATCGTCATGTTGAACTGATGCTTCATTCCCCATTCATCCCACGCTTTCGCGACAACAAAGACGTTGAGAATGATTTCGCCGATGTTGAACACCAAGCCGGCCAGCAGACCGCCCACAATCACGCGACCTGTGTTGATTTTGCCCATGATGCCTCCCTCTCCGAATTAATGAGAGCTCATCTTCGTGCGAAAATCGGAAGTGAATAGTGAGCTGTGCGGGAAATGTAGGGCAGAAGAAAAAGATGAGCCAGTGAAATGCCAATTTCTGCTTAAATCTCAGGGGAATGAGGGAGGTCTCTCAGGGATAGGAGCTGGAGGGTTCACTCCGTCTGGAAGACACCCTGATCGGCAGTTAAAGGCAGGGGACGAATGTCCTCGGGGAAGGCCGCCAGCAACCCGAATCGCCAACCGTTGTCGGAAATCGGAAGCGTCTGGTACCCGCATTCCTGCATCCGTTGCAGCCACTGCAGGGCAGCTTGCCTGTTCTCGAACTGATGACCGACGCTGAAACTGGGGAGAGTGGGGAAGATTCGGGTTAAATGAGCGGGATCATCCGCCAGACCCACGTACCAGACCATGCCGTTCAACAACATTGCAGTCTCACCCTCCAATTTTATTTGCCGAAATAATAAAAAGATGAATGGGAGCTTGCAAGTCCGGACTCTGCACTTCGTAAAAATCTCCGATCTTCGCTCGCCGAGAGGATTTAGAGAGACGGGAACAGGTCTCTCCGGTGGAAAACCGTTCACTGGGCAATTAAAAAGGGGACAGGTACCTTTTAATTTTTTAAATGATTGCATGTATTGTTTGAGACTGGAAAGAAAATTAAAAGGTACCTGTCCCCTTTTTAATTTCAGGCATTCAGACGTATTTCGATGCTTCACGCAGGGTCAGGCCCGCCATCCTGTCACGGTTTTTAGCGATGAATTGACGGACCTTGCCGGGGTTCGTTTTGCTGTATTCCCTCAATGCCCAGCCAATCGCCTTCCGCATCCAGAATGTTGTTTCTTCAAGACATCGATCGCAGAAATTAAAGAGGAGCTGCGTGTCTGTTTTATCCTTGAAGCTGAGCTGCGCCAGGATCGCCGCGCGGCGAATCCACAGATCTTCGTCCTCGATCCACTCCATCAGCTCCTGTTTCATTTCCTCCGGATATCTCTTCAGGAGGTCCCCGACAACCCATTTCGCCACGAAGTCCACGTAATCCCACCAGGCGCCGGTGATGATGATGTGGCGGAGAAGAGTTCGATCGCTTATATCGAGAAACTTCGAGTATTTCTTGAGGATTTCCTGCGCAGCGTACCGTTCCTCGCGGTATTCCGCACGGTCCCAGAGGTCAAGGGTGGCGTTGCGCAGTTCATCGATGGAACGAACGGGATGCTGTTTCAGGCAGGCGCGGTGGATTTCCCGCTGGCCCCTTGCGTCCACACCACGGAAGGGCATCTCGGACTTCATGTACGCCTGTGCGCCTTTGGCGCGTACCGGATCGCCACGGCGGGCGAGCTGGTCACGGATGCTGTCGCCGAGTGGGGTTCGGCCC
>JAZDLX010000132.1:0-31806 GCA_043801585.1 bacterium | reverse complement strand
AGCTGGTAGTCGTGCCCCGTCAGCAGCGAGGGGTCAACCACTTGCAGGTTCATCGTCCCGTCCGCGACGAGCCCGTGAATCTCGGAAATGGTCCCGACGACTCCCTGCTGGATGTCCGCTGCACGAGTTCCCGGAACGACTGCGACGGTGTTCCGGTCCGCTGACGATTGTCCGAGAGAAGATTCATAGCTCGGTTCGGCGGAGAGTGGATCGTCAGGATCGAACGTTCCCTTGTCGTAGGAGGTGACCGTGTACCATACCTCGAGGCCGTTGGTCACATCCCTGTCGATGTAGGAGTGTCGTAGCCCGGTGTCGTCGCCGAGCCAGACGTGCGCAGCGGGGAAATCGGGTCCATAAGCCGGATCGAGTCCGGTAATACTGTCCACAAGGTCGCACTGGAAAAGAGGATCGAATCCCACCGGGGTGCCGAACCAGTTGGTCACGGCCTCTCCCCAGGTCACTCCCTGGTCCGTGCTTTTATACAAGCGGTAGCCTTCGAAGTCCTGCAGTCCGGTGATTGCATCGCTGCTGCGTTCGGCGGCGTCATCCCAGGTGAGCTGTACGTACCCGTCGCCAGCCATAGCATGAAGCATGGGAGTCGCGGGCGGACCGCTGCCCTGGTAGGAGCTCGTTTTTGCCATCTGGTAAGCGGTCGCCACGTTATCGGCGAGATCCGTCGAGTCCGCTCCGATTGCGAGTACGATTGAGAACTCCGTACTGTCGCCCGCTGCGAGATCAAAAGGACCGGTAGCGATGGTAAAGGTGACTTCGGTTCCCGGCAGAGCATCCACGTCCACCTCGGATTGAAG
Source organism: bacterium (assembly GCA_043801585.1). Classification (GTDB taxonomy): domain Bacteria; phylum Electryoneota; class Electryoneia; order Electryoneales; family Electryoneaceae; genus JAZDLX01. The sequence goes on along the minus strand of JAZDLX010000132.1, from coordinate 30,997 downwards.
CGAGATATCCGCGAAAGAATCATCCGCTCCGTGGAAATACCATTCCGGATGCTCCACTCCAGTGCGATCGTTCGTCATCAATGCGGCGATCTGAGCGTCATTGACCGGGCTGTTGTCATCGTGATAATAATGGAAAGAGGTTACCCCCGCCCCATCCGGACTGTCCACAAGTCCAATGCCAATCCAGCCGACAGGCCCCACCCAGTTCTCATCGAAATGGCTGGAATCGTCCCGCTGGGCAATTCCATTGAGATCCTGTTTGAAGAAAAACGACGACTTTCCGGCGTCGTAGGGCTCGATGGTCCAGGTACCGATCCTGTCGTCCGCGAAGAAATCGGGTTTGAGGTCCGCTTGGAAACCCGCGTACACGTCGGAATAGTTACTGGTTCCGTCGTTGTGCACGCGAAATCGCATAAAGAGGAAATCCTCCGCATAGGGGCGGCCGTAGGAATATCCGATCTGTTCAACTCGGATGTGCTTTCCGAGCTTGTCGGTGATTACCGAGTAGATATCCCGGTCGCTGGCAAACTCGCCGGGCACCTGCTGGGTCGGGTCGGTCAGACTGGCACGGAACGGTCCCGGCCATGTCGGAACTCCACCCACGGTCGGCCAGGTGCTCGGCCTGTCGGAACTGGCAAGCAGTGGAGTGATCTCATCGGCGGCGGTGTTTTCCTCGTCGCGCACATCGTTGAAATAGAGGCCGAGAGAACCGTCCGCAGCCTCCCAGCTGAAATCGGTCGACGCTGAAGATGGGTCGTAAATAGAGGAGAGAACGTCACCGTCGACGATCATCAGCACCGAGACTCCGAAGCCGTAGTGCTGAACCTCCGTGCCGTTGCGCGGCCAATGGAGCGCAGGAGTGCCGAAATGAAAATCCGAAAGGATTCCAAAATTCGAAATCAGATTGGCGAGCTGCCCTTTGTCGAGCAATCCCACTCCCCGGTCGTTCACCGAAGCAACCGAGCGGTCGAAAAGTTTTTCCGCCTTGATCACGTGATTACCAGGTTTCAGCGGATTCTCAGCAGCTCCCACCCGCGTTGAAAGAAAGACCAGGATGGCAGCAAGCACAACTACGATACGTCTCTTGAACGATCCTCTTCCGTTCACGTCATCTCCCCTTCGGTGATCCCCCCCGGGATTCTCTCACGAAAACCTCCCGGAAGTGGCTGTCAACGCTCGATGGTCAAACCGACACGTACCGTACGGGGACGATCCACCCTGGAAGGGTCATGCATCTGGTCATAGAGGATCTCGTTCCCAACCAGCGTGGTCTCCCACGGCTCTCCAGTGCGGCTGTCCACATAGAACGGATTGATGCGGTCAAAGAGATTGTCAATGTTGGCGAAGAGCGACACCTTGACCGGTGCGTCCAACAGCAGTTTTGCGGCTCGCAGATTGACGGTCAGGATTGCCGGCATGCGTTCACTGTTCCGTTGAGCAAGCTGTTCGCCGGCTCCCGTATAGGGAGTGTAGGGCAAACCGGATGATGCGCTGACAATCAGTCCGGCGCTCGCTCCCCGGAGCAGGGAAGTTCCCGACAGGCGTGGATAGTTCTGCCACCCCGATTGCCATGTGATCATCGCATTCGCCACATGGCGGCGGTCGAAGTCCATGTAATATTCCTGGCGGGCGGTGGGAATCCCTTCGTAGGCGTCCCAGTAGCCGGAAGTCGGTTCCGAGCTGTTACCCTTGGCGACGCTGTAGGTGTAGTTCGCCTGAAGACTCCAGTGATCCGCCAATGAACGGGTCAATCCAACCTCGAATCCAATCACGCTGGCGTAATCAATGTTTACGAATGCGGCATAGTTGTAGGCGCTCCCGTAACGAACCTGGCGAGTGCCGACGAGGTCAGTGATGTCCTTGTAAAACGCTGTCGCGGTGAATCCCCAGATGTCGGTCATGATTCCCTTGAGCCCAACCTCGTAGGCGACTGTTTTCTGCGGTCTGATTCCCGGGTTGCCGACCGCGTCGAACGTCCGGTTCGCCAGGGTATCGGGATTCAAATCGGCGCTGTTGAGGAACAGGCTGACATAGTCCGGAAACTGGAAGAAGTGGCCGTAGGAGAAGTACAGCGTCAGCCTGTCACTGATCGGATGTGCGAGGCCGATGCGCGGACTTACCTGGGAGGACGGCTTCACGGTCTCGAGTTGGATCGTGGGATTTTCCGGGTCCGACCATCCCTTCGCTCGGGGATCGACATAATCCCAACGCAGACCAGCATTGACGATCAGGTAGTCCAGTTCGATCTTGTCCTGAAGGAACATCGCCGTTTCGAGCGGTTTCTGGGTGTACGTGTCACGGAGTCCGCGCGGTTTGCCCGAGGCGCTGAATGTGAGTTGGCGGATTTCGTCGAGTTGAATGTTCTGCTCTTTGACTTCAGCTCCCCCACGCCACTGGTGAACCGGATTCATCTGCCAGGTCAGCTTGGAAGAGGCGGTGGATGTGATCGTGCGTCCCTCGCGCCACGTATTCGACCAGTCGCTGTCGCCATAGAAGTAGCTGGCAAACGTGAAATCCTGAGGTTGGTAACCGTGGCTGACGTAATCCGACCATTCCTCGAAAATCTTGACGTCATGCCTGCGCCAGAAATAGCCGCCGGTGACTTCGTAGAATAGCGAGTTGTTGAGCTGATGCGTCCAGTTCAACGACCACCGCGCCGAGTTTTCAAAATGGCGATGGTAATGGTCCGGCACATATTTCCATGCGTGACTGTAGTTCTGGTAGTTCGCCTCCCGAAATCCAAAACTCAACGCCAGTTTTCCGACTGGAGGTTCCCAGGTCAACTTACCCGACGTATTGCGGGTCATCCTGTCGCCGAAGGGCAGGTAACTGTCCTCCGCTTCGTGGACTCCGTTGATGAAAAAGTGACCGTGTACGAGTAGCGGAATGGGACCGGAGAGGGTCGCGCTGAGACGTCCGGGCACGGGGATCAAAAGGTTTTGCGTGTCGTTAATCGAGGTAGGCTCGTAAAGGGATACATCGGTGATTGTATCACGTACGGCATCGCTTCCGGACCGTGCCCAATCCTTCTCGCGGTATGGACTCGAGTTGACCATCGGCGACTCATACTCCATGCTCCAGCGGTAGTGATCGCCTCCCTCACGCGTGATCAGGTTGACAATGCCGCTCATCGCTTCGCCGTACTCGGCGCTGAAGGTGCCGGACAGGAGTTGCATCTCCTGCAGTGCCTCCCTGCCCACCTGCTGCTGTTGCTCGCCATAGAGGGGATCCTCAACGCGCATTCCGTCGATGAAGAAACCGACCTCGCCGCTGCGCCCGCCGCGGATGTGAAGCTGCCCGGAGGCGTCCGTGGCTGCGCCCGCCTGGAAATTCACCATCTCATCCGCCTGGCGAATCGGCATTTGACGGGCAATGTCCCCCTCGACGCTGATCCTCTGGCTCGTCTCGTTCAGTTCCACGGGCGGTTTCTGGAAAATGACCGTCACTTCCTCGAGTTGCAGGGCTTCCTCTCGAAGGCGCGCATCGAGCATGGTCGTCTGCCCCGAAATCACCGGAACATCCTCCATGCGCAGGTTGGCGTACCCGAGAGCGCTGAATATGAGTGTCCGGCGGCCGGGTTGCAACGCGAGGATGTAGTAACGGCCGTCGAGATCGGTCGCCGCTCCAAGGTTCGACCCTTCGACGACAATGTTCGCACCAGGGAGCGGGTTGCCCTGTTCGTCGGTGACCACACCCGCAATTTTGCCCGTCTGGCTGGCGGAGAGGTTCAGGGGTGCCAGAACTGCGAGGATAGACAACCACAGGAACGGGTGCATGATACGATTGCCGGCCCGCGCCTCACGCATTGTATTGTTTCGTACTCCCTTACGACATCGGGAACTCAGGTTCATCACTTCCCCTCCTCCCCATCCAGCCTTTCCGACTTCTCTATCGGTGCGAGCAACTTCAGGCTTTCAAGTGGCGCCCATCGATCGAAAGCGTGACGATATGCTGCATCGAGAATTTTTTCAATCTCCTGCGCGGCCTCACGTCCAGGCCGAACCCGGTTAACCTGATCCCAGGGGCTGATCGCCAGCGCCGCCAGCAGTTTCCAACTTCCGAGATGAACGGGCAACTCTGCGCCGTCTCCGGATTCCGGAGCCCAACACCCGCGCCCGGGGACAAACCGCCCCACTCCCGCCCCTCCTTCGGGAACGGTCAGGTCCAGTTCATATCCCAATTCCCGAAGGACCAGCAGTCGCAGGCGTTGCAGCAGCGTTTCGTATCGTCCAGCGGCGTTTACAATTGTCCGGATATACTCCAGGGTGTTATCGAACAACTCCTCGTGCGGCTGTTCGCCTGTCAACGTTCGGCCCAGGATTTCAAGCCCCGCCTGTGTCCAGGCGAGTTTTTCGAAATCGCTGTGGATCCTTCCAAACCCGTCCAACAGCGACCATTCCCGCAGCAGTTGCAGCTCTGAGCGGGTCGAAGGCTTCCAGATCAATTCCAGAAGGACAGCAGGCACCAGGGGCACCGGGGGTTTGCGTCCACCAGCGCGAGCCCCTTTTGCAATAAACGGCACCCGACCCGCTGACCGTGTGAACGCGTGCAGCACAAGACTGGTGTCGCCGTGCCGGAACCTCCTGAGAATCAATGCTTCACTTTTTACAAGGGTTGCCACGGTTCACCAGGTTTACACCGATCCGCTCCCGTCTTTCCAGGCCAGACGCCTTTAGCAAATTAAGATAACTGTCAATGAGAGGGTGCTCAACCAGCATTTTCGACCCGGACTATCCCTTTCCAAGCCGCTTCCCCCGGAGACTGAGAACTTCCTGTATCTTCGTGTATAAGGTATCTTGGAATATCAATTTAAAAACAGTAAAATTTACTAAAAACAAGAAAAATCATTCACCAATGGCTTGCAGTATCTAATGCACCGCCTTATTATTGGTTGATCTTTTCTTGACCATTCTGTAACAACAGGTGATTCGCGGGCACTGGATAACAGGCAGGACTGCGTGGATGCGCGGGGGAGATGATTAGTGTATACCAAGTACTGGGAGCTGAAGGAAAAACCGTTCGAAAATACCCCCGATCCCAGGTTCTTTTTCCAGTCGAACCAGCACCGCGAAGCGCTGATGCGGATCCTCTACGCGATCAACGAGGCGAAAGGAGCAGCGTTGCTGACCGGCGAATACGGGTGCGGAAAAACAATGCTGATCCGTACGGTGATCAACGAGATTGACCCCCACCTGTTCCCCGTGGTGCTGCTGACGAATCCACGCTGGACCGCCGAGGAGCTGCTGCGTGAAGTTCTTTTTCAACTCGGTTCGGACGAGATCCCCGAGAGAAAAAATGAGCTTCTGCAGAAAGTCAATCAACACCTGTACGACAACGTCAGTGCTGGAAAACACACCGTGCTGATGGTCGATGAAGCGCAGGTGATCGACGACCCGGCGACCTTTGAAGAACTGCGGTTGCTGCTGAATTTCCAGTTGAACGACCGGTTCATGCTGACTCTTGTTTTTTCCGGCCAGCCGGAACTTCGCGAAAAAACACGGAAATTACCTCAACTGATGCAACGGATCGCTGTAAAATATCACCTCGTTCCGCTGGACTTTGAAGAAACGGTGAAGTATATCGAGTACCGACTTGCGCTCGCGGGAAATCTGAAAGAAGTTTTCACCAAGGAGGCGATTGCTGATATATTCTCCTATTCGGGTGGAACTCCCCGCAAGATCAATAACCTGTGCGATCTCGCGATGGCTATCGGCGCCGGAAATCGCCTTGAGACGATCGGCCCCGAGGTCGTTCGTTCCATCGTGGACAGCGAGACTGCCGGAGGGAAGTACGAATGGTAAGAATGCGGGATGTCCTGCGTTCTGTGAATGATATCCGCCGCCCCGGACAGGGGTCGGAGAGTCGCCGGGACGGCGCCCAGGGAGACGAGAAGGAACTCGAATTTCCTTCAACGCGCTCCTCGGGTTTCTCCATCCCTCCCCGCCAAGGCAACAACGGACAGCGAGCGGATACCGAAGAAGCGGTAGCAGAAGTGCCTGCCGTGCCTGTTCAGTCTGCAGCTCAGGGAAAGTCTCTTTATCATTCGACGATCGACGCTGTTGACTCCTTCCTCGATTTGACGGGGCAGAACAAACCGTTCACTCTCGATGACATTCTTCACCATGTGGAGTTGTTCGCCGAGGCGCTCTCCGGGAGTGATCAACTCTTCATGCAGGCTCTTTCGGCGCGCAAAACAATCACCTCGATGGCCCAGCACAGCGTAAACGTGGCGATTGTCGCGATCAAGATCGCTTACGGTCTAAAGTACTCAAGGCAACAAGCGATCGAAGTAGGCCTGTGCAGCATGGTCCACGAAGTGGGGATGGTGCGCGTTCCGGAATCCGTGCTCACGAAACGCGGGGACCTTACACCATCCGAGCAGGAGCTGATTCGGAACCACCCGGAGTTCGGATACGAAATTCTCCAGGCGGTCGTGGACATGTTCCCGTTCCTCCCGGATGTCATTCATCAGGAACACGAACGCTGGAACGGCAAAGGGTATCCGCAGGGGATAGGCACCAACGACATCCACGAATACGCACAGGTGCTTGGATTGGCAGACAGTTTTATCGCACTGACTCATATTCGCCATTACCGCGACAACTTCATCGCGTACAAAGCGATGCAGGCGATCATCGAGCGCCGCAACGTCGATTTTTCCGCTCGCATGATCAAAGCGTTGATCGATGTCATCAGCATCTTCCCCGTTGACAGCCTGGTCAAGTTGAACAACGGGGCGATCGCAAAGGTGATCCGGACGAACAAGAACTATCCAGTAAGGCCGGTGATCCAGCTTCTCTCGGACTCGCGAGGATTAAAGGTTGATAACGATCAGATTGTCGATCTGTCCAACGAACCGATGATCTATATCGTTAGTCCGGTCCTCGATGAGTCAGCCTACTCGTGATGAAACAGCGAGGCTGGAGTAATGGATGAGCAAAAGAAAAAAGAGCTCGATGAACTTCGAAAGAAAATTGACCCCGAAGTTCTGAAACGAGTTGCGGAATCGATGGGCGCCGGTGAATCCGGTGCTGCAGCAGCCGCGATGTCGAGCAACGATGTCGATGTATCTGGACGCGCCCCCGCCTCCAGTAGTGGGCTCTCTGACCTGAAAGCTCGGATTCGCAGACGGGAGAAAGAGCTGGATGCCGAGGAGAAGAAGCAGCCGGAGACTAAAAACGCCGTCTTTGTCGTGTACGCTCCCACGCATTTCCGTGCGAAAACTCTCGGCGGATACGTTCAACGCATGGGATTTCCCCATGTCGTTCTCTGCAACGAACCTCAGGATTTTGTCAAAAGCCTGCTCCACACGTTGAACGATGCAAATGTTAAGAATGTCGCCATGGTGGTCTACGACGATTACTACGCGGGAGTCCAGGCTCTTCTTAACACACCCGAGATGCAGACGGTCATGGAGAAGCTGCCAAAGTTGAATGATACCCCGATTTTTGCAGTTCTCGAAGAAAACCGTCCATCGGAACCACCGGAAGGGATCAAAACCTCGTACCTGCTGACGATGCGTATGAGTCCTGAATTCAACAGCAAGCGCATCGCCAAGATGATGAGCCTGGAGACGTGATCCACGCGAGATGAATCGATGACCTGGTCTCCTGACGCAAACGCATCTCCGGATGGGGCCGTTTCGCTACCTGCTCCAAACACCCCTCCCACGAAACCCGTCCGATTCGATGTGAGCCGGTTTGATGCCGGTGTCGCGCAGCATGATCAGTACCGGATGGCTCTGGAACATCTTTACGGCAGGCTTGACACGGAAGCGCTCGCTCCGGATGTCTTCAACACGGTCGATCGTGACCTGCAGGTCTACCGTTCGTTCCTGGAACGTCTCGGAGATCCCCACCGGTCATGTCCGGCAATTCATGTCACCGGCACACGCGGCAAGGGGTCGTTCGCCGCGAGCCTGGAAGCGATCCTTCATCAGGCGGGTTATCGAACGGGTGCAACGGTTTCTCCGCACCTCGTCGAGGTTCGTGAACGGATCCGAATCGACGGCCAGGATCTTTCCCGCGAGGAATTTGCCAGGCTTTACCATTCCCTGTTGAAACCCGCCATGGAAGCGGAAAACTATCAGGAATCCTACCGCACGGTGTTTGAGTTGATCACCGCGCTGGCGTTTCTCGCTTTCCGTGACATGGATGTGGACGTGGCAGTTGTCGAAGTCGGCATGGGAGGCAGGCTGGACGCAACGAATGTCCTGGAGCCCGCACTCTCCGCAATCACCCGCGTCGGGCTCGACCACACAAAGGTTCTCGGCGACACCATCGAAAAAATCGCCTGGGACAAAGCGCACATTCTCAAGCCGGGAGTTCCCGGAGTGATCGGCCCTCAGTCGCCCGCAGCGCTGAGTATGATCGAAGAGCGGGCGACTTTCATCGACAGCGAACTATGGCGCATCGGATATGAAATTCAACTCGACGCCGTAGAGGTTTCGGACCGTTCCACGCGGTTCCATTTGAAAACGCCGGCGCGCGATCACCGTGAACTCGAGACCCCCCTGCTCGGAGCTCACATGGCGGAGAATGTGGGGTTGGCCGTCGCGGCAGCGGACAGATTGCACGTCGATGGCGAATTTCTGATTCCACCCGAAGCCATCCGCAAGGGATTGTTGAAGACGTCCTGGCCGGGACGTGCCGAAATTCTTCAACGCAATCCATTGGTGATGATCGATGGCGCCCATTCCCCCCTGGGTGCGTCCGCTCTGAAAAGACTGCTCGACGACGTTTGGCCGGATCGACCGCGCGTTCTCCTGCTGGGAGTCAACCGGGACAAGGACGTGAACGGCTTCCTCAATGCGCTGGATGAGAAACCCGCGTTGACCATCGCCACAGCCGCCGACACACCCCGCGCGATGACATCCGGTGAATTGGCCGGTCTCCTGAAAAACAGGGGGTGGGATACGCGTTCGGCTCCGTTGCCGCAGGCGTTCGACCTGGCGCTCGCTGAGGCTTCACAGCGCGACGCCATCGTGATCGGCACAGGCAGCCTTTACCTCGTGGGGGCGCTGCGCCGACTCTGGTTGACCCGCAATCAGCAGTACCCTACCTTCGGCGCATGATTCATCCAGACATCCTCGGTACACGCACGCTGATCTTCGACATGGACGGCACGTTGATCGCCAGTGGCGAAACGGCGGTCGCCGCTCTGCGCGGCGGCCTGAAACGCTTTCACAAATCCCTTGGAAAGAGTGCGCCCGAATACACCGACAAACAGCTAACCTCCGGCATCGGAGCTCCCTCCGACGATTTTTACAGCACCTTGCTGAGGCCCGAGGACCGGGAACACCTCGACCGTTTTCGCAGCGAGATTCTGCACGGTGAAACCAGCTACATGAAGAAACACCGGATCACCTTCCCCGGCGTTCCGTCCACGTTGCGTGAACTGAAACGGCGCGGATACAAAATAGCGGTCGTCTCGAATTGCCACACGCCCTACCTGCATGCCGTGATGGAAACGCAGAACCTGGACCGTTTCTTCGACCGAATGAGTTGCGTCGGGGATGCGCCCGGAGCAACCAAGGCAACGCTGATTGCTGAGGTTGTGAGCGACCTCGGCGGTCCGGCGGTGGTGATCGGTGATCGTGGATACGATGTCGAAGCTGCCAAGGCGAACAACTTGCCCGCCATCGGAGCACTCTACGGATACGGCAGCCGAGAAGAATTGATGGACACGGCGACATGGGTCGAGGATTTCCGCCACCTGCTCGATTTGCTCAACCCTCTCCGTGAACTCGCTGAACGGATCGCAGGACACGTCACGGAACTGCGCCCTCTCGATCGCCCACTCGTCCTCTCGCTGTCCGCCCCTCACCCCGCGCTGACCCGTGAGCTTGCCGGCCGGCTGCTGACAGCGTTCACCGACAGAAATGTGCCGGTTACTCATCTGAACCTGGCAAGGCACAGGCAACCGGTTACATCCCGGTCCGCCGTGAAATGGATCGAGGAGTCCTTTAACTGGTCCATGTTGAACGATGAGATTCTCGCAGCCCGTCATACCGGAAAAATAGACAGTTCCTGGGAGATCACCCGTGGTCACGGAAAGGGCACGCTTCAGCCCTGCCGTTCGCGAGCGGGAAGCGTGATCGTTGTCGAAGGCTCCTATCTGCCAAATAGCCATCTGAAAGAGAGCTTCGATCTTTCCGTTTGGATTCACGGCAACAGCAGGGATGCCCAGCGCGCCATTCCGGCCGCGCTGAAAGCGGAGGAACGATCACGGGCTACGGCCAGCGGTGGATCACTGCGTGAAGCCGATGCAATGGCGAAGCAGGCTGCGGAGCGGGAAATCGAACGCTGGCGGAAGTTCGGTTCCCATGCGGCTGACGTTTTCGTCGAGAGCGAGGATCCCTTCACCACCGCTCAAGTGGTCGTGGACGGGAAGCATCTTAAACGGGGGAACCTGCTCCGCTGGGAGCTGTGATAGTCTTTATAAAATGGTGATCGGTGAATCTCCTCACCTATCCGATCTTCAAGTGTTATGGTTACCCCGCCATTGCCTTGCGCGCAGTTGCAACCACGTTCTCCACGGTGAATCCGAGTTTTTCCATCAACACTTCACCCGGAGCAGAAGCGCCGTAACGGTCGATGCCGACGGCGATGCCACGTGAACCGATGAACCGTTCCCACCCGAACCGGACTCCGGCTTCGACGCTCACCCGTGCCGTGACGGACGGGGGAAGCACCTCATCGCGGTAGGATGCCTTTTGAGCGAGAAACAGCTCCCAGCTCGGCAGGCTGACCACACGGACTTTCTTTCCCTCTGCCGACAATTTTTCGTAAGCGCCGAGAGCATGCTGCAACTCACTGCCGGTGCCGATCAGGATGACCTCCGGGATGCCTTCGCAGTCCGCGAGGACGTATCCCCCCTTATGCAAACCTTCGGCTCCGGCGTACCGTTCACGATCGATGACAGGCAGGTTCTGGCGTGTCGTCAGGATCAGCGTCGGCCCATCCGACCGCTGCAGCGCATTCCGAAACGCTTCGACGGTTTCCGTTCCATCGCCCGGGCGAAGCACGACCAGTCCCGGCATCGCACGCAGGGCGGCGAGTTGCTCCACCGGTTGATGTGTCGGGCCGTCCTCCCCCACACCGATGCTGTCATGGCTGAAGACAAAGGTCACGGGAATGCCCATGATCGCAGCGAGTCGGATCGAGGGACGCATGTAGTCGCTGAAGGTGAAGAAAGTTCCTGTATACGGTCGGAGGCCGGCGTACAGCGCCATGCCGTTCGAAACCGCACCCATGGCGTGTTCGCGGATGCCAAAATGGAAATTCCGTCCGCCCGGCGTTTCCGGAAGGAAGCTGCCTCCATCCTTGACCGTCATCGAGGTGGACCCGGCGAGGTCGGCGTTGCCACCGACGAACATCCTTGTCTTCGCCGCGATGGCGTTCAACACCGCGCCCGCTGCCTTGCGGGTTGAGATTTTTTCTCCCCCCCACCACGCCGGAAGCGAGTCGAAGACATCCTTGGGAAGATGGCCGTGGACGAGTTGATCCCAGAGATCTGCACGGCCGCTGTCCTTGCTCAGCCATTTGTCGAGCTGTTGCAGCCAGGTTTCGTGTGCCGCGCGCCCTCTGTCCGCTGCTTCGGAATAGCAGGAGTACACCTCCTGAGGGATGAAGAACGGCTCGTGATTCCACCCCAATGCGGCCTTCGTTGCGGCAAGCTCCTCCGCACCGAGGGGGGATCCGTGCACACCCGCCGTCCCCTGCTTGTGCGGTGCGCCGAAACCGATGGTGGTGCTGACACGGATCAGGCTCGGACGGTCGATAACGTCGCGAGCCCGTTCGATGGCCGCGAGAATGGCCTCGCCGTCAGTGCCGTCCGCCCGATCCACATGCCAGCCATAGGCGGTGTAGCGAACTTCAACGTCCTCGCTCCACGCAAGGTCCGTGCTCCCGTCGATGCTGATCCTGTTGTCATCGTAGAGCACGACCAGCCGCCCCAGCCGCTGCCGCCCGGCAAGCGAAGACGCCTCCCCACTCACTCCCTCCTGAAGGTCACCATCCGAGGCGAAGACGTAGACGAAATGGTCAAGTGGATCGAAGCCGCCATCCGCAACACCGAGTTGCTGGCGGATGTACCGTTGAGCCATCGCCATGCCAACGGCATTGCTGATCCCCTGCCCGAGCGGACCGGTGGTCGTCTCCACACCCGCGGTGAGTCCGAATTCGGGGTGTCCCGGGGTCTTCGATGACCACTGGCGGAACTGCTGAAGCTCTTCCATGGGCAGGTCATACCCGCTCAGATGAAGCAGGCTGTAGAGGAGCGCACTGCCGTGTCCGCAGGAGAGGACAAATCGGTCTCGCGCCGGCCAGAAGGGGTTATCGGGATTGAACGTGAGATAGCGGCTGAACAGTGCATGCGCCGGTGTGGCAAATCCCATCGGCATGCCGGGATGACCGCTGTTTGCCTTCTCCACGATTTCCGCGGCGAGTATCCGGATCGTATCGACGGCTAAACGGTCCGTGTCGTTCCACTGCGCGATTTCGCCCATCGTTCCTCCCGATAGTACTGCCTGATAAGCCTGGTACTGCATCTTCCCGCGGTTGTGGAGATGGTACACTGAAGCAGCGCGATGGTCAAGGCTGGGCCTCCTCCGATGTATATTGAAAACCGTCCCGTTCCCCTGTACGAAACGAGGTATCGGAGATGCCGCACAGCCACCATCACGGCGAAGGCAAGACTCTCTGGGTCACCGGAGCATCCGGAGGGCTCGGTCCGGGCATCTGCCGCCTCCTTGGAAAAGCGGGGTATCAACTCGGGATGCACGCCTGGAAAAATGTTGATGCAGCCCGTAAAATCGCCATCGAATTGACTCGCATGGGGGTCAACGTCACCGTCACTTCCGGTGATCTAACCGAGCCGGGGATAGCCGGACAGGCGTTCAACCATGTCCGGGAGCTGCTCGGAACTCCCTACGGTGTCATTCATCTCGCCGGACCCTATGCACAGGGGAAGGTAGCTGAGTTTTCCCGTGATTCGTTCGAACGGATGTTGTCCGGCAATCTGACGACTCTTTTCGAGGTAATCCGGGTGGCGGTTCCGGCGATGCGTGAGGCGGGCGGCGGCAGGATCATCGCCACGGGCATGGTCGGGGCTCACCAGACCGTACCGATGCGTCTCAACGGCCCGCATCTCGCCGCCAAGGCGGGAGTCGCCGCCCTGATTCGTACTCTGGCGCTCGAGGAAGCCCCTCACAACATCACCGCCAACGTGATCAACCCGGGCAACATCACGGAAAAAAGCCTCGACAGAACGTCAGCCCGATCCACAAAGGCAAAAGCCACTCACCCGATGGGCGTGCACGGCAGCTACGAAGATCTCGCCGATGCGATGCTCTACCTGCTGTCGGACGGAGCCTCCTACGTCACCGGCGCGGTTCTCGAAGTGACCGGCGGCTGGATGAACCGCGATATGTCCTTCGATTGACTGGGATTTCGCCTTCAAGCGGAGTGGCTGACAGGTTTCTCGAAGTGCCCGAGAGCAGGAAAATGTACCAGGTACTTTTTACGTGCAAGGTCGTACAATGATCCTGAGCGGGAATAAAGTACCTAGTACATTTTCCTGTACGTGAATGTAAGCGCTCAATCCTTACATTCTGCGTTGAATGCCTCGAACCGGGAGATCCATGAAGCTGAGCTTTGCCAAATACCACGGTGCCGGAAACGATTTCATCATGGTGGACAACCGTGCAGATGATCGCCGGATTCATGATGCACTAAGCCAGGATACCATTGCCAACCTCTGCCGGCGTGCTCATGGGATCGGCGCTGACGGACTGATCCAGGTCATCAAGCACGACGGCGAGGTTCCCTATACGATGGGTTATTTCAATTCGGACGGGGCTCCCGCGGAAATGTGCGGCAACGGTTTGCGATGCACCCTTCAGTTCCTTGCAGACATTGGAGAACCGGTGAGATCGATGTCCGAGGTCGGCATCATGACCGGCGCCGGTCCGATCAGCGTTCGATTTGCCGATGATGAACGCATCCAGGTTTCGATGCCGATCCCAACCTTCTCACCCCGTGACGCCCGCATCATTGCGAAGAATGAAGTCATCCGCGGAGTTTTCGAAGTCCCCGGCCTGGAGACTCCTGTCACCGGAACGGCTGTTGGCGTCGGAAATCCACATTTCGTGATGTACAACAATGAAATGTGGGAGGGGGACGATGTCCATGCCATCGGTTCCCGGTTGATGGTCCATCGTGATCTGTTTCCAGAGGGTGTGAACGTGGGATTCGCCCGCAAGGAATCTCCGGATACCCTGGCACTTGTGGTTTACGAACGTGGATGCGGTCCGACACTCGCCTGCGGGAGCGGAGCGATCGCTGCTGTCGCGGCGGGAATCCGTGAAGGTCAGTTCGAACAGGAACAGACAGTCAACGTCCGAATGCCTGGTGGTGACCTGAAGGTGACCATCGGTCATGACTGGTCCTATGCAATTCTGGAAGGGACTGCAACACGGGTTTTTGAAGGAATCGTTGAGATCTGATTCCACGGCGAGAACACTTTCGTCGCGACTCTATCTTCCATTTCCACTCGATCGGTGCTATGTTCCCTTGGGTGTACGATCCATCAGAAGCACCATCATGGAGCATCAAGTTCACTCTTTCTTCGTTCTTGGACAGATCTTTACCGCGCCTGTGGATGGTCCATAGCCCAGCTACGAGAAGCAATGATGAAACATCCGCCAAAGTCACCACCTGATTCTGCCGACGAGATCAGACAACTTCGCATCCGGATTGAAGAGCTCGAACGCGAACTCGCTTTTCAAAAGGCTCACACCGGCGAAGTGGAAGCGCACGATGGAACTCTTTTCGAGAACACAGGCACTGCAACTGTCATCATCGAAGCAGACACAACCATCCGTCTCGCCAACGACACTTTCTGCCAACTCGTGGGATTGCCAAGGGAAGAGATCGAAGGAAAAGTAACCTGGACTCGGTTTGTCGATCCTGATGACCTCAAACGCATGCGGGAGTACCATGAGAAGCGCAGGATCAGCGGAAAATCCGCCCCCCGCCACTATGAATTCCGACTGATCAGTGCCAAGGGTTCAATACACGAAATCTATCTGACCGTCGATGTGATTCCTTCAACAAAATTGTCCATCGCCAGTCTCTCCGACATCACTCCCCTGAAGGAAGCCCAGCGTACAATTCAAAAGAACGAGGATCGGTTGAAAACGATTCTTCAGGAAATGCCGGTGATGCTCGGCGCACGCGACCACAACAATCTTATCTGCGCCTGGAACAAGGAATGTGAACGTGTCACCGGATGGACCGCGGAGGAGGTCATTGGAAATCCGAAGGTCGATAATCTCTTCTACCCCGATTCGGACTACCATGAGAAAATGAAAAAGGAGTTGCAAGGCAAGGTCGGCGACTATCGGAACTGGGAATGGGAGACAGCCTGCAAGGATGGATCCGTGAAACGGATTTCCTGGTCAAACATCTCCCGTTACTCACCTGTTCAGGGTTGGAGCAGTTGGGGAATCGGGATCGACATAACCGCGCTTCATGAAGCGGAGGAACGTCTTCGTACCACCGAGAAGCTTCGAGTCGCACAGCAACTCGCTGGAACGATCGCGCATGAATTCCGGCAGCCTCTCGCGGCGTTGAAAATCGCTGCTGATCTTATCGAATTGAACAATGCGAACCCGAAACAGACTCGATTACTGACGAAAAAGATTCATAAATCCGTCGAACGAATCGACAAGCTTGTGGCGGGCCTGCTTTCTATAACACAGCTCGAACCGCGCAGTTACGCGTTGAACCTCGATATTCTCGATCTCGACAAGTCGACCAAGCCTCAGCGTCCGCTTGACTGACCCGTGCAGAGTAACGAGGGACAGTCCCTGAAAAGACTCTGGGACAGTCCTACATTACTCTACAGTCCATCACGACTCTACTGACCCTGACCACTCTCCTGTCCCTTATGACTCCTCCCCATCCGTCGGATGCCGTCCCTCAGTACTTTTTCGCCGTAATCGGCATCCGGCGTCCCGCTCCGAACGCTTTGGGACTGACGCGCAATCCGGGAGCCGCCTGCCAACGTTTATACTCGTTGCGGTCCACAGTCCGGATGACCCATTCCACTGTTTCACGGTCGTTGCCTTCGGCAACGATATCGTCGATGCCCTTCCCCTCTTCAAGATAGGCAACGAGTATTGGGTCGAGTTTCTCGTAAGGTGGCAGAGTATCCTGGTCCGTCTGATCGGGTTTCAATTCCGCCGAGGGCGCCTTGGTCAGAATTGCCTTGGGAATGATTTCTTCATCTCGGTTATACCAGCGGGCAAGTTGATAAACCTGTGTCTTCGTCAAATCGCTGATGACCGCCAAACCGCCATCCATATCGCCGTAGAGGGTGCAGTACCCCATCGCCAGTTCGCTTTTATTTCCGGTAGAGAGCAACAGGCTGCCGAACTTGTTCGAATAAGCCATCAGCAGAGTTCCCCGAATGCGAGCCTGGAGATTTTCTTCAGCAACATCGGGCTCACGTCCCTCGAAGATCGGCGCGAGAGTCTTTATATAGGTATCGAAAAGGTCACGAATCTTCAGGGTATCGCAGCGGATTCCAAGGTTATTCGCCAGCCGCAGGGAATCCTCCACGGACCCTGCGCTCGAATACATCGAGGGCATCGTCACCGCACGGACATGTTCAGGTCCGATCGCTTCCGCGGCGATACAGGCGACGAGCGCGGAATCGATCCCACCGGAGAGCCCCAGGACGACTTCGCGAAATCCGGTCTTCTGCACGTAATCTCGCACACCCAGGACAAGTGCACGCCGCAGGGCTTCCATCTCGCCAATGCCCCGGCATCCATCGGGTTTCCCATCCATCAGAGTGTCGAGGATGCTCAGATCCTCCTCGAAGGGAGCGAGCATCTCGACCAGATTCCCCCGGGCATCGATCAGCATGCTGCGCCCGTCGAAAAGCAATTCGTCGTTCGCGCCCACTTGGGCGCAGACGATAAAGGGACATTTCCACCGTTTTGCGTGATTGGCGTAGCGTTCGAAGCGCCGACGGTTTTTCCCAATATGGAAAGGACTGGCCGTAATGTTGATCATCAGGCTGGTGCCCAGCTTCGCGAGCAACTCGATGGGGTTGTGGTCGTAAATGACACGGTCCTCAAATGTCTCATCGTTCCAGGCATCCTCGCAGATGGACACTCCGATTCGTTCCCCAGCCAGTTCAACAATCTTCCAGTGTTCATCGTCTCCACGGTCAAAGTAGCGTTGCTCATCAAAAACGTCGTAGGTGGGGAGCAGACGTTTGTGCTGCTCCAGCAGAGTCTCCCCATTCTTCAGCAGGATCGCCGCGTTCGCCAACCCCTTCCCATGAGGATTTCCATTGCGAAGGGGAGTCCCAAAGAGGAGCGCGGTGTCCGAACGGGTGCGTGAGAGTTCATGAAGCTGTTCGACGGCAGTTTCCACTCGATCGATGAACCAGCCGAAGGTGAGAAGATCACGGGGTGGATATCCCGTGACAGCCAGTTCCGGGAAGATCACCAACTCCGCCGCCCCTTCGGGAACCTGGGCAAGCGCAGCTTTCATTCGTTGGACATTCCCCTCGATGTCGCCGATGGTCGGATTCAGCTGAGCGACAGCAACTCTCATTGAAACACTCCCTTGCGTACTTCCTTTGCATCCTGTGACGGATAAGGTACGATGCGCCTTCACCTGCGCCAAATCGCCTCAGCACGACCTCGGTTGCTCCCCGAACAAAAATTGCGAAAAGATGCACATTATGGAACGCAGGTCTCGATCAGACTAGCCGATTTTCGCTCTCGGTCACTTCATTCCGTGAAAGTTTGATATCTTATCATCGTCGAGCTAAACGGTCCGGGACACACGGTAAATGATATAATACAATTGTTTCAGAATGAATTATACCCTGTTTTCCGGGAGCGCATCCCTTTGAAGCCATGATGGAACAATTTCGGGAAAGCTTGAAGTTGAAACCAAAGAACCTTGCGTAAAGAGTAGCAAAGATTTACTTTAATCAGGATTCATGCTTTCGGGGTATCCGGACGTGTCTGGTTCAATGTAACCTGTCAAGGCGGTGTCCCTGAATGCGCGACACTTCACGGGAGGTGTGCATGCGATTTCGTTACCTCGCGGTTCTGCTGCTGATATCCCTGATGGCAGCGCCCCGTGCGTCCGCCGAGATGCGTCTCACCAAACGGTTCAGCCTGGATGCGGAAACCAGGTACCGTTCCGAAATCGTAGACAAAGATTTCAATCCGGATACCGGTTTCAACGAATTCAGCGCTCTTCGGACACACTTGGGAGCAACCTTTGTCGCTTCCCGGAATGTGACGCTTCGATTCAAAATCAAGGAAACGCGATACCTGGGGACCACCCCTTCGCTAACTGCTTCCTCAGCGACACTCAGTTTCCAGGAAGCATATGTCAAGTTGGACAACGCCCTCGGTTCTCCCCTGTCTCTGCGATTCGGCCGCTTCGAAGCAGCCTATGGCCGAAACCGTATCATGGGTCAATCCGACTGGCAGAATTATGGACCGAGTGCCTATGACGGCGTCCTTGTCGAATTGAAAACCGAATCAGGATGGTGGAACGTCTTTTACTCGAAGATCGCGGAGGGAAGTTTTCTCGAGGGTGATCCTCTACCCCTCTATGACCTGGTATCACCCGTTCGCAAGGGCGATCGCCATCTGACCGCGTTTACAGGATCCATGGCGAAGGACCTGATCCAGCCATTGGTGATGATCGATCTTGATGAACGGTTGTTGAACGGCATAAAAAAGAATAACGTGATAACCACCGCCGCTGTCTCCAGCATCTATAAATCAAACCGCTTCGCGTTTGAGGGCGACGGTGCATATCAGCTCGGCACTGTCAACGACCGTGATCTGAGCTCATGG
The DNA here is from genome assembly GCA_043801585.1 of bacterium. Classification (GTDB taxonomy): domain Bacteria; phylum Electryoneota; class Electryoneia; order Electryoneales; family Electryoneaceae; genus JAZDLX01. The sequence goes on along the minus strand of JAZDLX010000132.1, from coordinate 12,096 downwards.
CTTGTGTCCGTCGACCTATCCTATTCCTTATCAGCAAAGATTCGTCCGAAATTTGGTTTAGGAGCCGACGTCACTTCCGGAAACAAGTTCTATGAAGATGACAGCAGCTACACGGATCATGTCTTCTATTCCCCCTTCGGTTCCCGCCACATCTTCAAAGGGTACATTGATTATTTCGTTGACGAAACCAGCTTCTTCGAACGCCAGGGCCTGATCGATTCCTACCTCCGATTCAGTTTTCAACCGGGAAGCCGGTACGGTATCGAACTCACAGGCCACAATTTCGCCTTCATGGAAAACGCCTTTGTTGACGGTATCGGTTTCTCACCTGTCGCACAGGAAATCGACACCCGCCTTATTGCAGTCCTCGCTCGGGGATTTGAATTTCAGGTGGGGTACAGCGTTTTCCTCCCGTCCGAAAAGTACGCCTCCTTCATCGGCCAACCGGACAAAAAGATGGGGCAATTCATCTACATCACCATTGTCGGGAAACTGTAGCGAAGTACGGAACAATATTGAAAAGCCCCATTCGGGGCTTTTTTTTATCGGCTTTTACGATCTGCGAGAGCCTTCAGTATCCTTTTCAGAAATTCTTCCCTGGCGGGACTTTCCGAATCCAGATCGAGGATTCGTTCATCCCTTAAGGCAAAACGGTCGGTTAATTCGGTACGTTTATCCTTCCGAATGGAAACAACCAGCAGGGGTGGGCTACTTCCCGCCAGCGCCCCCGCCAACGCCGGTGCGTGGCCATGCCCCTGGGCTTCGAGCAAACCCAATTCATCAACCAGAAGCATATCGCACGTCCGCGAATCCTCAGCCAGCCATTCCGCTGCTTTCAGGAACGCCGCTTCGTCAAAGAGAAATCCTTTGCCACTCTCTCCTCTTGCGAGGAGAATCCCGTCTCCATTTTTCCAGCGGACCACACGATACCCGACAGCCATTTCCCCCTCAAGAACCCGCTCCTGCCGGATGCCCCCAACGACCCACCCCATCCTCTCGGCTCGGTCCCCCAGCTCCTTCAGCCACTCGGTTTTACCCATCCCGTGTGCACCCGTCACCGCGAACGCCTCGCCCAGCGATGCCTCCCCCGCCATTTCAGCCATGCGGAGCAGCAAACGCGCCAAAGCCGTGATCGGTGAGCGCGTTTTCTTGAGCGTCTCACGCCACTCCCTGTTAACAGCCGGGAGGGTTCCCATCGCCTGACGGAATGCGGCGTCGAGGTGAGCGGCTCCCATTCTTCCCGTTGCCCCGAGAAAACCCTCGCGGGAGACACCTTTCGCGAGCAGCACACCTGCCGTGATCAACGTGAATGCCCGCAGGTTCATCAACAAACCAGCGGTGAATCCCGCCCGGGAAATCGGAATTCCCATCCACTGTGCAGGGTCGTCGCCGAGAAACATTCCGGCAAGCAGTGTGATCGAGATGCTGAAGACCCAAAATTTCGGGCGTCCGATGCGACGCAGAATCGTCCGATCCACAGCGAGAACCCAGATCAACGCACCGGCGAATCCTGCAACCACCGCCTGGGGTCGTCCAGTCAGGACCAGGGCGCCAGCGGCAAGAGCTGCGGCGACTCGTGTCATCCGTCTCGGTTCAGCCACGGTCGCCCTCCTCGCGCAGACGCAGCGCTTCGCTGCCGATCCGCCACCCCAGATAGCCTCCGGCGATCCCCACAGCACCGATGATCAACAGATAAATGACGATCGCCAACCACCCCTGACCGGGTGACAACCCGAAGAAGTGCTCCGCTCGTTCAAGCAGCCGTGTGTAGAGTTCCCAGAGATCCGCCCCAAAAAAAATCAGTTTGACGACAAACGCCTGGACCTGAGTGGAGACCGTGGCGATAAAACCGGCGACCAACCCCGCAACGAGCGGATGGCGGAGCAGTACCAACAGGACCGCCACCAACACACCCTGCCAGACGATGGCAATCATGGGACCGGGCATCAGCCCTTGCGGCGACAGGGCACGGATCGCCGCACAAACGAGCGCCGTTCGGATGGGAAAACCGCGACTGGGAAGAATCATCGATCCGGCGATGAGCAATGCAACGCCCGTCGCGGAAAGAAACACCCCGGCAAGGGGCACCCGTGTCGCGTGCAGAAACGTTCCGACGGTAACCTCCACCGCTCCCCAGAGAGCGCCGAACACGGCCGCCTCCCGCCAGGCACGGGGAAGTTTCCAGCTCGCTGCCGAACCAGGTTGTTTCCCAAAATCAACGTTGCCCGTCATCTCTCCTCCCACGCAGCCCAGTGACCTTCAGCCACTCATCAGGATGATTCACGTTGAGCAGTGAATCGACTCCAGATGGGGGCTCAACCGCCTTCCAGCCAAGTTCACGGATGCCCTTGTGAAGCGCCAGCAGATTTCGCTGCAGGCGATCTTTCCAGAACTCCCTGCTTCCTACTTCGTACAGCGCGGCGAGTGGTTCGATCTCTGCTCCCACCGATAGTGTGACCACCGGCGGTAGATTCTCTTCTTCCGTCAACATAAGGAGAGCGAGCAGATCTTTCTCAGCAAGCAACGGCAGGTCCACACTCAATACCATTATCCATCTCGTTTGCGCATCCTCCAGGGCAGCCACGATTCCGCCGAGGGGACCCTTCCCGGGCGAGGCGTCGTGAATCACGCGGATTTCTTCCGGGAGACGGTGATCCAAGTCGTCCGCAACAACCGTTGCATCGACTCCGGTCGTTTCTCGAAGTAAACGCAAAGAGCGCATCAACAGCGGCTCACCCGTGAGCGACAACCACCGTTTATCCTCGCCCATACGGCGGCTATAGCCGCCGGCGATCAGATAGGGTGTGACATTCGTCATGGCGGAAAAGCTATCTCTGATGTGTGGATGTTGCAAGGCGGCTCTCACACGGTGTAGATGGGTTCAGCATCTCAAGGTGTATTTGGGACATTCCCAACGTACACAAGCGATGCTTCACCACAGTAGGATCGCCCAGGGCCACCGCGACCCGAAAGCACACCGTTCCCGGCCTATCATCACACAGGCTGCGGGAGTACCGCAGCCTGTGAAATGCACCGTCGATGAAGGTTTAATCCACGAGCTCTTTGCGAAGCTCCTTCGCGGCAGCGACCATATTCTGGAGGCTCGCTTTCGTCTCCTCCCAGCGCCGTGTTTTCAACCCGCAATCCGGATTGACCCAGAGACGTTCCCTCGGAACATGTTTCATCGCCACTCGCAGCAGGTTCACCATCTCCTCCTTCGAGGGGACCCTGGGGCTGTGTATATCCCAGACACCGGGACCGATATCGTTGGGGTAAACGAAATCCTCGAAACTGTCGAGAAGCTCCATCTTCGAACGACTCGCCTCGATACTGATTACATCCGCATCCATCGCCGCAATCGAATCCATCATGTTATTGAATTCGCTGTAGCACATATGAGTGTGGATCTGGGTCTCGTCGGAGACACCGCTGGATGTAAGACGAAAACAGCGTACCGCCCAATCGAGGTAAATGGGCCATTCAACCCGGCGAAGGGGAAGTCCCTCCCGGATCGCAGGCTCGTCGATCTGGATCATGTCGATCCCCGCTTTCTCCAGATCGACGACCTCGTCACGGATAGCGAGGGCGATCTGCTCGCAGGTGACAGGGCGGGGCTGATCGTCACGCACGAAAGACCATTGCAGCATGGTGACGGGGCCGGTCAGCATCCCCTTCAACGGCCGTTTGGTGTGCTCCTTCGCAAATTTTGACCAACGAACCGTCATCGGCCCTTTACGGAAAATGTCTCCAAAGATGATCGGCGGTTTAACCCCACGGCTGCCGTAGGACTGAACCCATCCGTTCTGTGTGAACACGTAGCCTTCGAGCTGCTCACCGAAATATTCGACCATGTCGTTCCGCTCGTATTCACCGTGGACGAGAACATCCACGTCCATATCTTCCTGCAGTTTCAACGTTTCAAGGATTTCCTTCTCGAGTTCCTTTTCGTATTGCTGCTGGGAGAGTTCCCCTTTCTTCAGACGAGCCCGAAGCTGCCGCACTTCCCTGGTCTGCGGGAAACTGCCAATCGTCGTCGTTGGAAAAGTGGGAAGATGCAGTTTGTTGCGCTGGGCCTCAATCCGAACCTCGTAGGGGCTTTGGCGATGAGTCATCTTCTCGCCGATGGAATGCAACCGTTTCTGCACGTCGGCGTTGGTTACAAGTGGGCTGGTGCGCCTTCGCTGGATCGATTCACGTGATGAGGCAAAGAAATCGCTGACCGTCTCCTCTCCATCATTCACGGCGTGGGCGAGAGCTACAATCTCATTCAATTTCTGAACACCAAACGCCAGCCATTCGCGGATTCGCGGATCAAGCTTTGTCTCTTCGGTGAGATCGATCGGGCTGTGAAGCAGCGAACAGGATGGCGAAATCTCAACCCTTTCCGAACCAAGCGCGGCCACCGCCTTGCGGACGAGAACCAGGGCCTTGTCGAGATCCGTCCGCCAGACATTTCGTCCATCGACGACTCCCACCGAGAGCACCTGATCCTCGCCGATCAAATCGAGAACAGCCTCAAGCTGATCCGGCGCCCGAACGAGATCGACATGCAACCCTTCACCAAGACCGAGAGCCAGGGAGAGGTTGTGTTCTATGGGTCCGAAGTAAGTGTTAATCAAAATCTTGGGCCGTTTTTCCAGGTTCTTCAGGATCGCGAAGACAGCCTCGAAGATCGCCTTTCCCTTGTCGTCCAGATCGAGTGCCAGTACCGGCTCATCCATCTGCACCCAATCGATTCCCAGGTCGGCAAAACGGCCGAGAACCTCACTGTATACCTCGGCAAGGGATTTGACGAAATCCTCGACTTCAATCCCCTGCTCCGTCACCTTTCCGAGCAGCAGGAAAGACACCGGCCCGACGAGAACCGGACGCGGAGCATGTACTCCCGCGTTCCTTGCTTTCTCAATCGTTTCAAAAGGTCGTTCGCTGGCCAGATGAAATTGCATCCCTTTCTCGAATTCGGGGACGATATAATGGTAGTTGGTGTCGAACCATTTGGTCATTTCCATCGCGGTGACGTCCACCTCGCCATCCTGGCGGCCACGCGCCATCGCGAAATAGGTGTCCATATCCACCATGGACGAAGAATCGTGCCGATAGCGTTTCGGAACGGCCCCGACGAGGGCGATGGTGTCGAGCACATGGTCATACCAGGCGAAATCGCCCACCGGGATAACGTCAATGCCGGCGTCAATCTGCAATTGCCAATGCCGCTGCATCAGTTCGTCGGCCGTTGCGTGCAACTCACGCGATCCCAGTTTGCCGGACCAGAATCCTTCACTGGCCTTCTTCCATTCCCGTCTGATACCGAAGCGAGGAAAACCAAGGTTGGTTGAGCGCGCCATCACACATCCTTTCCAATTGTAACGTTCAAGTTTATAATATAGGGATAGATCGGGATTCGGACTTTTCCCGGCAAACGTGCAAACGGGAACGTGGGGACAGAAGCCTCACCGACCCGATTCAGCCATTGGGCTTTGACAACAACCTTTCACGAGCCCCGAGCATCATCGCGAGTACTGCGGCGTAGATGAGCATGTTCTCCGCATCCATCATGTAACACTGTCCGAAGGATGCCAGGACAAACCCCACGTTTGAGAGTATTCCACCGAGATACAGATCACGGTCGAATCCACCCGTCCTGTGTTTGCGGAAATCCCTGTATGCGACAATCAGCAGCATCACCTGCAACGAGGCGACAGCGATCACCCCCGCCGCTCCGGTCGTAGCGAAAAGTTGCATCGGGTCGGAATGGGCATGGGCGAAGGACCGCCCCCCAGTCGAGGTGGTGTCCTCGATGTAATCACTCAGGCGAACCCTCCAGCGCCCGGGTCCGACGCCGAGTACAGGGTGGTCCGATCCCATTTTGAACGCTGCATCCCAAAGGATTACACGTTGACCGGCACTGACACCTTTCATCTCGACCAGCATTCCCACAGCCTGTCGCAGCGCAGGTGAAGCGAACCAGACACCGGCCACCAGGACAATCCCGGCAATTATCGTGTTGATCGCAACCTTTCGATTCCTTGTGATCATAAACAGTCCGATCAATCCGGCACTGACCAGAAGCGGACCTCGTCGAAAGGTGAAAAAGATCGACAGAAACATCACGGCAACAGAGATCCACAACCAGCGCGCACGTTTGCCCCGTGCCGACCAGGCCACCGGCAGGATCAGCAGCAGTGCAGAGAGTTGGACTCCGGCGTAGGTCAATGCCATATCCAGAAGGCCGACGGGAAGAAACGTGGGGAGATTGTACATGGAAAGTGGAGAGAGATGCTGCCCATAAAGAGGGTCAAGTCCGGTAAAATGCTGGAAAATCCCATATACTCCGCTGAGGGCACCGGCAATAGCTATCGTAGAGGTTGCTTTCGCACGCATTTTCACGGACCGCATCAGGAGGACTGCCCCGAGAAATCCAAGCAGGGGAATCCCATAGTGCCGCAGCAGGAACATAAGGGATGCGATCCACCCACTATTGAGAATGGCGGACAACAGGAAAACGACAATAGTGAAACCCAGTGGATAGATCGCGGGATGGAAAAGGGGACGTCCCGACCACCCCTTTGCCAAGGCGATTGAAGCAATTATAAATCCAAGAATCGCAGTTATTTGCGCAAGAAATACTCCGGTAAACATACTCGCTGCATAAACGACTGACCAAAGGATTGCCAAACGAAAGGCTTGGAATGGAATCGCCGTTCGTCCTTCGAACGGATTGTGCAGGTCCATCGTGGCTGTCGAATTCGCGTTCATTAAAACTCCTGAGTCCTCTTTCGAAGCGGAAATATACCCCCACGAATGGAACTTACCACGAATTCCGGGAGTTGGATATGTACTTGTCCGAAATCAACGGGCGGAGAAAGAGTACATCATTTCGTTGCGAAAACAGTAATTATCTATGCATCTTCATGGTTTAGAAGACATTTCGATAGAATTCAACCTTCTGATGGGTTTGGATAGGGATTAGAAAGTGGGGGTTGGTGTGACCCAAACGTTCAAGAAGCGGACATTCGTAGCTCTGGCAAGCCTACTAGTGCTCTCTGTGGCGTTTTCAAGCCACGCCCAGACCACGGCCCAATCCGTGGCTTCCCCATCCTCGAATATCCAGACGTTGATCTCTGAATCCGGGTACTCTCTCGATGATCTTCAGACGCTTGGCATCGACCTGAGCGATCCTGAGGCGGCAATCGATCGGGCACGCTCTCTTGGTATTCCGGAGAGTCAGATCAGGAAGTACCTCAAGGCTTATCAGCAGCAGATGTCCGCGGGTGGAGCAGGAATCACGGCGCCGCAGATTACAATACCGACAATGCTCGACACCATGGGAACAGTGATTACAATGCCCGGGGATGTTCAGTACGGTCAATCACTCCAACCCCAAACTTCCCTCGAGACAAAAGCAGCGCCAAAAGAAATCAGGGATACGACCGATGTCCATGATCCACTTCTGATACCTTTTGGCCGTTTTAAGACGATGCAATACTTCGGGTATTCCATCTTTCGCGCGGGCAAGGGTGATTTTGCCGCAATGAAGACCGGTCCTGCAGATCCCGGTTACGTGATCGGCGCCGGAGACATCATTCGGCTTTATGTTTGGGGCGAAGTGCAATTTCAGTATGAACTGCCCGTCGACAACAATGGTAATATCTATATCCCAAATGTTGGTCAGTTCTTCGCTTCTGGCGCCTCATTGGAAGGACTTCGGTCACAGCTACGCACGTTCCTGTCCCGTCAGTATTCGGGATTGAAAACATCTCCCCCGACATCGTTCATCGATGTCAATCTTGCCTTCGTCAAAGGCACCGAGGTTTACCTGATGGGCGACGCGTTGCAACCGGGAAATTATTCGCTCTCTGGATTCGCCACGGCTTTCAATCTGATGTACACATCGAAAGGCCCGAAAACGAGCGGCAGCCTGCGCGAGCTGAGGATCATCCGCGAAGGGAAGATTGTCGCAAAGGTCGACCTCTACGACTACCTGGCACGGGGACGACCGACGACAGATCAACGGTTGCGAAACGGAGACATCCTCTTTGTGCCCCCTCGTGGAAACACCGTTGCAATCCTCGGGGAAGTCAGACGGCCCGCTGTCTACGAAACCCTGAGCGGTGAGAATCTGAAAGATCTTATTGAGATCGCGGGTGGTGTGAATGCCATTGCCTACCCATTCCGCATGCAAATTGACCGAATCATACCCATTGAGAAGCGTCAGCCGAACATGCCCGATCGCGAAGTCCTGGATTTCAATCTTGTGGATGTCCTCAACGGCAAGAAGAAGGTACCGCTTGAGGATGGCGACCTTGTGACCGTGTTCCGCCTGACGGATGAAATGATGAATTATGTCCACGTCGTCGGCGGCGGCATCACACATCCCGGCCGCTACCAGCTAACCAATATCAAGACCGTCAAAGACCTCGTTGAGGCGGCGGAAGGGTTGACGGATGACGCATACCCGTACAAAGCGGACCTGGTGCGCACCCGCAAGGATCTCACCCGGATGATGCTTGTCCTCGATCTGAGCGAAGCTCTGATTGGAAATCCGATTTACAATCTCACATTGGAACCTCGAGACAGTCTTCATGTGTTCGGCAGACAGGAATGGGAAGTTCAGCCGAAAGTCAACCTGCGGGGATTTGTACGTGAACCGGGAGAATATCATCTCCCTGACAGCTTGACCGTATATGACCTGATTTTTGAGCATTCCGGACTGCAGGACAGTTTGAGATGGGAACAGACGTTCCTCGATCGTGGAGACATCTTCCGGTTGATGGATGATGGATTGACCCGGACGAGGATCACATTCAGCGTTCTCGACCTCTGGAATCATCAGCCTGGGAGCAATATTACTCTTCAGGACAACGACATCGTCGTCCTCTATGAGAAGACGATAACGAAGATGTTCAAACGCGAAGTCTCTCTTTCCGGGGCGATTCGGAATCCCGGTGACTATGAACTTGCCGATAACATGACACTCGCGGACCTGATTGTACTCGGCGGGGGATTCACCGAGGACGCCTGGGTTCTGCAGGCTGAAATCAGCCGGGTCGACCTCACCGGTATGCCCGATGGAACACTCGCCCAAATCATCAACGTGCCGATGGTCACCTGGAGAAGCGGAGACGAAAATCCGGAATCCTACATTTCTGATCTGGCACGCAACAAAACACCGGCATCCGAATTCCAGCTCCAGCCCTATGACCAGGTTCGGATCAGGAAAAATCCCGGTTACAAGTTGCCGGGAAACGTTGAAATCCGTGGCGAAGTGATGTTCCCCGGGAATTATACTCTTCACCATGAGAACGAAACCCTTAGGGATCTGATCGATCGTGCGGGCGGGCTGCGTCCGACAGCGCACGCGGCTGGCGGCAAACTCGTACGCGGAAATCAGCGTCTCTTCCTCGATTTCAATGAACTTCTGCTGAAAAAGAACACGCAGGAGGATGTCGTGCTGCATCCAAACGACCTGATTATCATCCCCGAGAGACCGAACGCGGTCACTGTCATCGGAGAGGTGATCAACCCGGGTATCTATAAATTCATCGAGGGAAAACGGGCAAAAGATTACCTCAGAGAAGCGGGAGGAAAAACCCGCAATGGTGATAAATTATACGTCACACAACCTTCCGGGCGCACCCTTGAGATCGCCTGGTTGCATAACCCGAAGGTCGAAGATGGCGGTGTGCTGAGAGTTGTCCCCAAGAAGGTGGAGAGTAAAGAGCCCATCGACTATTCCGGAATCATCAAGGATACGATGGCAATCGCTTCAGCAGCGCTTACAATCATTGTTTTGGCAACACGGTTGTAGTAGAGATCCGGATCTAATCGCAAAGCGCGGCTTCCCTTGGAAGTCGCGCTTTTTCTATCCACCCAAGTTAACGAAGCAGAACCACACGCCGGACGGCTGTTTCGCCCGTTGCTGTCCGCACCCGAAACAGATACATCCCGGAAGCAACATCCGGCTCCCATAAAATCTTCGCAACCCCCGCATCCCTCCTCTCCAGGTTTCGGCGCTCGACCAATCGACCGAGCACGTCGAAAACCTCAAGAACGAGTGTGGTTGAAACGGGCATGGCCAATTCAACCATCACCGTTCGGTTGAACGGATTCGGCCAGATGGCGGTGATTGTGAAGCGGGTCGGCAGCTCCGGCGCCTTCACTTCGGGAGGAATGGATTCCAACATCAGGGACATGTCCGGTTGATCCTCTCCAATTCTCCAATGAACAATCGGGATGTCAGAGAGCAGATTTTCCTGACTGTTGAGGATGACCGTCGCCTTGATGTTCGTTGGAAGTTCCGCAAGAAGTTCACGGAAATCGATATCCATCTGCTCTTCCTCTCCCGGCTGTATGGTGAACTGCCAGCTTCGCACTGATCCTGGCAATAACTGCGGCCGAATATCCCTGTACAGCCAGCGGCCCGTTGCCGGGGGTTCGCCTTCCACGTCGATCAACAAACGCGATGACAATCCGTCTGGATCACGAGGAGGGGCCGGAAAATCCAAGCATGGATCAAAACGTTCTGTCGTGGATGACGATACACCCAGGACTGTCAGCCGGCTGATTCCATGGTTGGTTCTGAGTACGATTGGCGCGGACCACGATGAACTGTCCCCGGTGAGTTCGGAAAGAAGAGATGCTGTTGATCCACCATCACTGGTTGCATGCGGTGGATGTATCCTGAGCGCTGTCGAATCCATGAGTGTTCCCAACCAGCACGCATGAAATGTCGGAAGGGTCGATCCTGTGCCCAATGACGAATAATTTCCAACCAGTGGATCGAAGCCGTACAACTGACCGGCCACCCAGCCCTCGAGAACGGCTTCCGAAAAGATCTTCTCGATACCGTTTCGCACGAACGCGAGGGAATCGATCCGCAAAGCGGACGGATAAGGGTTCAGCATCAGGAACCAACCGGGATCGAGATCCAGTTCGATCGTTGATGTCGCCGCTTCCCCCTGGATATTGACCGTGGCCGCCTGATCCAGAGCCAGCCAGTAGGCGTGCAGAGCCTGCAACGTGTCCACCGGAAGGTACTGTCCACCGCTCCACTCGTAGACCCACGCCCCACCGGCCAAATCGTCGCCGAGAACCGCCTGCACACTGGGATCCGCGGGTGTCAGCGGCAATGAAAAGAGATGCCATCCGCTGGCGAGGATGACTTGCCGTCGACTCGGTCGAATGACAAATTTTCCCGTGGAATCCGAATTTCGCGCTCCAGATGAGTTAGTTGCCGTAACTCGAATTCTGGTATCAATCGAAAACGTATCAGCGCCAGTCCAGGCGAAATAGGTGATGTCGCTGTCCGTGAGGTCAACGATTCTGTCCCACGTTGAACCGTTATCGTAACTGACATCCACTTCCGCCGTCTTGACGACCGATGCGGTTTCGCCGCAGGTCCAGCGAATCGGCAGTTTTGTGACGCCATCGTAGGTGAACACGGTGTCCTGCGGAGGACCGAGGATGGTCACCACCGGATCCGGCTCGACTCCATCCAGCCGTACATCGTCCAGATAGAGTGTGCCGGACAAAGTGGATTCAAGCAGGATCTCCAGTTGAAGCGCCTTGGTCCCGGTGGGCGCAGTCAATGTTACGCTGTAATCCACGTAAGATGAATGATCCTCGCTTGAGGCGGAACCGTTCGCCGTGATCAATGTGTTTGACGCGTTGAGAGCCGTCAATCTTAACGAAGCCAACGCCGCCGCTGCATCGTCGAAGATCCTGCACGAAAAGGTGTACTGAGTGCCAACGGTGATGTCCGTGATCTCCTGGAACAGAGTGGCTGACACTCCTGAAGCCAAGTCCACCTGCGCGGCCATGTCCCCTTCGGCCACTTTCGCGGGTGTCAGAACAGCACGGACCGTGATCGCGGTTCCGTACGTTGCTCCCGAAGTCACCCAATCATCCGGCGGACCGGAGACCTGACCGAACTGATCCCACTCCTCAAAGCTTCGATTCTGCAGCAACGGTGGACGAATGGTCAGTGCGACCGCTGAATCCTGTTGGACCAGTCCCGAGGTGACCGTTGAAACAACCCGCAAATAGGCGTCATTGGTGAAAACGTCCTCCGGTACCACCCAAGTTGCACGGCTCAAC
>JAZDLX010000103.1:0-13628 GCA_043801585.1 bacterium | reverse complement strand
TTCCCGTTGACGAAAGTCCTCTTTCCGCACATGATCCTTCCTCTGCACATTTTCGAGGAACGGTACAAGACAATGGTTGCGGATCTTCAGGAGAGTGACGGCGTTTTCGGGGTGGTTCATAGCGATGAAGTGCACTCGGGGATGGTTGGCACCACCGCGCGCATTCAGCGGATTCTTCACACCTACGAAGATGGACGGATTGACCTGATCGCCGTGGGCGAAGAGCGGTTCCGCCTGCTCGACTTCGTCGAAGACAGCCCCTACCTGGTCGCCCAGATCAAACCCGTCGAGGATATTCGCACCTCGATCCCGGCGAAAACACAGATCAACTCCATGCTCGTACTGTACCGGCAGTTCATCTCCCGGCTCGGACTTGAATCGGAACAGCGCGAACAGCTCGAATCACTTGTGGAGGAGATGACCGCCGAGCAGGACCTTTCCTACATCATTGGCCAGACCATCGGACTTGACAGCGGCCGCCAACAGGAATTGCTGGAAGTGGTCAGCCCGGGCGAACGGGTGCGTCTGCTCACCGGTGAACTGCTGCGCCAGGACACCGTGCACCATCTGGCTCGCAAGCTGTTCGAGGGCAGCGATTTCGATCCCGGTGTCAACTGACCCGTAACCTCCACATCAAACGAGGAGCAACCGACCCGTCATGTCCAGATTGCGCATTCGTCACATCGGTTGGACAGCCTCTCCCGCAGCCGATCTGAAAGATCCGTACAGGTTGCTTCACCCCACGATCGACACCGTTCACACCGAAAATGGAAAGATTCTCTGGATGGGGATGACACCCCGGGAGCCGGATTTTCCCGGTGCGGAGGACCTGGATGCGGAGGGGCGCGGGCTGACACCGGGGCTGATCGATTTCCACGCCCACCCGGTGTTCGCCGCGACCCGCGAAGCGGAATTCGACATGCGGACACGGGGGGCGACTTATGCGGAAATCGCCGCCGCAGGCGGGGGGATTCTGAATTCGGCGAAACGGGTCAACGCGGCGACGGTGGAGGAACTCACGGACTTCTCCCGCCCGTTCCTCGACAATGCACTCGCCTATGGCACCACCACCCTCGAGGCGAAAAGCGGCTACGGTCTCTCCACAGAAGGCGAGCTGAAACTGCTGCGGGCAATCCGTGAGCTGGACCGGACGCATCCGATTGACCTGATTCCCACCTTCCTCGGTGCGCACGAGTATCCCCTTGAGTACCGGGAAAACCACGAAGGCTACCTGAAACTGCTGATCGATGAGATGATCCCGGCTGTGGCGAGGGAAAATCTCGCTGTCGCGGCGGATGCCTTCTGCGAAACGGGGGTGTTTTCTCTTGAGGAAACGCGCCGGGTGCTCGAGGCGGCGAAGGCTCACGGCCTTGCGGTGAAGGTTCACGCTGACCAGCTGACTCCCCTGGGTGGCGCGAAACTGGCGGCGGAGCTTGGAGCACTTTCCGCCGATCACATCGAGTTCATCGATGAGGAGGGAGTGGAAGCGCTGGCCACATCAGGAACGGTTGCCGGGCTTTTGCCCATTTCCGCTCACTTTCTCCGGATGAAGGAAGACCCGCCCGTCCGCATGATGATTGAACGGGGAGTTGTCTGTGCGCTGGCAACCGATTTCAACCCGGGAAGCGCGATGAGCGAAAACATGCAGCTCGCGCTCCATCTCGCGGCGATACGCTTCCGTGTTACCGCCGAAGAGGCGATCTGGATGGCAACTGCGGGGTCAGCGAAAGCCCTCGGCCTCAGCGACCGAGGAGTTCTGGAACCAGGCTACCGTGCGGATCTCGTTTTATGGGACGCCCCATCCCCTGAGATGCTGGCCTATCATTTCGGAGTGAATCAGGCGGGTGTCGTGATAAAAAACGGAAACGTCGTTGCTCGCGACGGAAAGCGAATACCGTGATCCGTATTGGCACATCGGGATACCATTTCGCGGATTGGGCAGGCCCATTTTACCCATCCGATCTGCCAAAAGATCAATGGCTTGACTACTACGCCACACAGTTCAAGATCCTCGAAATCAATACCACCTATTACGGCGTTCCGAAACGCAGTTCCGTAGTCCGCTGGGCGGAGCAGACTCCAGCGGATTTCCGTTTTATTGTCAAGGTGCACGGGGATACGACTCACAAGCGTGAAACCGGAGGCGAAGAAATCCCGGCGCTGCTCGCCTCTCTGGAGCCGTTGAGGGCGGAGAGCAAGCTGGCGGGGCTTCTCGCCCAGTTTCCAGCATCCTTCCGGGCAAATGCATCCGCAAAACAATACATTCATTTAATCCATTCACATACCGGCGAAATTCCGCTTTTTGTGGAATTTCGGCATCTTGAATGGGACACGGATGACGCTGTAGCCTTCTGCCAAGATGAAGGTCTGGGTTGGGTGACGGTGGATCTTCCTCCGATCCGTTCCCTGATGGGGGCGAGACCAGCGGTGACATCATCTACCGGATACGTGCGTTTTCATGGGAAAAACGCTAAAACCTGGTACCATCCAGAACTTGGCGACCGCTACGATTGGACGTATAGCGAAGAGGAACTGCGCAACTGGCTTCCACGACTGAGAGCCTTGGTTGACAGGGCTGAGGAAACCTACCTCTTCTTCAACAATTGCCATGCCGGTCAGGCAATAAAGAGCGCGGCGCTGATGCGTGAAATCCTTCGACAAGAACAACTCGAGGTGGGATGATGACTCAATCATCTCATTCCTCACGGCGCCCGTTCCATGCTATCGAAAACGCCTGGTCCGCTGACTCCGCACATACATGGGTATTTCGTTCCTACCTGCCCCAGACCCTAGCGGGTGTTTTCAACACCCTGTTTGCGATCACTGTTCAGATGGACGTCCGGTATGGATTTGCGCACATCCCGAAACAACTTCACGAACATTTTCAAAACGGTTCTGGTATTTTCCGTCTCGATGAGGACGGTTTTGTCGGGTACGACCCCGATTCGGGTGGATGGATACCGCGGAAGGCTCTTTTTACAAGCCGTTCAAATCTTGGGAAAGAGCTCTGGTTCACCTGGGCGGGACCTCAGGGAACAGTGCTTGCCGTGGCGTCGAAACTCATCGTTCGGAGACCGGTGAAAATCCGCGTGATGGACACATGGATGCTTCGGTTGTCTTGGTACCCACTCAGTGTTGCGGACGGATTGAACGCGTTGAAGCCTGGGTTCAGCAAGGTCAACATCCTGGCTAACGACCTTGAACAGATCCTTAAGAACCAGCCCACGAGCAAAGAACCGACAAAACAGATCGACAGCCTGCTCCGCTCCGCCTTGACCCTTGCCGATCACATCGATCCCTGGACACGCAAGAAGTTGACAGATTCCATCTGGATCAATCTCTACAACCGCATCCAGGAAAAGGTTGGCTGGGAACTGATGGTCGACAGATTGATGCCGTCGATTGCCGATATTATCTGGGATACGATCGGATATGATTTTTTCGAGCTGTTGATCTTCTCCCGCGTCGGCAAGCGTTACGAGGAATTTCTCTCCTACCGGCGGAACATGAGCGATTATGGCGGAAAGTCGATGAATCTGCTGCTTGACGCCCGTCTCGTGGAAAAAGTGATCGAGGAGCAGGAACCCCGCCAGATCGAAACGACCCGTGAAGACGGCCTGATGAACCCTCACCTGGCTCAGCTCGCACAACTTAAGGCCGGGTTGATTGTCCCATTAGTGCATGAAAAGCATGTTCATGGAATGATCAGCCTCTATTACCGGCGCATCACCGAACTGACCGACGTAGAACTCGACAACATCCGTCACATCGGGAAGGTGCTGGCGCGGAGCATTGAAAACACCAACGCCCACGAAACGGTTCGCCGTCTCGCGACCATTGATGGCCTTACGGGCCTGTATAACCGCCGCAGTTTCACCGACATGATTTCACGGGAAATGAGGCGTATCCTCCGTTACAAGCAGTATTTCAGCCTGATCCTTGTCGATATCGATAACTTCAAGCATTACAACGACACGAACGGGCATCTCAATGGAGACAGGCTGCTCACACAGTTTGCCCAGGTGCTGAAAACAAGCGTCCGTGAACAGGATATCGTTTGCCGTTACGGTGGCGAGGAGTTCGCCGTGATCCTCCCGCATACCGATGCCGGCCGTGGACTGGTTGTGGCGGAAAAAATCCGCCGTATGGTCGCTGAGTCAAAATTCCCCAACGGTCAGACTCAACCCCTCGGTTTTGTTTCCATCAGCGCAGGGGTTGCCGATTCGCTGGCGAACGCAAAAACCTACCAGGAACTGATCGACCACTCCGATCGCGCGCTTTACAGGGCCAAGGAATCCGGCCGAAATCGCTCCTTTATTTACTCGCCAGAGCTTGATTCAGACGCTAAGTAATTATATTTTTTACTGATCTACGTCTTTTACTGGCCAACTCCTTTGGGATGCGGAGGTTACGCTCTTAATGACGACCTATAACGTGCTTTATTTGACAAGTGAACTGTACCCCTTTGCTAAAGTAGGGGGGCTGGCGGACGTTGCGGGCGCCCTTCCCAAGGCGTTGAAGGAACTCGAACATGACGTTCGCGTGTTCATGCCCAAGTACAAGGTCATTCGGGATCGCAAGTGGAACTTGCGTGAGGTGATCCGACTCCGGGACATCGAAGTTCCTATGGCTGGAAAAACTCACACCGTTTCAGTCAAGTCCGGATTCGTCCCGGATAGCAAGGTTCAGGCCTATTTTCTCGAGTACAAACCCTTTTTCGATCGCAAAGACATCTATATCGACCCGAAAACCGGTGAGGGTTGGAAGGACGACGCCCAGCGGTTCGCTCTGTTCGCCCGCGCGGCGCTTGAAACCTTGAAAGTACTCTTCTGGCAGCCCGACCTGATCCATTGCAACGACTGGCCAAGCGCCCTCGTTCCCTACTACCTGAAAACAGTTTACAAGGACGATCCCTTCTTTGAAAAAACAAAGACCGTCCTGACGATCCACAATTTCGCCTACCAGGGGTCGTTCCCGGAGGACGTGGCTCCCCAGATCGGCATGGACAATTTTGATGCCAAGCACCCGGCGAATCACCAGGGACGGATCAACTTCCTCAAGGCCGGAATCACTTACGCAAACCAGATCACAACGGTATCCCCCTCCTACGCAAAGCAGATTCTGAAACCGCACGAGTGGTGGGGAGGCCTCGACACCGTGTTGAAGAAACGGAAAGCCGATCTGACCGGCATCCTGAACGGCATCGACGGTTCGGTCTGGAATCCCGAGACTGACAAGGAGATCGAGGCGACCTACAGCCGCTCGACGCTTACCGACAAAGCGAAGAACCGCGATGCCCTCTGCAAAGAACTGAAGCTCGAGAAGTGCGGAGAGCGAATGATCGTCGGAATGATCGGCCGACTCGTGGACCAGAAGGGATTAGACCTCATCATTGAAAGCATCAAGGATCTCCTCGCCCTGCCGATCAACCTCGTCGTCCTCGGAACTGGTCAGAAGAACATCGAAGAAAAGCTGACAAAAGTTGCGGTCAGAAACTCCGGGCAACTTGCGTTGAAACTTGTTCATGACGACGTTCTGGCGCATAAAATCGAAGCGGGGGCAGATGTCTTACTGATGCCTTCGAAATACGAGCCCTGCGGTCTGAACCAGTTGTACAGCTTGAAATATGGAACCCCGCCAATCGTTTACGGGACCGGCGGTCTTGCGGATACAGTCGTGGAGTTTTCGAAAGATAAAGGCAACGGCTTCCGGTTCGATCAATACCGCGCTGTCAGCATGGTCGCTGCGGTAAAACGGGCACTGAAAGTCTGGAAAGATGACAAGAGTTGGAAAAAGCTCCAGATGAATGGCATGAAAGAGGATCACGACTGGATCAAGTCCGCCAAGTTGCTGGCAAAGGTGTATGGCAAGGCGGTTTCGGTCTGACGGAGGCGTAGCTACTATCTTGCGAAAAGGTTTCAGCGGGTCTGCACCCTCCTTGGATGGCGGGTCGGTCCCGCTTTTCATTGACTGGGGGCACCCCCTAATACCGTGATGAGGGACCATGAAAACCCATCGCGCTCACATCCCGGCACTCACAGCATTTGCGGTCCTGACAATCCTCCCCACGGCATGGACTGCTCCGCCGCAAGCCGCTGATCCTTTCATCGAACTGAAACCGCTGGGCTCCTTCGGCCAACGTCCCAAGGATGTCGCCGCCCCTGGCCGGATCGCTGCTGTGACGATTCTCGCGGATGGCGGCATTGCCATCCTTGACGAAACGGCGCATCGAATTCTCCTTTTCGGGGGCGATGGTTCCTGGCGTGGTGAGGCGGGTGGATTCGGTTTTGACTCAGGCGCCCTGCGATCCACCGGAGACCTCGCCGCAGTCGGATTTGAATTGTGGGCGTCCGATCCGGCTGCAGACCGGATCGTCCGTTACGATCAGTGGCTGGCTCCGCTGGAACCATTCACTTCCGTAACCGGCCAAGATGGAAATCTCGCTATCGAACGACCCGTTTCGGCGGCGCGTTCCGTTCAGGGAGATTTGATCATTCTCGAAGGAGATCGCTCGGATGGGCTTCTCGTCGATCCTGAGGGACGGCTCGTGGAGCGGGTCGCCTCTTTCGGGCAGGCGGGGCTGGCGCTGATTCAACCCCGGCGCGTGGAGACGGTCACGGATCATGGTTTCGCCATCGCCGATCCGGGTATTCACGCCGCGGTGCTCCTCGACCGGTTCGGTACCTTGCGCGGATTGCGACCCTGGAAACTCGCAGGAGAGGGGCCCTGGGGAATCACGTCCGGGAACCGTCGCCTCTGGCTGTGCGGCGAGGGGGGTATCGTCGTCCTCTCGGAAACGGGGAGCGAACTCGGGCGCTGGACGCGCGAGATGCTCGGTGGTCCGGTCCAGGATCTGGCGCTCAGGGGTGATCGGTTGTATGCCGCTGTCGACGACAAGCTGCTTGTCTTTCGTATCATGGACGGCGGCGGGAGGTAGCCAATGCGGCGGGGAGCGGTGGCAACGGGAGTGCTCCTGTCTGTGGTGATGGCAAGCGCCGGACTAACGCAACTCCACGCGGAAGAACCGGGCCGCTGGACAGGGGCGTTGACCACGGACAGCACACAAAGTACGCTCCGTCTTCCTTATCGCTACCTGGACCCTGCCAGCCTGACCATCATCACCGCACGAGACGATACCCTGCGGGAAGGTGACGCGTTTTCCCTGAACGCCACAACCGGCGTGGTGACATGGCTCGCGCGGCGTAATGACACGCTTCAGGTGTCCTTCCGATACCTCCCGGTCAGCCTCCCCGACACTCTTCAGCTCTATGCACCGGAACGAGCCGTGCGTGCGGATTCGCTGACGTCGGAAGCCGTGTACATCCCGGCACTCTCTCCGCTGGAGTTCCTTGAACGCGAGGGCGGCACTCGTCTCCAGAAACGCGGGTCCATTCTGCGAGGTGTGCAGGTAGGCAGTGGACAGGACGTGAGCCTGGAATCCGGTCTGCACCTTTCGCTGGAGGGGGAGCTCGCCCGTGACATCCGTGTTCATGCGCTTCTCGACGACCGCAACCTTCCCGTTCAATCCGAAGGTACGAGCCGCCGCCTCGGGGAGATCGACCAGGTGTATGTGGACATCGAGGCGGGGCAGGCGCGTGGGAGATTCGGCGATTACCGGCTGAATCTCGACGGCGGCCGTTACGGATCGCTGGACCGGCGCCTCGAAGGGGCACATGTGAGCTACAATGATCCTGACCTGCGTGTAACCGCAGCGGGAGCCGTGACGCGATCCATTTTCCAAACGAACACGTTCAACGGCAGCGACGGCGTCCAGGGACCCTATCCGCTGACTGGCCGGGAGGGGGAGCGAGACATCTTGATCGTTGGCGGCAGCGAACGTGTCTGGTTGAACGGCCATGAGCTTGTCCGGGGTGAGAATGCGGACTTTACGATGGACTATACGCTCGGCGAGATCACCTTCACTCCGCGTAATCCCATTGACAGCGAGAGCCGCATCGAAGTCGATTTTGAATACTCCCCGGAAGCCTACCCGCGAAACCTCTACGCCGGGCAGCTCGCATTCGACAATCCCTCAGGTTGGCTGAACGGAAACGTCACCGTTATGCAGGAGGGGGACGATGAATCCCGACCTACCGGATTTGAGATGACGGATGCGATCCGGCGAAACCTGTCCGAATATGGAGATGGAGCCGGTCCCGCACAGGTGTTTTCGGCGGATTCGCTGGGGCCGGGCAAGGCGGATTACGTACGTGTCGACACGGTCTGGACCGATGGCAACACCTACTCCGCTTTCCGTTTCTCTCCACCCGGCACCGACGGAACTCCCACCGGAAGCTGGTCGGTGATCTTCAGTAACGTGTCGGGTGGTGACTACGACCGGGAGTATGATGCCTCCCTCGGCCTTTTCCGTTTCGCCTGGGTCGGACCCGGAGCCGGAAGCTGGGCGCCCGTACGGCTGGTTCCCCTGCCACAACGGCTGCGCCACATTGCCACCTCACTCTCCCTTTCACCCGGCACGCTGATCAGCGCCAACGCCGATGTCGGTGTGTCCGAGTACGATACCAACGTGCTCTCGAACACGGGAGACGGCAACAACAGCGGACTTGCACAGAAGTACGGGATCAGCCTTCGTCCCCTGGGAGGAAACACGGGCGCAGCGCCGGTGGAAGTGACCGCCTCGCTGCGGAACGAGGGTGCCCGATATCACGCTCCATCGAGGACGAAGGAAGTGGAATACGCACGAACCTGGGGACTCGACTCGGCATCGACCGGTATCCGTGAAAAGGAGCGATCTGTTCGACTTGCATTTCGTCCGTCTCCCGGAGCGGATGTTTCCAGCGGCTGGGCAACCCTCGTGCGGGGAGAGCAGACCACCAGCGATCGAACCGACCTCGCCGCACGATTCCAACGCCGACGGTTCTCATCCACCCTGCGTGCGGACCGTGTCATCAGCAGCGACCGCCACCTTGGCGAGCACTCGGATTGGGTCCGTGCTTCGGGCAACGCCGGAGTCCGGCTTGGTATCTGGCAACCTGAGATCGACGGTGAAGCCGAGCAGCGTGACGCCACACGTGACACGACATTCTTCGGCCACCAATACTCGCGGACACGCGGATCCTGGCGCCTGACCGGATGGCGGGGACATGAAGGAGCGATCTACCTGCAGACGTCTCAGCGGAGCGGCGAACAGGACGCAGGCGATTACCAACGTCTCTGGATGGAGCGGGGTGCGGGCGGAACCTGGAACTGGCGTGCGATGGGGCTGCCGTTGCGGACCGAAACAGAAATCGCATTCCGTGATAAAAAGTGGGCAACAGCGGACAGTTCGGACGTCTCCTCTCGCCTCGCGCGGCTCAACGCCGGATGGACTCCTCTCGGCGGAGCATTGACCACCGACCTCGCCTACCGTCTCTCGAGGACGGTCACTCGGCCGAGGGTGCTGATCGCCTACACCGTCCCTCAGGGCCATGGGGATTACATCCGTGTCGGGGATGAGTACGTGTACGACCCGGAAATCGGAACCATCATCCTGCGGCCAGAACCGACCGGCGAAGCGCTCCCGACCACGGATCTGGCAGCGGCGCTGAATGTCGACTGGTCCCCCCACCGCCTCCCCGGAGGAGCGGGCAGGATTCCCGGTTTCGGCTGGGAGGACATCAGCATTGTCACCCAGCTCGAAGCCACGGAAATCACACGGTGGTCCAAACCGGCGTCCATCGCACTGCTGAATCTCAGCGCATTTCAGACGGATTCGACGGTCAACGGCCGTTTGCTCTGGAGACAAGACCTCTATCTCTGGCGGCCGTCCCGTGAGTTCAACGCCCGGCTGCGTTATCGTACGGAAGCACTGCACACAAACCTCTACGGAACCGGTACGGAGCAGACGGCGTCTGACTTCTGGGAATTAAGACTGCGCAACGCCCTCGGACCTGACCTTGACATGGAGACCGTCAGCTCATGGGAGCGGCGGTCAAAGGATCTCGAGCGCCGCAGCAGCGGGCAACGGTTTGAACTCTTCGGCACGAGCAGCGAAACGAGCTGGCGGACTGGGGAATCATGGACGCTCCGCGTCCGATTGCGCGGGCGGATCGACCGGGAAAACGCAGTGAACGTCGAGGCTCGCTCCCTGGGACTGGGGCCCGGAGTTATCTACGCGCTACGCGGTCGGGGGCGGTTGGCATTCGATACCGAGGTTTTCTGGGTCGAGTCGAGGGCGGCAACGCTCCCCTACGAGCTCGCGGAGGGGCATCCACGGGGGCGAAATGGCCGGGTGAGTCTTCGTTCGGACATTCGTGTTGGATCGGCGATGACTCTTCGCGCCATCTATACATTGCGCATGGATGAGGGTCGGGAGCCGATCCACCTCGCACGTGTCGAAGCGAGCGCGACGTTTTAGTCCGTGTAATCCGGGGAAACCTCCCCGGGGACCGTTTTGGAGATCACCGCGCGCCTGTCAGCGTGCTGGTGATAACACATGAATCTGTGAAGCGTGCAGAAAAATGTACCAGGTACAATTATTAACCAATGATTAAGCCATTAAAAGGAAAAAAATAATTGTACCTGGTACATTTTTCTGCTGTCCGGAAACTATCCATATCCTGTGAAACAAACCGCCAGTTTCTTATCAGATTGAAGGGGAGCCGGACAAGCATGATACATGGTCAGGTGCCAGTCGTCCCATCCTGCGGAAGGATCGGTGTTGATAAAGCGGTTGGGATCAGTCAACGATCATTTAGCCAGCGATCCTGAATGATCTGAGACAACGTGGATGGTTTCTCGTCCCGTGCTGGTTGCCCTCTTTACCCCTTGCGTTCGGCGCGACAGCGGGCGAGATTGCGAAACAACTCCTGGACGGACTGCATTACCCATGAGCGAACACCTGAACAGTGAGCAGGAGCCCGAAGGCCGGGATCCGGATTGGGACTTCAATGAAGTCGCCGACACGGAGTCCGTGCACGGGATGGACGGGACGGAATCCTCCGAAGAACAAACCGCGTCCGATTCCGAGCTCGAAATCGAACTGCCCAACATCTATGCCCACCTGGCATTTGTCGCTGGCGCAACGGGAATCACCGGGCGCGAAGTCGTCGCGGCACTCGCCGATCGCGGCATCGAAACAATCGCTCACATCCGTGAAGACAGCCCCTATGTCAACGAGTGGATCGAGTACTTCCGCCAGGTCGGAAGCGGCGTTGACACGACCGCTTGGGAACAGGAGGAGATTTCCCTCCGGTTGGCGGATGTCCGTCCTTCCCTCGTCTTCTGTCTCCTCGGTTCCTCAGAACAACGGATGAAGGGGGACGAGAATTTCAAACCCAACTCCTTCGTGGACAGTTACAAGGCGGTCGACCTGGGATTGACGTCAATGCTCATCCGCGCCTGCGTGTCCGCAGGAGAAGAGAATCTTCGGTTCATTCTTGCTTCGGCTGTCGGCACCGACGAAAACTCCTCAAGTCCTTTTCTGCAGATGAAGGCGAAAGCTGAAGACTTTCTGATCCAGAGCGGCCTGAATTATACCATCGTCCGCGTTGGAGCGATCGCCGAATCCGATCGTGGTGGACGTGAACAACCGCCGTACCGAGGGCTGTTGGGGATGAAACGACGACTCCCCATAATGGAAGCCGTGGAGGCCCGTCCCCTCGCGGAAACGCTGGTTGATGTTGCACTTACACCTGATTGTGTGAACCGGATTTTCGAAACCGACCTCTGAACCTACCTGTTCGAGCATGAACAAAGAGTGTCCGAAATTGAACGCATTTTTCTGTTTTGCTTTCTTCAAGCGGTTGAATAACAAGACCTTCCTTTCTGGCATGTAGATTGTAAGATGATCCGCAGGGAATGATTATCCGGAGTACCGCTATGCTTGGGAACTATTTGAAGATTGCCGTGCGCACCCTTCTCAGAAACCGGATTTACACAGCGATCAATGTTCTGGGATTGGCGATCGCAGTCGCCGCCTGCCTGCTGATTGTCACCTATCTGCATTTCGAACTCACCTGGGATTCCTCGTTCCACGACGCCGATCGGGTCTATCGAGTCCTCACCCTGGATATACCGAAAGGACGCGATGCCCAGTACAATACGAATGTGACTTCATTGCTTGCCCCAGAATTAGAAAACGATGTACCCGGCATCGCAAGTGTTTGCCGTATAATGGATAATGAAACACTCGTCCGAATCGATCGTGATCTGGTGACCATATCGTCGATGAGCGCGGACTCAAGTGTGGCAAACGTTTTCGGTCTCACCATGCTCGAAGGGGATCCCGGGACAGCACTTACGGGACTTCGCTCGATCCTGATCAGCAAAAGTTTTGCGGAAAAGTATTTCCACGAAAAGAATCTGATAGGACAGCCGCTCGAGATCGCGGTCGATACCTTCGAGGTGTTCTCGATCACTGGGATCTTTCAAGATTTCCCTGTCAACACAACCTATCGTCCGGATCTGATCTATCCCTATGAAGTTGATTACACCGAGATCCACAAGCGCTTGCGCGATACCTGGGGCACGAGATGGTCAAACACTTTCGTGCGTCTTGAACCGGATACGGACCCAGCGAGCGTGGAAGCGGCCATCGCTGCTCTTATAGAATCGCTTCATGCCAATGACAATGAAGAATATCTTTATGCCTGGCATCTTCAACCTGTGCGGCAGATGCATCTCGCCATTCGCAATCCAAGGGGCATGCCGACAACCACGGAGGCGAGTGGGGCGACAATCCTCCTGGGGATCACACTGATCATTCTGTTGATTGCCGGCATCAATTTCACAACGCTTTCCCTCGGCCGCTCGACAACGCGCACGAAAGAAGTCGGGATGCGGAAAGTGCTGGGGGCGAACCGGGCTCCGTTGATGACTCAATTCTGGGTGGAAACCGGAGTGCTGGCGTTCATTGCGGTGATGATTGGAGTGCTGTTCGCCGAACTTTCCCTCCCGGTCTTCAACAACCTTGCGGACCGGGAGCTTGCTCTGCGGCTCACCCCGACGCTGCTCGTTTCGATGGTCGCTGTCTGGGGAATCATCGTCTTTCTGGCAGGCAGCTATCCCGCGCTTGTCATCGCCGCGTTTCGACCCGCACAGGCGTTTAAAGGAGAAGTCAAGGTTGGCGGGCGAAGCCTGTTGCGGCGCACCCTCGTGTTTGTCCAGTTCAGCCTTTCGATCTCGCTGATCGCTCTGACCCTGATCATGTACCGGCAGCTTCATTTCGTGTCGCAGAAAAAACTCGGCTTCAACGGCGATCAAGTCGTAATGATTTCAGCGTTCAGCATGGAGGACACCGGGAAAGAGCTGATGCTGAAACTGCGAGAACAGTTGCGTGACAACCCTGACGTTCTGTCGATTTCAGGTGCGGCAAACGCGATGAGTTCTCCGTGGTTCGAAATAGGTTGGACGGACCTTGACGGCAGGGACTGGAGTGGTCTCAAGCTGAATATCGTCGATCCGGAATGGCTGAATACCCTGGAGATTCCCATCCTCTCCGGCCGCAACCTGGACGCTCTCTCCGGTCACGACAGCCTGCATGCCGTTCTGCTGAACCAGAAAGCAGCGGAGCTGTTCAGTTTCGACGATCCAGTCGGAAAGCGTCTTCCCGGCAATTTTGACGAAATCGCAGTGGTCGGCGTGATCCCCGACCTGCACATGGCAAGCCTGCATGAAGAGATCGCCCC
>JAZDLX010000141.1:0-26570 GCA_043801585.1 bacterium | reverse complement strand
ATCCCCGAGAAGAACAGGAATCGCTGCGTCATTCCGATGGCGCTGCTGACACGTTCACGGCGTCCCGCGCCCCAGTTCTGCCCAACGAAGATCATCAACCCGGAACCCACCGCAAACGGCAGCATCATCGCAAACATGTCCACGCGAATGCCCGCCCCGAACGCCGCCACCGGACCTGCGCCGTACTGAGATACCAGGCGGGTGAGGATTCCAAAGGAGAGCGGCCCAAGGACACTCGTCAACGCCGCCGGGCCGCCGACGACGAGAATCTTTTTCCAATGGGACCAAAGCTCCTTCAGTTTCGGCAAAGCGAAGAGCACCAGCTTGTCACGGACGATCAGGATGTACAACGCGGTCACCATCGTCATCGCCCGTGCGATCACGGTCGCCAGCGCCGCTCCCTGCAGCTCCATGCGTGGAAACGGCCCGATTCCGAAAATCAGCAGGGGGTCGAGGATGATGTTGACAACCGCCGCACTCGTCATGATCCAGGCGGGCGTACGGGTATCGCCCGTGCCACGAATCGCCGCGTTGCCGACCATCGGAACGACAACGAACATTGTCCCGAGATACCAGATGTGGATGTACTTCGACACCAGAATCAGCGTCGCATCATCCGCGCCGAGCAAACGAAACAGGGGACGGATGGTGAGCAAACCGGTGCTCGTTACAATCACCACCATAGCCAGGGCAAGCAATAGCCCATCCCTCGCCAGCTTGCGGACCTCTTCGCGGTCACCCGCTCCGTACCGCTGCGAAATGATCGCCGTCGTCCCGGTGCCGATGCCAAGCGTCAGGCCGTTCAGCACCATGATGACAGGGAACGTGAATGTCATCGCCGCAAGTTCATGGACGCCGATCTGGGCGACGTACCATGTATCCGCGAGGTTGAACATGGTCATCGCCAGCATTCCGATCAGCATCGGCCAGGCGAGTCTGAACAGACTCTTTGCAATGGGATCTTCGAGAAGGTTGCCCCGTTTGCCTGACGGTTTGGCTGTCAGAGTAGAACTGTGACTCACAGATGAGACTCCAGGTTTTGTCGAATGCATCTCAGGTAGCGGATCAAGGATTGCACGTCCTGTGGATCGAGCCCCTCGACTGCATTCAGATGCGCCGCATGAAGGATTTCACTGATCCTCGGCCAGATCTTTTCCCCCCGGGCGGTGAGGCTTATCAGTCTCACTCGTTCATCATCAATGTCATCGCTTCGTCGAACCAGATCCCGTTTTTCAAGTGCATCCACCTGACGAGCTACCGCTGGTGCGGAGATTGCGAGGTGTTCGGAAATGTCACGCGCCGGCAACGGCTGATACTTGGCGATAATGCCAAAGACAATCGCCTGCGACGCGGTCAATCCGAACGGTTTCACACCCTTCTGAATGAGGGCGTGATGGGAGTTCCAGACCCGGTGTGTCCAATACCCGATGGACTCCGGTTTGATCGGTTGTTCTTCGTTCATCGTTCACATGAATGTTTAACACGCTAAATAACATGTTAAGTAAAGGGATGGAACAGTTTTCCGCAAGGGTAAAAAACATCTTCGGGAGCACAAAAAACCGGACCTGTGAAATCCGGTTCCGGGTGGTTCCTGATCTGCCAGTGGATTGGTCATAAGTTCAGGGATGTTGCCAGAGAGCAGGAAAATGTACCAGGTACCTTTTCGTATCCGGGGTTAAGTAATTATCCCGGTCAAGAAAAAAGTACCTGGTACATTTTCCTGCTGTCGCCTCCAGGATTTCAATAATCAACAGGCTTGCTCGATTTGCCGCCCGACTTCTTTTCCGGCACCAGGCGCGGCGGTGTTTCCGGAGTGTCGAGCAGGTCGGCAATCCACTGTTGAGCCTGGTCCGCCTCATCTGTATCCGGCCATGTTCGAACAAGCTGCTCGAACAGCCTGCGAGCCCCGGTGACATCCCCCTGGCGCGCGCGGATGATTCCGCGTTTCAGCATTGCCGTGGCCAGCCGGTTGCTCTCCGGATAGCGGTCCGCCAGTTGGATGAACACCGCCCGGGCCGAGTCCAGTTTCAGGGTATCCGTCGAGGCTTCGGCGAGATAGGTTTCTCCCATCCAGTAGAGAGCGTCGTCCGCCAGTGGAGTCGATGGATAGCTCTGGACGTAGGTTTCGAATCCCATCCGCGCAACTTCCATCTGCCCGGACAGGTAATCCGAATAACCCTGCTGGAACAGTTGCTGCGCCTCCACCGCCGCGTAGGCGCTGGCGGCAACGCTGTCCCCAAGCACCTCCGCTACGAGCCGGTTAAAAGTGTCCAGTTGCGTAATCAGTTTCTGCAGCCGATCCTCGGATTCCGCGAACCGGGAGGTCATTGTCACGATCTGCCGCTCCAGGTCTCCGCTGATGGCGTTCTGATCCGCCCGCAGGGCTCGGATCAGCTCTTCCTGCGCTTTCAGGTAATCCGAAACATTGCCGCCGAGCAGGTCGCGAAGCACGTTGACATTCTTTTCAATCTCTTTCTGACGCTGTTCGATCCGGTCCAGATCGGTGTCGATGGTTTCCATCCGGGCGCGGAACTCGACGTGATCCGCCTGAAATTTGCGGACCTCTTTGCGTGACGCGCATCCGGACAGCAGCAGTACCCCGACAAGAAACGCGGGTAGCAACTTCCGCCACCCGCGCCAAAGGTTAGCCTTCGCCAAACGAACGCTCATCGTCATCCCTTACTTGACCACCGTGACAGCACGGCGGTTCTTCGCCCAGGCGGCTTCGTCGTGGCCCTTGTCCACCGGACGCTCCTCGCCGTAGCTGATGATCTCGAGGCGGCTCGCGTTGATTCCGTAGTTCACGTAGTACTCTTTCACGGAGTTTGCACGACGCTCACCCAGGGCGAGGTTGTACTCGGTGCTGCCGCGTTCATCGCAGTGCCCCTCGACCGTAACCTGCCACTGATCGTATTTCCGGATCAATTCCGCGTTCTTCTGGAGTTTTGCGCGGGCTGCGGGCTTCAACTCGGACTTGTCAAAGTCGTAGTAAATCGTGCTCAGCGATTCCTTCGCCTGACGCACTTCTGCCTGCTGACGCTGCATCTCGAGCCGTTGCTGCTCTAGGCGCTGCCGCTCCAGTTCTGCCACCTGTGCCAGAGAATCAGTCTTGACTTTGGCCAGGGAATTCGCCTTGGCTTTTGACAGGGAGTCCGCTCTTACTTTCGCTAAAGAGTCTGCAAGTGCCTGCTGGCGCCGCATTTGCATCTCTTCAGGAGTCGGACCAGGGGGCACCTGCTGCTTGGCTGCACAACCCATCATGATGGTTCCAACCAGCGCGGCGATGACCAGTACCCAGAGAATCCGTTTGCTGCTCATGGAAACCTCTCTTGGTTCAAAACCCAAAAAGTGAATAGTTTAGCACTTTCTGTGCTCGTTCTTTCTATCGGGACCAATCTACCTATTTGTGATACCGTTCGCAAATTTACAGTCCGAGAGCCGTAGACAACCGTTACCTTGACTGAAAACGCACCAAATACTATCTTGACCGCGCTTTTGGGGATTGGTGTAACGGCAGCACACCTGACTCTGGATCAGGCAGTCGGGGTTCAAATCCCTGATCCCCAGCCATCACCCGCAAGTTCTGTGAAAACAGACCTGCGGGTTTCTATTTCCACTCCTCTGTCAGATGAAAAAATCTTGTTCTCAGACATTTCCACCTTTATGCCACACGCCGTCTCCCTCACCCACAGAGCCAAAGCATCAATTAAAATCGCTATGCATAGGGAGTACCCCGGGAACCGGGGTGACGGTGTGCAACTGCATGGTGCGTCCGTCCACGCAGACTCGTTCAATAGATATACTCCGGCAATTAATAATAAGTTTCCATGACTCGGAGACACTTTTCTTTAATTGGCTGGAGAACCGTTTTCACGGCGTCATCACCCCGAACACGATGTTGAATGATCGTGAAGAGAGTCAACCGTTCGTTTCCAAGACTCTGGAAATCCATGCGTTTAACGCTTTGCGTGATTTGGACTCGGCTTGCTTTCCCGAGGTGTTTGGGCTACTTTCAGGTTGTTTTTTCTGCGGAATAAACGGCAGCTGCTAACCTTTTTCAACTCACGGACCCGCAAAAACGATGGTGACAACCCTCTTTGCCTTCGGCACACGACCGGAAGCGATCAAACTCGCCCCACTTATCAAGGAGCTTTCCTCCCGAACGGATTTTCGGGTCAAAATCCTGATCACCGCTCAACACCGGGAGATGCTCGATCAGGTTCTTGAGCTGTTTGAGTTGAAACCCGATTTCGACCTGGACCTGATGCAACCCAACCAAAGCCTGGAAAGTCTGACAGCTCGAATCGTCAAATCGGTGGGTGAGGTTCTCCGGCGGGAAAAGCCGGACGCCGTCGTCCTGCAGGGTGATACAACGACCTCCTTTGTGACGGCGCTTGCGGCGTTTTACCAGCAAATCAGGGTGATCCATGTTGAAGCGGGACTGCGCACCGGCCGGAAGTACGCACCGTTTCCCGAGGAGATCAACCGCAGGCTGACGGGGGTGCTGACCGACCTTCATTTCCCGCCGACAAAAAGGGCTGAAGAGGCCTTGCTCCGCGAAAACGTGCCAGAGAATTACATTTTCACAGTCGGTAACACCGTAATCGACGCACTGCTCTGGGTTGTGGAAAAAGCACGCGCCCGTAATGAGGAATTGACCCGAAAATTTCCCATGGTGCCGCGGGACGGGCGGATGCTGCTGGTGACCGGACACCGGCGCGAAAGTTTCGGCCAGGGTTTTCTCAACATCTGCAACGCCTTGCGCAGTATCGCCGCATCGAACCCCGATCTCACGATCGTGTATCCCGTCCACCTCAACCCCAACGTTCAGAAACCCGTCCGTGACATCCTTAGCGGGATCCCCAACGTCCACCTGATCGAACCCCAGGACTATCTGTCGTTTGTCTGGCTGCTCGATCGATGCCATCTCGTTCTGACCGACTCCGGCGGCGTGCAGGAGGAAGCGCCGACGCTGGGCCGCCCCGTGCTTGTCATGCGCGATGCAACGGAACGCCCGGAAGGGATTGAGGCGGGAGTGGCGGAACTGGTGGGTACCGATCCCGAGCGGATCGTTTCACGAGTGCAGCGGCTCCTTGATGACCGGGAGACCTACGAGAGGATGAGCAAAGCCCAGAATCCTTACGGCGATGGTACCAGTTCTCGCCAGATCGCGGACATTCTCGTTTCACGTCTGGTATCCCACTGATCGAATCGCTGACGATTGGTGGTCGCCCGCGGTGTTCGGTGCGAGCTGCCGACCCGTCTCAATCCCTCAGAACAGCATCCTGATCGCGTTTTGGCAACTGTCGATCCAGGTCGCCGTAGAGTGCCAGAAGCGCCTTGCGTCCCTGCTCGAGATTGTAGGTTTCGGCTGCTTTATCGTAACCACGCCTCCCCATCTCACGTGTTGATCTGGAATTCTTCAGAAGCGAACGAAGTGCAGCAGCGTAGGAGTCACCGTCAAATCCAGCCGAAACAGCCCCGCACCCCGTCTCCTCGATGAACCTCCGGTACAGAGGCGCAGGCGTAGAGACAACGGGCAGGCCGCGGGCAAGGTAATTCATCATTTTGTTCGCCGGCCAACACCGAACACTGTGGATATCGGGCCGGTTGGCGATCATTCCAATGTCCATCCTGTCAAGGTGGGGCAGAACCTCGTCCCGCGGCACCCATCCCATCACCTCGACCCGATCTCCAAGTCCCGTTCTTATGCACCACTTTTCGAAGTATTCCCTGTCGCGCTCCTCCATGAAACTGCCCGCGGCGAGCAGACGAAGCTTGGGAAATTCCCCCGACAGGAGTTCGAAGGCATGAAGCATCACATCCATGCCTCGCTGCAGCGTGAAATACCCATCATGCCCAAGGATGCGAATGGGGCCTTTTCTTTCGGGCGGATCAGGCCATTCATTCATCGGAGGTCCGCCGACAACCCACCGAATCGGCAGCCATGGATTCAACCACTGATAATAGGATTCCTCGAGGACATGCGCGGTGCTGATGGCGTCCACATGTTTCTGAACCATCCAGTCCTCATAATTCACGACAGTGTTGCGAATGCATTTTCGCAGGAAGCGGAACCGGGTTTGCGCAGGATAGAAATAGGACCAGACTTCCGGGCTGTCGAACACCAGCTTGATTTCCTTTCCACGCTTTCTGAGGCGGCGTTTCGCCATGGCGGCGACAAAAAGTGGAGCGTCCACCTCAAACACATGCAGAATGTCAGCCGGGTGACGCAGGGAGTGTTTCCAAAGAACCGCCAACGTATGAAACTTGCGAAGGATTGTATTTTTCATTTTTTGATAGGTAATAATGCGGATGCCTTCAACAACCTGTTCAACCGGTTCATCGCGATAACGTGGTCCAACGATGGTCACCTCAAACCCGGCGTCACGGAGTGTCCGCGCCGAAAGCTGAAAAACCCGCTGTTCAAAAACGGGATCGCGTGCAAGCAACATCAGTACTTTTTGCGGACGCTTCATGATTTCTCCAGATGGTGAAAATGAACGCATTCGGGCAGCAAGAAACTTTGGAAAGGTATCCTTTTCCTGGCGCTGAAGCCCGATGAGACGTACGGCATTGCCTGTCCGTCCCCGGGAATTTCCCGCGAAGCCTGACCGGCCCCCCGAATGAAATATAAATCAAGTGAATGCTGTATTATGCCAGTCCCCCTCGCGCTTGACTGGCAACACAAAGAAAGAGACCGGATTTGCCCGGTCTCTTGTGGAACCCATCATATACCCTATTTGTCTATACCAACTGCAGTGAGCAGAAACGCGTACTCAAAGGCTGCTTCATGCAGGCGGCCATAACGTCCGGAGGTCCCTTGATGTCCGGCTGACATGTTGGTCCACAGCAGCAGACGGTTGTCGTCGGTTTTCATTGCCCGAAGCTTGGCTGTCCACTTCGCGGGTTCCCAGTATTGCACGCGCGGATCGTTGAGGCCCGCCTCGATCAGGAGATCCGGATACGCCTGTGCGCTCACATTATCGTATGGAGAGTACTGCCGCATATAGCTGTATTCAGCCTCCACATGAGGGTTGCCCCACTCTTCGTATTCTGTCACCGTAAGCGGAATCGATTCGTCCAGCATGGTGTTGATGACATCAACAAAAGGCATCGCAGCAACGATGGCACGGAACAGGTCGGGGCGCATGTTGGCCACGGCGCCCATCGTCAATCCACCCGCGCTCCCGCCCAGTGCGGTCAGCCGGTCGGACGATGTATAGCCCTCCTTCACCAGGTATTCGCCTACGTCGATGAAATCGGTAAACGTGTTCATCTTATGCATCATTTTGCCGTTTTCATACCACATCCGTCCCTTTGCGCTCGACCCGCGCACATGCGCATTGGCGAAAATGAAACCTCGGTCGATCAAGCTGAAGATCCTTGAATTAAACCGGGGATCGTAGGTGTATCCATACGCACCGTAGCCGTACAGCAGGAGCGGCGCGCTTCCATCCATCGGCGTATCCTTCTGCATCAGGATGGATATCGGAATCGTTTCGCCGTCGCGCGCTGGAGCATAGGCACGGAACGACTTGTATTGCTCCGGATCATATCCACCACCGACTTCATCACGCTTCCGCACCGTCCTTTCAAGAGATTCGAGATTGACGTCATAAATCGTTACCGGTGTGATCATCGACGTGTACATCACCCTCAGGCTATCCGAATTGTAATCGGGATTCTCGCCGTTACGGACGGTGTAAATTTCCTCGTCAAACGGCACGGTGCGTATCTTTCCGGACTTCACATTGAGGATACATACATGACGAAGGGCGTTCTCGCGTTCGTAAAGCACGACGGCCTTTGTAAAAACATCAAAATCTTCAAGCAGAACGTCCCTGCGAGCGGGCAGAATTTCACGCCAGTTGCCGTACCCGGAGCGGTTTTCCGAGGCATCGACCAACCGGAAATTGACTCCTGTGTCGTTCGTACGAATCAGGAATCGATCGCCGAGATGCTCCGCGTAATACAGTACGCCGTCGCGGCGAGGCTGGAGGCTGCGGAACTCACCACCCGCATCGCTTGACGGGAGGACATACACCTCGCTGGCGCTTTCGCTCTCGGAATGGATCATCACAACCTTCTGATCCTTGGACTCGTTCACTTCGAGAAAGAAACGATCGTCCGGTTCCTCGAAAACAATCAGATCCTCCGACGAGAGGGTACCCAGACGGTGCCGCCAGACTCTCCAGGGACGCAGAGCATCATCCAGAGTGACATAGAAGAATGTCTGATTGTCTCCTCCCCAGGCACCTGAATAGTAGACGCTGTCCACTTTGTCGGGGTACAGGCTTCCATCGTCCACGTCCTTGAAATAGAGGGTGTAGGTTTCTCTGCCGGTGGTATCTTCGGCGAATGCAAGAATGCCCTGGCTGGGGCTGATCTCATAAACACCGGCTTCATAATACTCTTTGCCGGCCGCCCGCGTGTTCTCGTCCAGCACCACCTGTTCCGGCGAAGTTCCACCTGCGCCCCTGCGAAGGTGAATTGGATACTCCTTCCCCGCCTCCGTGCGCTCGTAATAGTACCAGTCACCCTTGCGCACAGGAACGGTATAATCGTTCTCCTCGATGCGGCTTTTCATTTCCTCGAACAACGTCTCCTGAAACTGTTGTGTGGACTTCATTACCGCGTTCGTGTAGGCGTTTTCCGCTTCCAGATAGGAAATCACCTCCGGGTTGTCTCTTTCACGCAACCAGTAATAATCGTCCGTTCTCACATCACTGAAAAGTGTGTCTGTTTTCGTCTGAATGGCCGCCACCGGTGGAGTTGGCGCGGCACAGGAAGACAAAAGGACCAACACTGCCAGAGACAGCAAACTTGCGGCCCAGATGCTGCAAGTCGAATACCTGCTGTCCGACAAAAGGAAACGGCGCAACGACCTCATGGGAATCCTCGCGGATGAATAAAAATTTGTTTACCTTTAAGAGTTGAAGGTGCTCATCGTGAGGAAGCCTGTCAAGCGGGTCTCGCTCTCTTGCCATCGCTGGCATGAGTAGCATTTTGCGTTAGGTGAGTCTAAATCTGCAAGTTTCGAGACAGAGTAAGATTTTCTAAATTTATATTATACAAGATGTAGACTTGTGGCATATCACTTGCGCTTTCATATCATGTCTGGGAGAATTCTTTGGGAGGAAACCACCATGAAAAGCGTTCGCATACTCATGCTCCTCGCCTTCGGCCTGTTGATTGTACAGGGATCTTTTGCCGATCAGGAATACCGGTCCAGTTCTGATAACGCCATTCCTGTGAATCAGGTGAAAGGCTATTCGCCACCTGTGTTGATCAATCCGATCAAACCGGTTCGAATGGCGATAAACCACCACGAAATCGAAGGTTATATCACCTTCGAGATTCTCGTAAACGAAGAGGGACGGGTTGAGCAGGCTAAAGTACTCTACCGCACCAGCGGGTTGGCTGTTCGAAATGCAATCGACGCTGTCGCCCGGTGGAAATTCGAACCAGCCAAAGTCAACGGTATCCCCGTGAAAGTGCTGGTAGCGTACAATGTACCAATGGGACCGGTCCTTGAGATTTTTGAAGAAAGAGACTATGAATCCCGAGTTTTTGACGGTCGTCTAGGATTCGTTTTTTAATGACTTCGTGTTGTTGGAATAATGAAAGCGGACCTTTCTGTGAAAGGTCCGCTTTTCATTTCGTTGATCGACGTTCGCCTCCAGCAAATGCAACAGAATGAAACCTCTTGCACTGATGTACTTGGTGACCTGATGCTTTTCCCTTTCGCTTCAGCAACAAAAAAGCAGCCGGACACCGAAGTGTCCGGCTGCTGGTTCATCGTTTAAATGAAGTGATTACTTCACCAGAACCATCTTGCGGGTCTGGACGAAGTTACCGGCTTCCATCCGATACAGGTAGACACCGCTCGCCAGCTTGCTGGCATCAAACGTCAGCGTCTTCGTACCGGCCGCCGCCATAGTGCCGTTGAACAGCGAAGCAACTTCCTGGCCCGTGACGTTGTACACCTTCACCATCACCTTGCCAGCCTGAGGCACCGTGAAGGAAATCTGGGTGCTCGGGTTGAAGGGGTTCGGATAGTTCTGGTTCAACGTGAATACACCAGGCAGAGCCTTTCCGCCCTCAGGCGAAGAAAGACCAAAATCATTGAGGATTTTAGTCATAAAATCATCAAGCTGTTGAGTTGGCACGTTGTACGTACCATCGTCGGAGTTGGACGCGCCACCAATCTCGAATGAGAAGTAGTAGCCCATGCCGCCACCGGCGGTGGTGTTCTGGACGCCATACGTGCTTGCGTCTTCACTGCCGATGAAGATCGGGCCGTTGACGAAATCGTCTGGGTAAATAAAGTCACCCCAAGTGTTCGCGCCGGTCCAATCGTAGTAAATCACGTACGGTTCGGACTCGAAATTCTCCGTAATGGTGCCAGCGACACCAACATACGTCGAGTCAGCAATTTCGATCGGGTCGCTGTTGATACCCACCATGCCGAAGTAATCGAATGCAGGATCGCCAGCCGAGAAGTACGTTGGGTTGTCACCGTTGATGCCCTGTCCCCATGCCCAGTCGGGTGCGGAGAGGATGATGTTGCCACCGCCAGCGACGTAACTTACAAACGGATCATCGCCGCCCGCTGTCATCGGGAAACCGTTGGCGCTGGAGCCTGTGTAAAGGATGAAGACCCAGTCATTCGCATCAACAATGTAGCTGTCTACGCCGTTGTCCGAGACAGAGTAGTACTCGGTCACATCGTAGTAGCCGAGGTGATCCAGCGAGATCGCCAACTGGCCATAGTCATCCATCGTACCGACACCACCTTCATCCAGCCACAGAATCTGCATGCTGGGATCCGGTGCAGTCAGAATCTCGTACGACATCTTCGACTCGGCCGTAGAGTTGTATTCTTCATCATTGTCGGTAGCGCCAACCCAGTACTCAACCACGTCGCCTACGCTCAAGTCGAGATCAGGTACTGTACCGAGGAAGATGTTGTCAGCGTCTACGTCAAAGATTTCGAAGGAGTCCACACCGACTGAGGTTGTGCCACCCGTAAAGACTTCATAAGCGAAAAAGGCGTGATCGCTGGCATCCCAACCTGAAAGCGGATCAAGGATCGAAACCTCGAAGTCGTTGGTCTTGTTGCCGTTGATCGAGTTCGAAATCTGGCTCAACCCTTCGATAAGTGGTGGAGAACCCCACGGATAGCTGACACCGACTTCAAGCATAACCTCGAGCTCGAGGCTGCCGGAGTACATACCCCAAATCGAACCATCCGGCTCGGCGGCCGTTGTCCAGGGACCACCAAACCACGTGTAGGTGAATCCACGGCCACTGACATCGTCAGCCAACGGGTGAGGAAGCTGGTCAGCCGACTGTTTCACCCAACCAGCCATGAAGGCTTCGGCATTCGGACGACACACGGCGGCAGATGCCATCTGGCTCTCGTCAAAGAGGTAGCCCCAATCGCCAGTGGATGTTGCATTCGACGGGCCGAAGATCACGTCGCCGATCGGGGATTCCGCGACCAGTCCACGACCCTCATCGGGAAGCGTGGCACGTCCAGTGGGGTACGCCGCCAACCAGGCTGCGCCCGGTTCCCACAGATAGGCCGTAACCGTACCGGCATCGTTCCACTGTTCCTGCACCCAGTAAAGGGAACATGCGGCCAGCGGCTTCAGATACACTGTGAATGTGTCGTCCGTAGCTCCCGATCCGAGATAATACTCGGCCGAGCCGGTGTGGCGGCGCAAACGGAAAATTTCAGTCTGAACACCATCCACTGAACGATACTGGCTAATACCCGCAACGGGGCCCACAACCCTCTCAACCTGAAGGTTCTTGCCCGAAAGCGGAACCACATCCAGCATCTCACCGGCAAATGCCACACCGGCAAACACCAAGATAGACACACCCAGCGCAACAAACTTACGGATCATAACATCCTCCATGGTTTCCTGGCACCTGGAACCATCCGCCTGTGCGGATGGTTCCAGGTGCGCTTTTTGTTATGGGTCTACTACTGAGTTAGTGCCTGCAATTTATCCCGCAGTTCAATGAGAAACAAGCCAAAATCGTCCGCATAAAGATAATCAACGGTAGCGCTGTCTCCCGCTGCGGGAATCGGGGTTCCCTGAACCATGACCGTTCTTCCAGAGACAGTATAATCCACCACCGCATAATCCAAACCATCAATGGATGCAGACTGCGGATAGATCAGATTGCTGTGACTCAACGAGACTCTCGCAATTCCGTCCGTTGCTGTTGTTTGCAGTAGAGTTACGGCCCGTAGTTCACCAGTGACGGGCAGAATATGGGTTGCGCTGGAAATGAAGCCTGGGGCAACCAAGTCTACCACGAGTAGCGCCTGATCGTACTGCTCGTCACCGTAGTAAGCTTCCGCACAGATTAACCGGAGATCCACCAGGCCGAAGCCTTCCAGATGACGATGGACCTGCTCTGAAGCGGGTTTTGCCTCCCAGATGACCTCCCCGAGCAGGGCATATTTGATGGCATTGGTATAGTCGCTCGCCGCAAGATATGCGGCTGCCATGCCAGCGTACGTCTCGGCAAAAATCACATCATCAGAAGCATAACCCAGCACCGGAGCCAGAGCAATGACGTTTCCGAAATTGTTCATGGCTACCGAGGGTTGATTCATCAAGGCGTATGCATACCCCAATCCGAGATAAGCCTCAAGGCTCGTGGCATCGGCGTTGGCAGCCGCAGAAAACCGTCCGACTGCAACATCCGGATTACCGTTTTGCAGCTCCACCCAGCCCTGCTGAATCATGTAGTCGACTGTTTCAGTCAAATCAAAATCTTCTGGTTTGACGGCATTTCTATCGCATCCGACCACACTGATGCCGAACACGAGAAGCGCCGCCAAGAGAAGGCTCATGTTTTTCCTGCGTTGATACCGACGCATGGTATGTTTCCTCCTTGGTAACGCTTACTTCACCAGAACCATTTTCCGCACGCCGCTGAAATCATCCGCTCGCATCTGGACAAAATAAACGCCCGATGAAAGAGGTTGACCATAAGCATTGCGGCCGTCCCACACGACCTTGTGGCTTCCGAAACGCAGCGGGCTATCCACGAGGCGCACCACTTCGCGACCCAGAATATCAAAGATCACGAGATGGACATTGCTGGCGTTCGGCAACACTATCTCAATGGTCGTCGACGGATTGAACGGGTTCGGGTAGTTCTGCTTCAGTGCGAATTCCGTTGGCAGAGCCAATTCGGCAGGCGTTTCGCCAAGCCGTCCGGCCATCACCCGATAATCGCCAAGCTTGCCTATGCGGGTGGACACGGTACCGCTTTCACGGTTCACGCTGCCGCCAACATAAACCCACTGGCCCTTGTAGTTGTAGTAGATACCAAGATCCCTGTCACCGGCAACCTCCTTGTCGAAAGCCAAGGTCAACATTGCCGGGTCACTGAGATCTTTCTGCTCGGCTGCAATACTGAACATCTGGCTCACTTGGATGCGATCAACCTTGCTGCTTGTCATCAATGAACCTCTGTCCACTTGATCCGGACCCATGTAATTCGCAACCACTGTCATGTACTGCTCATGATCGAATGAACGTCCGGAAATCTGCATCTGGAACTCTTCATCGATCGCAATCAGCTTGGATTCGCCGTTGCCTACACTGGTCACGGTTACCGGGACCGATCCCACGGCACTAATAGAGCGACCGTTTGCGAACGTACCACTCAGGTACCAGGTGTAACTGCCGGATTCGCTAAGCCATGTGGACGTAAAATACTGATATGCCGTCCCCGTGTTCTGTCCAAGAACATAATCCTCAGCATTGGAAAAGGTTGCCACCGTATCGCTGTCCATGGTGACGGTCAGGATCGGAGCTTCTATTCCGGGAGCACTGTACAGCTGACGATCAGCGAGAACGTAAACCTCAAACTTGCGGCTGTAAAGACTGTTCTGTGCAACGAACAGATTCACATAATCCGCAGCCTCGATATCGTTGGTCAGGAGAAAATCGCCAGCGTTGACCGCCACAAAGATCGTCATGCGGACTTCTGCGTCGGGATTCGTTGCGGGTCCGAAAGTCCAATCAACGCCATGGCTGATTGGAACCAACTCGCTGCCGTCCTTGGCATCCAGTTCCTGCACGTCGTACACTGTCCGAGCCCCGAAGCCGAATTCGTCCACCGTAAAATTCAGCTTGCGGAATCGCATCGTAGCTCCATCCTCGCCAACGTTAATCGCCAACGAGTCCGTCGAACTGATCAGGGGCAAGGTCACGCCACCACCAGGATTGTAGGCCGTTTTGATAAACATGAAGCCCCAGTTTGTTCCTGTGAAGCTGTAGGGAGGCTTCTGTGACGGCGACCAGAGAAGGGCAATGCCAGGAGCCACAGTGAAGCCATTATTCAAGTTGTGAAACTCGTACAAGCCGTTGCCCGGATCGTCGGTAGCCAACCTCATGTCAAGCAGGATTGCCGTTGCAAAGTCAAGGTACAGATCCTCGACATCTGTCTTGCGACCGGCAGTATCGTCAAAAGCGCCCTGTTCCCACATGAGATTCAGGACCGTTTGAATGCTGTTGATTCCGATACGCCGTGACTCGGATATCTGGGTAATGATCTCCTCCGCCCCGTATTTCTCATAGAGATAGAGCAGGAACATGTATGCGTGCTTGTAGTCAAGCCTGTCGCGCAGATCGCCGCCGATAAAGGTTAGATCGTTTGCTCCGGAAAAACCAGTGGCAGCACCACCTCCGCCGAACGTGGGCTCTGTGAATCCTGCGAC
The DNA here is from genome assembly GCA_043801585.1 of bacterium. Taxonomy (GTDB): domain Bacteria; phylum Electryoneota; class Electryoneia; order Electryoneales; family Electryoneaceae; genus JAZDLX01. Next base: position 11,812 of record JAZDLX010000141.1, on the reverse strand, counting down.
ATCCACATCGCGGCTGCCAATCAGGAATTCACTGAAGAACGCAAGTCCCTTTCGGAGCCAAAGCTCCTCGAAGGAATCCAGCTTGTAGCTGAGGTATTCGCTGAAGAGCTGGGCAACGTGACGAAGACCCGCTGACGTGACCGCAGATGTACCAAAAGTGGTGGGATCACAATCCAGATAGATCAGGTCATCGTCCGGCACGATATACCCTGATTTCCACAGGGTAGCTTTTGAATCGTTGCGACCCAGACCGAACTCATCCAGAACATCGGTAACAACAAAGCTCACCATGTCAGGAACCAGACTGGCCTTGTTTGGCGCATAGATATCCATCAATACATCGCGGGCTCCCATCAGGGTGTCATATGGAGTGGAATCCTGGAAGAATTTGATGACGTTTGCCAGGCTGGTGCTGTCAAACAGCCCATCGCTGAGTGCAACGTTGTCAACATACCAGTAGGCGTTATCGCTCTCTGCCTTCAGAAAGGCGTAGATCGTCCGTGCCGGCGTTGGGAACGCTTCATAGCTGCGAATGCTGAATTGACGGCCAAACCCAAGCGACAATGTCGCCGTTTCGGTCCCATTCGTCAGCACATCGCCGTTCATCACGGCACCGGTCGTTGCAAGCGACGCCAAACTATCCGAATTCGTAAGCAAACCTGCACCCATAACCGCTGACGGTTCCATCATATCATCAGCCGACAACGCATTCAGCGACGCGACAACGCTTGCTGAAAGGTAGAATACTGCTTCTGTCGGAGACAGAGAATGAGCCGAATCCGGAGCAGCAAGTTGAACGCCAGATAGAGTCAGCTGTGTGAGATCTATCTGGGTGCTGGGCTCGAATTCTGCATTGCTCGACTCGATGATCAGAAGACCGTTCTCGGTGTCGTAGAAAATGGTCTGCAGGAGTGGAGCCATAGTGGCTGCAACATACGTGACGGGAGCATCTTCGATCAGACGGTTGCCGTTTTTGAATCGAGACTGAAGAACAGCGTACGGGTCAACCGTCAATGTGATCCCGTCCTTGTCTGTAACGGATTCGACCTCTAAGGCTGTCTCATCCGTCAATTCAAGAGCCACGCCCTTGTTTGACAGAGCACGACTGGGATGAGCGTCGGCCAGCGAAATCGAAACGTCACCAGCAACCAGCGTGAAATTGGCCGAATCGATTGCGGCGTCAAGGCTCAAATCAAATGGCACGGTCAGGGTGTTGGTTGCAGCATCATACTCAACCACATCCGTCGTCGAGAGCTCTGGGGCCTTTAATGTCGCCGTTTCAGGACCGATTGTAACCGGCTGGATTCCAGCCACATTGCCGTTCCCAGCTTCATCCAGCGTAACAAATGGTTCGGCTGAAATCTGAATCGACTCGCCAACCTCAAGGTCAAGGCTGTCGATCATGTCCTCGACATGCATAGCATCCGAGGGGAGCAGCAGGACGGACAACGCCAGGTTTCCATTCGCGCGTGCTATCTGCTGAGCGATTTCCAACGTGTAGGAATCGAGAATGTTGCTGCTTGCATCGATCAGCTCGAAGGTAAACCTGGATGCACGGGAGAGGGTGGCTGCATTCGCACCCAATGTTGCGTTAAATGTCGCTACGAGCTGGTTTGTGCCCATGTCGTAGGTCGCCGCGGTCATCTGAAGCGGGGTTGCATCAGGCACGTAGGTTACGGCCATATCGGCCACCGGAACCACACTGTTGTAATCCTGATCCAGGAATGTGTTGACCGGGAACGTAACCGTGATCCCACTTGCCAGGTTCATGTTCTCGAAGATCTGCTGCTCCGCATAGGTGAGCAGAACGTCGATGACTGTGGTATCCCGTAATGATGCAATGATGGAGCTTGACGGCTGGAAACTTTCACCGCCCACGGTAAGATCAATGGAAGCTTTGACAAGGTTTTTCTCAAAATCAAGAACACCGTTGCCGTTCAAATCTTCAGGCGGTAAAACATTGAGCACACTATCGCCTGGCGCTGGCCAACCGTTGGCGTCATTTCTGGCCTTATCCTCCGCCACCTCGTCAAACTGAATCTTATCAGAGAAGGTAAACTTGAGGATGTTAGTGTCCGCGTTGTACTGAGCGCTGACAAATGTTACCGGCGATGTATCCACTACATAGCTCACAGGAACCGTAGCGCCTGTCACAGCCTGGTTCGTTGGGGTAACAAACACCCCAGTGGGAACGATCAGTGAAAGCGAAGAATGCGACAGTACGTTTTCAATCTCCAGCAGGGCAGAAATATCATTGCCCCATATATCGTACGTCTGATCTTCGCCGTTAACATCGGTGTAGGTTGCTGAACTGATCAAGTTGCCAAAATAGAGTCGGATCTGAACAACCGCGCCTGTCGACGCGGTGTTCATGACGGTTCCGCCCAGGAGTGTGTAATCATCCCGGATCCCTCCGTTGTCATCATCCAGGACAAGCTGACCGACCGGGACCATGGAGGCCGTCGTACGGACAGTGCCGCTGAAATAGATGGACAACACATTGGTCGCTTCATCGTAGACAGCGCTGTCCGGGACCACTTGAGCCTGGGACACGGCAGCAAACGCCATTATCAGAAGAGCGACCATCCAGAAAGAACGTCTGACCATTGACATGTCTTTGACCTCCTTCGTTCGGTTCCGACCCGCAGATCAGGACCGAATGAAGTTCTGTGAAAGTCCTAGAATCCGAACTGGATGCTGAAGCGATGCACGAGATCAAGCACACTGAAATCACTGATGGTGTAATCGATCTCAAAGCCTGCGAATTTCGCTCCAACACCCGCAGACATCCCAAGGGAGTCATGGTTAAAAGTGTAGCCGCCCCGGAGGAAGAACATCTCCTGGAAGGCATACTCTCCACCCACGTTGATACGCTCAACGTTGTCGTTCGGATGCTCCAGTTCGCCCACCACAGTCAGACGGTTCGTGGCGGATTGAATCGGATCCAAGGCAACCCCGAGCCGGAAAACCATCGGAAAATGATAGGCCAGATAGCTCTGAGGATCTGGCAATTGTGCACCATTATCCCAATCATGGTACTCGCCGGCCAATTGAATTTCCGGGCCGAAGTTTCGAATGTTCATCGAAATTCGCATGGTATTCCAGCGCGTATCGTAAATCGTACCAACGTCCACCGCATACGATCCGGAAATTTCCTTGTCCAGGTCTTCGTGGACGTATTTGATGTTGGCGCCGAAGCTGAATTTGTCGGTCAGCTTGCTGGCAATCGACACACCTGCAACGAAGTTGTTGACCGAGAAGGTTTCTCCGGTACCGTTCTGTTGCTCGACGGTTGTGACTGGAATGTCACCCGAATTCATCACGGCTCCAAATACGCCGACAGCCCAGAACGGGTTAAGGTTGTAGGCCACACCAACAGCATTGTAGCTGATGTCGGCGAGCCAGTTGATGCGCTCGAGATAAACGCCCTTTCCCTTCATGTTTGTCAACCCTGCCGGGTTCCAGAACATGGCGGTTATGTCGTTACTAAGCGCCGAGAAACCGTTACCCATGGCAACTCCTCGTGTGCCGATGGGAATCTTGAGGAAGTCGGAACCGGTCGTGCCAACCTTGGCAAAGTCTCCAGCGTACAGCGGAGAACCGGCCAGAAGCAGTCCGACCACCAGCAAGACCGATGCAGTTTTACTCATTCTGCGCATGGTCGTACTCCCTTGCAAAGGTTAGCGGATGATCAGGAACTTGCCGATCTTCTTGTCTCCACCGGGTGTTTCCACCACATAGAGGTAGAGACCCGAAACAACCGACTGATTGTTCCTGCTGATCAGATCCCAGCTCGCATCACCCGCCTGACCGTCGTTCTTCCAGATTTCATCGATCAGGTCGCCCGTAAGCGAAAAGATCGAGATCTTGCAACGGTCTGGCAGATTGATGAATGAGATGCGGTTCTGATACCGAGCCTCGAACGACGCCGTACCCTTATACGGATTCGGGACCACATTGACATTATCAAGGTTGCTCGTCCCGGCGGAGTTAGCACGCGGAACCACGGGATCGGCGGAACCGCCAACCGTCTTGCGATAGTTGGATCGTGCCGATTCAATCGACTTCAAAGCACCCTTGTCAGGATCATAGGCCGCAAGAGTGTAGTAATAATTGAGTCCGTTGATGGGCACCTCAATATCCCGGAAAATTGCCTGGGTGCCAGTCTCGTCCATGAAGTCGCCGCCACCATCCGAGTATTGATGCGCAATGTCGCTAAGGCCGGTACCCGGCAGGTCAACCATGATGTACTGGTAATCGCCGGCTTCTATTGCCTCGGCATAGCCATCTTCGTAATACGTCAACACCGTGCTGGTGCTCAATACAGTAATCGGATTGACCGTGTCACCATCCGTGTTCGTCAGGTAAACAGGTCCATCAATTACGTCAAACACAGCGATCAGCTTCCAATTCGCGGTAGTGTACTTCGAACGATAAATCTTATATCCCTCAAAGTCCGGGCCACCGACAAAGTTGTCGATCGCGCTTTCAGCACTTGTGTCCCACACGAGGTTGACCGACTGGTCGCCAGCACTGTAGTTAAGCTGTGGGATGGACGGCGGAATCGGCAGAATAAAGTGCCTGTCATCCACAATCTTTACTGGCGATGAACCCGTGAACCCCAACTGATTGCCATATGCAGAGGGATTCTGGTACGTCAGGACCGGGTCGCCAATCACATCGTGATCGCCGGAATAGTAAGCGATCATGGCGTTGTCGAGGTTCTCACGCATACCCTGCATGCCGTAACCAACACCGGTAACCACCACGAATTTCTTCGACTCGTTGGGAGCCCAGTTATTGATGGGTCCAATCGCTTGCAGGTAACGGTAGTCGAATACAGGTGCACCACCAGGATAGTCCCAGGGATGCGGCAAGAAATTCATCCCAAGGGACAGTGCATGAGTGCCTTCCATGTACTGGTATTTTTCAACATCTGAACCCGGGTCGGATTCCCAGTTCCACCACTGGTGAGAATAGGGACGCGGGAAGGTATCCTCCGGAGTCGTGTTAAACGGTGGCGTTGGGTTGTAGAGCAACCGTGTTCCGATTACACCGGAAGTCGGGACGCTCGCTGTACGCTCACCGAAGTCGTTGTCCGAGGTGGCAAGATCATCACCGTCGAACATGATACTGGCATTACGGGAGAACAAATACCCGTGCAGCGTGTCGCCATCCAAGGTGACGACTGGATCACCTGCAACAATCCCTTTCGAGGGGACATCCGTCTGATAACGAATAACCCCTGCTGTTGGTTCGATATAAATCTGGAACTCGTCGTAAATACCATCAGGTTCGGGTATTGCTGCCGCCGGAGCGTACTGATCGCTGTAGCCCCAGTAGTAAGGGTTTTTCAAATCTGCAATGGGCCAGCCCCAGTAGTCGTAACCGGTAATGCCATTGCCGTCGAGATCCAACGGGTCCACCCAGTCATACCGCCATATGTTCTGACCTTCGGGCGTCCAGCCATCGTAATCGACGAGGTCGTCGATGGCACCTCCGTTACCGTGACTTGCACCGTTCGGACCGGAGCCGACATCGTTGTCATACACCCAGTTCACAAAAACGTTGTTCAACGTACCACCAGAAACGTTTTTGATCTCCATGTAATACACTTCAAAGTCATCGTAATCGGGCAGTGACCACGCCAAGGCACGTTCCGACATCTGGACACCGATGGGTGTGTGACCACCAATCCCGGCGTCTGTATCATCATACTGAACGTACCCGTCCTGAATGGACTTTGGACCCGAACCGAAGTAGAATACCGAACCATCCACCGGCTTAAGCTCGTAGTTGCCATAATCTGCATGGCTGACACGAGCTACGCCACCGACTCTGGCGCCAAACCAAAAACGCCCTTCCCAAATGTAGTTGAGACCTGCTCCACCGGGCCATTCGCCCGATGGATAGTTGTTGTTCGGATCGCCGTAGACGCCAATATTCGTCACCGCATTCCACAACGTTCCAACGTTATGAACATGTACCTGTGGTCCTGGTCGGGCGGATGTCATCGCCGGCCCCTTCACCTGGTTCAGAGACTTTACTGCCGCTTCGGCAGAAGCCACACCCAGCGAGGACGCCAGCAGGACACCGGCAACCATCAAAGAGATGAATCGTTTCACGGCTTACCTCCTCGCTTGCCTAAAACTCGAGGCCTATGCCCAGTTCATACAGCCGGCCACGGTCCCAATAACCCGGTTCATCGTACTGACCGTTGACATCCTTGGTTCCGTTGTAACCGTGGTTGCCACGAGCGATGTTGTTCTCGTCAACAGACTCGTACCACGAGATATCCGCATTGTTCTGGAAGTACCGTTGATTGATGTTGCGGTTGTCGAACAGGTTGTAGGCCATCAGGTAGACATACATACCCATGTGGTCGCTGAACGAGAACCGCTTCTGCAGACGGCTGTCAAACTCCATCGTATACGGCAACCGTTTGTCGTTGATCGGAGGATTCTTGTCCTTCGACGGCGATGAGTAGGGAAGCCCGCTACCATATTTGCCGATCAAGCTAAAGGACACTTCGTCCATCCACGACTGCCCAAACGGACGCGTTCCACTGGGCACCATGAACTGGAGGTTGCCATACAGCGTGTGGCGCTGATCCCAGTCCAGATAATTTTCCGTGGTGCGGGGAACCGTGGAGTCGTAGGCCGTCAGGTATCCCTGTCGCGTGGTGGAGCTCTTTCCTTTCGCAACAGAATAGGTGTAGCTGATGTTGCCACTGTAGTAGTTGCTGAAACGCTTCTCGAGGCTGACCTCAAAACCACGGACGTTGCCGTAGTCCTGGTTGATGTAGAGACCATACCAGTTCAGTGGGTTGTAGAACACCTGGCGCGTATCGATAAGGCCGGAAATGTCCTTGTAGAAACCGGTTGTGACGATAACCAGGTCATCCGTGAACTGGTGACGTAATGTCAGCTCGTACGCCGTTGTCCGTTCGGGGTCCAGGTTCGGGTTGCCAATCAGCGGGAAAGCGCCCGAAAAATCCCAGTTGATGTTGGTGAACGCAAACTGCAGAATCGGCGTCTGGAAGTTTTTGCTGTAGTTGAACGACAGCAGATCCCGCTCGGTGATCGGGAACGCCACACCAAGGCGTGGGCTCCAGTAGGACTTCGCCCCAATCGAAGTCGGATTCTTCACCGTTCCGCCTGTTGTCTGATCCGTGACCGGATCGGTAATGTCAGTCGGATAGTTGTTCCAGTTGATGTCGAAGACGTCGAGACGCACGCCAAGGTTCACGATCATGCCCTCGAACTCCATCTTGTCTTCCAACCAGCCGCCGTAGCTGCGTGGCTGGGCTTTCATGTTCTGACCATAGACGTTGCCGCCAGAGGCCATGTCAACGTCGTGATCCTTGAGGTCGTAATACTTAAGTTCAACACCCGTCTTCAACTGGTGATAGCGATGAACCTGGCTCGTCGCATTGGCGTTGATCGTCCAGGTAACCTTGTCGTCGTTGTTCCAGCGGGCACGGTTGTAGGTCCGGCCGTCACCGTAGATGTAGTAGTTGTCGTTGTCCTTCGACGAAGCATTGAAGTTGATGTCGTTCCAGGTCAGGTTTGTGCCGCTGGCCTCGGAAGCATCGATGACGCCGTTGTCATTCTCGTCGGTGAACAGATCCGTGCTTGGACCGTAAACTGTCCAATCCCACACTCCGTTGCCGTTCAGATCTTCATACTCGAGGACACCGTCCCCATTGTAGTCGATCCAGAAGAGCGACTGGTCAGAGTTGGAGGCGATGAGGTTTCCGTACAGGTTCATCAGGCTGTCTGGAATATCGTTGATCGAGCCGAATGAAGGCTCGAGGTCTAATTGACCGTTGCCGTTGATATCCTCGTTGAACTTTTCTCGCGTGTTGTAATGCATTTTCGTCTGATAACGCGAGAGACTCACCTCATAGAACGACTTGCTGGACAGGGCGTGGTTCCACTTCACGGCAAAGCTGTTCGTGTGCTGGAAAAAATAGGGCGTGTGTTCCAGCATGTTGTACTCATCCAGCGCCAGGTTGTGGTTCAGGTCCTCGGTATCAAGGGCTTCGTTTCCGTCCAGGTCTTCGCCGGGATCGAGAATACCGTTGTGGTTTAAATCTTCGGTATCCACTTGGCCGTTACCGTACCAGGGATCACCATTCGCGTCCAGAAACGGAGTCACTCCCTCTTCCGGCTGGAATTGCGCAAGTCTGTCTTCGACCGTTGTCCTGCTCCAGAGATGATAGTCGGTGCCACCATTAGCTGATGCATAGAAGCTGTAGAACTGGTTTGAGGCAGACCCGCTAATCGTCAGCTTGTGCTGAGGACTCAGCTTGTAGGTCAGCTTTCCGAAACCACTGGAGATGTTGTTGTTGTCATTCGGAAAACGACCAAGGGTGTTGTACCACTGACCCGACCCGAAGAAATACATGTCGCCGAGCGACCTCGGGAAGAACGGAATCCGACCGGAAATCGATCCCTGAACGTCCTTCATCTGGTCACGCGCCCCGATGAAGGTCGAGCCAGCGTCGTTCGTGCGAATCGTGGCGGCGCCGGAAAAACGATCGCCGCCTTCTTTCGTCACCTGTGCGACAACACCCGACAGGGCGTTGCCGTACTCGGCGCCCATACCGCCGGTAATCACGTTGATTTCCTCAAACGTGATCATCGGGATGTTGTTTTCCTCGTTGCCCGTTAACGGATCCATCATCGCCGTACCATCAACCAGATACGAGACTTCGGTTCCACGGCCTCCTCGGAAGTTGCCACCAACAGTACCAGCAGTCAGGTTTACAACCTCTGTCACCGTAGCAACAGGCATCAGCTTGATGTCCGCGGCGTTGCGGGTTGTACGACTTTCTGTCTGGTCCTTCTGGATAAGGGGACGCTCGGCAATAAAGGTTACCGCTTCCGCGGCTTCCATGACCGTCTCCTCCATCTCGAAGCTGAGGGTGGTAGTTAATCCGGTACTCACACGAACTTCCTCATAACGGACAGGCGAATATCCGAGGACAGACGACTGAACCGTGTAGATGCCCGGCGATACGTTCAGGATAAAGAACACACCGTCGAGGTCCGTGGAGGCACCGACCTTGGTCCCTTCAACCAGAACGTTCGCCCCGCCCAAAGGCTGGCCAGTTCTGGCGTCCACGACCTTACCGACAATTTTGCCGGTCTGCTGCGCGTAGGCCGGACTGAAAGCAAAAGCCATCAGGCCAACGGCGAGCAGCAGGAGCAGAAGACGCTTCCCAATGCCCATAGCGCACACCTTCACTCTTGAACCCGCCTTCCGCCGGAGCGCCATCTCTTTCCTCCTCCGAAACAGCGTCACCGACATGAAGACCCTTCAACTATTTATTTCAAAAACCCACACTCAAAAAAGGAGAAACAACACACCACCTCACCGACACCCCCTCCCTTTCGAGCGCTTATCCGTGCCCGAACGAGTTCAGTAGTGCCCATGCGGCTCCTGTTTGTCTTACACGCGTCGTTGAACAAACAACTCTTGATTCGCGCCAGCAGTACCTGTCTCCAAAGAATTCACGCAAGACCTTTTAGAGTACAATGTTGTTTCAACCTTGACACAGAAATCGAACAGGTAGGAGTGTCATCCGTGACGGGCAGGCATTCAACAGGATCTGTCGTGTGTGGCCCCTCGCGAGGCGGGTCATGCCTGCTGCCGTCGTACGTCCCCCTAAGACGTTGTCGAACAATCCTCCAAACCTGCCACCAGGCGTTACCTGTTCCAGGTTGTCAGAATCGCAATGCACCCACGTTATCGCTCAGATCGCTTCCCTCCAAACCATTTATTGGAGATGAAGGATGAAAAGATAGGGACTTGTGCCGACACCAGTCAAGCTCGTCCTCAGGGACTTTAATATTCCCTCGCGGCACATCCTCAAACGAAGGAGTGAGAATATAATTGTTATGGCTTTTTAGAATTCTTTGACTCAAAGAAACTCCTGCATGTGGTCCGATCAAGCAATTTCTTGAGCCTTTTCTTCATAGGAAGAGGCATCTATTGCACTCCGCCGACCGCTGATCCCGACGAAGTGTGGCATCTTAACGCCAAGTGTCTCTTCAACCGAAATATACATTTAGTCAAGCCCTTACAACAGTTTCATCATAACGATTTACTCATTTTATCCTAATCGTCTCCTTGGTAGAGAGACACTCTCTTTCCTTAAAATGCTCCCTTATTATAAAGGATCACTCGCTCTTCAGAAATGCAACCGGTACACAATTCGAAGATTACGCCCAGGCTCCGGGAGGATCACCTTGATCCGCGAAAGATGCTGGCGATAACTGGCGTTTCCGGCATTCATCACCTCCACCGAAACGGTATGCAACACTCCCCAGAGCACCTGCTGGGTTTGTACTCCAAGATCCAAGCGAAGCCAGGCTGATGTCGGTTGCTCAAATTTGTCAACACGATTTTGGCCGGCGACACCACGAAAATCGAAGGTGAGCGTCCAGTTCCCCAAGTGGTGATCAAAGCCAAGCGAACCCGATAGAGGCGGCATCATCGGCAATGGGACGCCATTCGTCCGCCGTTCGCCCCTGACATAACTGCCCGAGAGGTTGACGTCCCAGTGTTCCGACAACTCTACCCGAAGATTGCCTTCCGCCCCGTGCATCTGGACCGCCACCCCTTCATACTGGTATTCATACAAATCCGCCCTGCGCGGTGAATACCGGCCCGTGTTCGACGGAAAGATGTAGGTGTCAAACCGGTTGAGGAAAACGGCCACCTTGCCTTCGATTCGGGTTTTCCTCAACGTGACCCCAAGCTCCACACCGGTACCCTTTTCAGGATCGAGCGCAGGGTTCCCGATTTCATAGGAATACGCCGCCAGGTGCGGCCCTTCACTGTAGAGTTCTTCCACCATTGGCGCTCGCCAGGATCGGATGACTGTCAGACTTACGGACCAGCCTGGATGCACGACTCGTTGAATGCTGATGGCTCCCGACATTCCCTGAAAGTCACGGTCACGGATGTCTCCGATGATCAAACTGGTCCTTTTGCTTTCCGGCCGCACCTGACGCACGTCCGCACGCAGGGAAGCCTGGACGCGCCACGGTGCAACATTTCGCTCCTCGAAAAGGTAGATCGCCGCGGTGCGTTCCCTGCTCGCAGGAGTGAATGTCAATCCACTTGTCTTGTAATCGCGATTCTCCAGAGAGATCCCCGCTGCGCCCCGAGTGAAAACGCCGTGGTTTCCGAACAACGTTCGAAAATCCAGATCCGCCGTCGTAACGTCAAACCCCATGCCAAGGGCGCCGGTGCTTTCGTATTCGGCGTGACTGTACTCGTTGAGATCCCCTTCCACCTCCACACGGCTGAGCATTGAGAATCCCGGAGTCCAGGCAGTTCGAAACGCTGTATGACGGCGGCGCATCCTGATGTCCACGCCGTTTGGATGAGCACCGACAAAACCACCCGGGATGCCGTAGTCGGAGACATACTGTTCTGCCGCGACCCCCGCCGTGACATCCTTGTGGTTCCAGCCGAGGCCCGCGATGCCGTTCCCGGTATAGGTCCCGGTATTTCGCATCAGCCCTTCGGGAGTGTTGACGTCCAGCGAACGCCGGAGGCTTCCGTCGAGACGCAGCGCCAAGGGACCAACAGGTACATCCAACGTGACACCCGCACCCCGTGCCAGGCTGACGGATTCGCCTGTGAATGTGACCGTTCCACTGATACGTTCAGGTCGACTTTTGGGAATGATCTTGCGGTCGACGTTGATCACGCCGCCGAGCACCCCGGGTCCGTAGAGAAAGGTTTCGGGACCGCGCAGCACTTCGATTTTCTCCACAGTCATCGGATCAATCGC
>JAZDLX010000214.1:0-3326 GCA_043801585.1 bacterium | reverse complement strand
GCATTTCGCCAAGCTTCCAGTAATCGGAAGGCCAGGTTTTTTGCTGAGCCAAATCCATGGGTGAAATCGCCTTTAAGCAGGGTGGCCTTGTAGAGAAGTTGCGCGATCAGATGAGCAATCTGTAAGAGGAAGAGCACGAATCAACTCTTGTTGCTCTTCCTGGGCTTTTTCTTCGAGGTTAAAAACTCCCTCTGGCGAATTAGATAGGAAAAAGGCAGAATGCGAGCGGATCAGAGACGCAAAAAATATTCACTCTTCGTTGCTGGATGGAAGTCCTGCATTCTCGTGGATGTCTACGATCTGTGGACTACAGGAAGGCTTCAATAGAAAAAGCCCTATTATAATTTTTCAAGTTAGCAAAATCGACGGATTCACCGTTTCCACCTGAAAAGTAATGATGCTGGTGAGCGAATATTATAAAGACTCTTCTTGGTTGTTCGCCTTGGTGGCAAAGGGGTTTTCACCACTCAAGCAACTGCGAACGAAGTCAATATTTGTTCGCAGACTGTAGTAGTCGCTGGAGAAACTTTTGGGGACTTTCATTTTTAAAGTTTCACGCTCCATGGTATTCAGCCGCTTGATATACTCATCATGTCGTGCGGGGTCATAGGATTGCGATAGCCCCTGTTCAAAGAACTTCAGTTCACCGTAAACCTTGTTGATCCTGGCTCTCACCCGTTTGAGGCGATACCCCGGTATTGCATTAATCACCGGATAGGCAAAGGCAAAAAGCGGCAGCAGCACGAAGAACATCCGTTCGATAAATTCTGACAGCCAGAATGGCAGGTAATGGATTAAAAAAGGAGGACCCTTTTGATGAAAACGAACCGCCACTTTACTCTCCGGCACAACGGAATCTTTGAACGAGGGGAATTCGTTGTGGCGGACAAAATAGCTTTCCTTGCCGTTGATTTCTTGAGCCGCCTGCATGAACAACATTTGAATCGCGGGATGCATCTGGTGGTCAATCAACAGGTTGGTTGTCGTGGAGAGCAGCGTCGTATCATGGGGAGGAATATTGCGCATCAAATCAAATCCGCCCATCGGTACCTCTAATTTCTCGATAAACGGCAACAACCGGGTGTACGCATCCGCCCGTCGGAAGTTGACCAAGCGAATGTTCAGATCCTTGAGCAAGGCCTGAACATCATCTGATTCAAGGCCATCAACCAGAAACACGGCATCGATCTCCCCGCGCTGGAGTGCTTGCACGCCCTCGTGATTGGGCATGGTCAATAAAGTAGAGGCTGGCGCGACGCCATTCAGCTTGAGAATATGCATCGCCTGCATGTGCGTCCCGCTGCCCTCCGGTCCAATGGCAATTCTCATCTTTAGAACACGATGGATATCCTCATCACTTTCTATGATAAACCCGTTACGGTAAAAGAACCACACCGGGTCGTAATCGATGCTGCCGAGCGACAGCAGCCCCGACGTATCGCCAGATTTGACCAGTCCACCCTGAACAAAGGCCACCTGGACCGGATCGCGGCGATCTTTCAGTCGATCCAGGTTTTCCTGGGTGCCTTGAGTTGGGACCAGATCAAGCGTGACACCGTGTTTACGGAAAAATTCAACGTACTTTTGTGCCAGCGCTCTATAATATCCGTCTATCTGGGATGCCATCAGCACACGCTTCGGTGGCGCCGGCTTGGCAAACCAGATCACAAGACCCAGAGCGGCTAGCAATAAGAGCACCAATGGCCACGTTTCACGCACAAACTTTTGCCAGCTCCTCAACTGCTCGACGACTGTTTCATATATCGCACTGGCGTGCTCCAGCCAATCTTCCTTAACGCTTCCCATATGGATTGAGTCGAGTATACCGGTTTCTCTCGATATGATAGGTTGATATTTGATTTCGCTCTTTGCCGCCTGGTTACCCAGCGGTGCCTCATCGTTTCGAGCATTGCTATCTATACTCTCGCATGGTTTTCAAAATCAGTCAATCATTGACTTCAAGGAAGTACACATCAACCGGATGAATCTGAAGAATTTCGGCAGGAGGAGATGGTCGTATCCTAACAGTGTTGTCGCTGTTTTTATCGACCGGGTGGCAAATTACCGCGCCCTGGATGAAAACGGCGCGGCGACTAAGGGAAAGTTCGCCCTCTGGTTCGAGGAAGTCTTTCGCGCCCTGACGGACGTTCATTTTGAGATTCCGGAAGACTGGGCGCTGGTCTTGAAGAGGGATTGAAAAATCTATTTCGTGGCGGAGGTGCTCCGGAAGCTTAAGGACGAGCAAAATTCCGCGAATCCTTCCGAATCGGTCAAGGCTCACCCCCGATCTCCAGCATCATCTTCGTCAAGTCGCGGATCCGGTCCCGCAGTTCCGCCGCCTTTTCGAATTCAAGCCCCTTGGCGGCCAGTTTCATTTCCTCCTTTAGCTTCCGGATGACGATAGGCAGCTCCTTCTCGGAACTATACGCCGCCTGTTCTTCCGAAACGGTCGGCACCGTCACATAATCGGCCTCGTAGACGGAGCCGAGGACGTGGTGGATCTCCGCCCTGATACTCTCGGGCGTGATCCCGTGCTCTTCGTTGTAGCCGGCCTGGATCCGGCGCCTGCGCCGGGTCACGTCGAGACAGGCCCGGATCGAGGCGGTCTCCGTATCGGCATACATGATCACCTGTCCCGCTACGTTACGGGCCGCCCGGCCGCTCGTCTGGATGAGGGAGCGTTCGGAACGGAGAAAACCCTCCTTGTCGGCGTCAAGGATCGCCACGAGCGAGACCTCGGGAATATCGAGCCCCTCGCGCAGAAGATTAACGCCGATGAGGACGTCGAACTCGCCCATCCGAAGGTCGCGGATGATGTCCACCCTCTCGAGGGTATGGATGTCCGAATGGAGGTATTTCACCCGGACCCCCAGTCCTTCGTAGTAAGCCGTCAGATTCTCCGCCATCCGCTTCGTCAGGGTCGTCACAAGGACTCTCTCTCCCTTCTCCGCCCGACTGCGGATCTCGCCGAGAAGATCGTCCACCTGATGGGTTACCGGTTTCACGATGATCTCCGGATCCATCAGGCCTGTGGGACGGATGATCTGCTCCACAACCCACCCGGCGGCTTTGCCCGTCTCGTAGACCGCCGGCGTCGCCGAGACGCAGATCCGCTGGTTTTCGAATGCCTCGAACTCCTCGAAGCGGAGCGGCCGGTTGTCGAGGGCGGAGGGAAGACGGAAGCCGTAATTGACAAGGGTCTCTTTCCGGGAGCGGTCGCCGCGGTACATTGCGTTGAGCTGGGGAATCGTTGCATGACTCTCATCGATGAAAACGAGGGCATCCCTGGGCAGGTATTCGATCAGCGTCGGAGGCGGCTGACCCGG
>JAZDLX010000199.1:0-4299 GCA_043801585.1 bacterium | reverse complement strand
CCTGAGCGGCGGCGTTTGGGGCCAACACGGGATGCAGTATCTAACGGGTGAAGTAAAGGCGGATTTCCTCGACGAAAGCGTTGACCTCATCGCCACCGACAGAGGCACTATCCGGTGGGAAGACCCCACGGCCGTTCCTCTGAGGGATTGGGGGCGCAAACAAATACGGGAGCTACTGGAATCGTGGACGGACAAGCGACGTGAAGCAAAGGCCAAGAGCCCAAAGATCGTCCAGTATCTCGAGCTAGCGGAGAAGCTGCCCGAGAAGGAACGAAAAATATTCAAGACGGTCGTTGACCGAATCTGTGCCATTCCTCAACTGGACAAGGACAAGGAAGGCAAGGACATCGCCGACGAATTGGTCGAGTTTGCCTACAATGCGCTGACGAACCGCAGTTTCCTCGACGCAATACGACGATTGAATACCGCTTCCACTGACGACCTCGCTCAGTTCTCGGAGGTTTTATCCGAGTGGGACATCATCGAGGCGGTGAACACGGCACACCTCGTCAAGGGTCGTGTCGAGATCATCCGAAAGTTTGCGGAGATGATTAAGGAGAAGGTCCCTGAAAAGCCCGACATGCAGGACTACGTCAGGGAGCATCCATGGTTGATTGACCCGAAGTGGACGATGCTCGTTCACGAGCAGTCCCTGGATAGCCTCATCCGAAACGAGTTCAAAATCCAGTCTTCAGGAGAGGACGAGGGGGCTAAACGCCTCGACTTCTTCTGCCTCGGAGATCTCTATCAGACGGCTCACGTGGTTGAAGCGAAACGCCCTGGTCACCTCGTCGGACGGAAGGAATTCGATCAGTTGCGTGACTACGTGCTGTTTCTGCGGCGAAAACTGCAAGAGGAATCCACGGATCCCGCTCACAAAAGGGCCTTGGTGAAAGGTTTGCTAATCGCGGACCGGGTTCGTCAGGGAGACGAGGGACACGGCAAAACCGGCCAGGATGCAGGAGTGTTCGACATTCGCACTTGGGGAAACCTGCTGACAACGACTGAAACGATGCACAAAGAATTCCTGGATGTCGTGAAAATGCGCGCCCCTTCCGATGACCCGAGAATGAAAGGACTGTCCACCGATGATATCGCAACCGACTAACCTTCGGCCAGTGGCCGGAAGCGCAAGGCCAGCAAGAAAGTAACGCGCAAGAAAAAGGCGAGGATGAAAAAGTGATGACCGCAAAACCCATAGCCATAGACCTGTTCGCCGGGTGCGGTGGTCTTACCAAAGGTCTCCGCGACGCGGGGTTCGATGTGGTAGCGGCAGTAGAGATTGATCCCATCGCGTCGCGCACCTACAAGTGGAACAATCGCCGGACCCGGTTGATCGAAAAGGACGTTCGCGAAGTGTCTGCCAAGGAGTTATTGCAAGCCGCCGGCAGCAGGAGAGTCTCGCTGTTGGCCGGATGCGCGCCCTGCCAAGGGTTCTGTTCCCTGACGGCCAAGTACAAGCGGGAAGACCCGCGCAACGAGCTTCTGCTCGTGATGGCCGAACTTATCGAGGAGATTCGGCCCGAGGCGATCATGATGGAGAACGTTCCCGGCCTCGTTGATCGGGGGAAGCCCATCTTCGAAGAGTTTCTGACAGTCCTGCGGCGGCTTGGATACCAAGACGAATGGCGCGTCGAGCAGATGGCGAATTTTGGGATTCCGCAATCCCGGCGACGCCTGGTTCTTCTGGCCGGGCGCGGCTTTAGCGTTGCCTTCCCCCAGCCGTCACACGCTCGATTACCGAAGCACGGTTCCGGCTTGGAGCCGTGGACAACGGTGAGAGAAACCATCGGCCACATGGGAGCGCCGGTCACGCTGAAGACCGCGCTCGGCAACGGCGGTCCGCGGTCACACAACTGGCATGTGGTGCGAGACCTTCAGCCGCAAACCAAGGAGCGCCTCAAAGCAGCGGAACCCGGACAGACATGGCTGAAGGTTGACGAGTCGGTGCGACCCCAGTGCCATCGGAACGGATACGATGGCTTCACGAACGTGTACGGCAGGATGCTGTGGGACCAAGCGTCACCCACCATCACGGGTGGATGCACGACCCCGTGCAAGGGGAGATTTGGGCACCCGGACAAACGCCGATACACCATCTCCGTCCGCGAAGCGGCCCTCTTCCAGACGTTCCCCGAGAACTATCGCTTCATCACCGACCAGATGGACGCCGTGTGCGACCTGATTGGTAACGCAGTTCCGCCGTTGTACGCGAAGCTGGCCGCCAAGGAGGTCCTGGCCGCCGTCAAGGAACGCAACCGCCGTAGAGATGGTGTCAACAAATGAGCCGATGGCCTGGCAATTCACAAAGAGAGCGCACGACCTTCGGCGGGTTACGCCGTGGTCAACTCATGTCCCGCGTGCGCAGCACCGGAAACCAGACGACGGAGAAGCGCCTCGCGTCATTGCTCCGCGATGCCGGGCTGACGGGATGGCGCAGGCACCAGTTTCTCCCCGGACGCCCGGACTTCGTGTGGCCCAAGATCAAAGTCGCCGTGTTTGTTGACGGTTGTTTCTGGCACGGCCACGACTGTGGCAGGAATGTCACGCCAAGGACGAACGCGGAGGTGTGGCGTGAGAAGATTGAAGGGAATCAAGGGAGGGACCGTAAGACTACCCACCGCCTGCGGCAAGAAGGATGGAAAGTGATACGCATCTGGGAGTGTCAACTTGCCAAGAATCCCGGCCGGTGCGTGGCCAGAATCAGGAAGGCGTTCGAAGAAAGCACTTTCCCATAACATGATGCAATTCCTTATTGCCGACACCTTTACCGACAGCCTTGCCAGACTCACCGGCGAGGAGCAAAAGGTTGTAAAGACGACGGCCTTTGATCTGCAAATGAACCCGGAAACTCCGGGCATGAAGCTTCACAAGCTCGACAAGGTGAAGGACAAGAACTTCTGGTCGGTTCGGGTCAGCGAGGATTTGCGGATCATCATCCACAAGACCGACCGAAGTCTGCTCCTGTGTTATGCGAACCATCACGACCTAGCCTATCGCTGGGCCGAGCGGCGGAAGCTGGAAACCCATCCCAAGACCGGTGCTGCCCAATTGGTGGAGGTGCGGGAGACGGTCCAGGAAATTATCATCCCCACATACGTCGAGACTAAACAGCCGGCTCCACCCAAACCGTGCCTGTTCGCTGAAGTGTCCGACGATTACCTGCTGAACTACGGTGTGCCGCTGGAGTGGCTGAACGACGTGCGGCAAGCCAATGAGGACACGTTACTGGCATTGGCTGACCATCTGCCGAGCGAGGCCGCTGAAGCGCTGCTGGAGCTCGCCACCGGCGGGAAGCCAGAAGTCGCCAAGCCCGTGGCCACCGGAACCGATCCCTTCGCCCACCCCGATGCCCAGCGCCGATTCCGCGTGATGAATAACATCGAGGAGCTGCAGCGCGCCCTCGACTATCCATGGGAGAAATGGACGGTCTTTCTCCATCCGGCACAGCGCCAATGGGTCGAGCGGGATTACAGCGGTCCCGCGCGGGTCTCCGGTTCGGCAGGTACAGGAAAGACCATCGTTGCGCTCCATCGGGCTGTCTTTCTGGCCCGCGCCAACCCCGATGCCAGAGTGTTGCTCACCACTTTTTCGGACATCCTGGCGAATGCTCTCCGAACGAAACTCAGACGACTGATCAGCAACGAACCGCGTTTGGCCGAACGTCTGGAGGTACATTCCATCGATGCCATTGGCCAGCGGCTCTTCAAGTCCCACCTCGGCCAATCGCAGATCGTATCGCAGGTCAAAGTGCTGGAACTCCTGAAGGCAGCAGCCGGGGAAGTTGGTGGCCACAAATTCAGCCTGCACTTTTTGCTGACGGAGTGGGAGCAAGTCGTCGATGCGTGGCAGTTGGAAACATGGGAGGCGTATCGCGATGTCATGCGACTGGGCAGAAAAACGCGGCTACCAGAGAAGCAGCGCACTGTTCTCTGGTCTATTTTCGATCATGTCCGTGCGCGCTTGACGGCGGGGAACTTAATCACTGATGCAGGCATGTTCAGCAGACTGGCTGCTGTCGTATGCGAAAGCAAAAATCCGCCCTTCGACTTTGCCGTCGTGGACGAGGCCCAAGACATCAGCGTGGCTCATTTACGGTTCCTCGCTGCGCTTGGGGGGGATCGCCCTAACAGTCTTTTCTTCGCCGGCGACCTAGGCCAACGCATCTTCCAACAACCGTTCTCTTGGAAAGCGCTCGGCGTCGATATTCGCGGGCGTGCTCGGACCCTTCACGTCAATTACCGAACCTCCCACCAAATCCGCATGCAAGCCGACCGTTTGTTGGGTCCCGAAGTGTCG
>JAZDLX010000195.1:0-7705 GCA_043801585.1 bacterium | reverse complement strand
TGACGACCCCGATTTTGATCTTCCCGCCAGCGGTGTGCTTGTCTGGCACATCGATCAGTCGGTGATCGATCAGAAACTCTCCAGCGACCGGTTGCAGACCAACCGGAACTGGCGAGCCGTGGACCTGGAGGAGATGGACGGCAGCGAGGATATCGGCAACACCTACCAATTTCTGACTCCCAGCTATGGAACCGAATACGGCATCCGGGAGGATGCGTTCTATGCCGGGAACGAGCTCTGGCAGGAGGCGAACAAGTCCCACGTTGTCGAATTCGGCCCGTACACCATCCCCTCGACAAAAGCGAACAACGGCGGCGAAAGTCACATCACGCTGGCAAACGTTTCAGCTATTGATGACACGATGACCCTCAGCGTGGTCAACACCTGGGAACAGGGAGCCTTTCCCAAAATTCTCGACTGGGCGGATGGGAACGTGGACCTGACCTTCGCCGATCTGGACGAGGATGACAGCCTCGAACTGTGTCTCTGGGACGAAGCGGGCAACGTTGCCGCCTTTCGTGCAGATGGTTCGCCATACGCTGAGGACACTCTGCTTGTTCAGCTCCCGGCACAGCAGTACTCGCTGCTCGCCGGTTCCACACCGGGTATCCTCTACGCCTTTGGAGAGAGCGCCGATTACGAACTCCACCAGGAACAGGACGGCTTCCATTCCAATATGCTGATCTCTTATTCCTCGGCCACTCCGCTGCTGGATGCAGCGTTGATCGGGGAACCAGAACAGGAAACCCTGATTATCCTGCGATCCATAACCGCCGGTTATCTATTGCGCCAGGATTTTCAGGGTGAACTTGCAGCAATCTTCTCATCGGTTCATCTCGACACGCTTAATGAAGCGGGCAGCATGGTTCGAGTCGGACCCGTGGGATCCGATACATTGATGATCGTCCTCGCGTCCGGGAGATTGATCGGAATTCTGAAATCGCAGCCAGCGCCGGGTCCATCGCAAGTTCTTGCCGCTGCACCGTCCCTACTCACCGGCGAGACTGTGGGCGATCCTGTATCCGCGGACTTCGATGGGGACGGCGGCTGGGATGTGGCGGCGGTGACTTCGCAGGGACGGTTCATTGTCTGGTACGCTTCCGAGGATTGGGGCCAACCTCACATCGCGACTCCGGACAATATGCCCTCACGTTTGCTCCCGTCAGATGTGGATGGGGACGGGCTTCCCGAACTGGTCGGGGTGGAACAACGATCGTTCCTCAGCCTGGAAGCGAACGGACTGGTCAGCGAAGGAACGCCTGTCACCCTCTCGACGGGCAACGGCCTCCCGATGCCAGGCAGCGGTCTGCTGGCGGATGTGGATGGACTCGGTGGTGTGGATTTGATTGTCCCCTCGGTGATCGAACCGGGTCGTGTTGCCATTGCAGGCTACAACCTCGCCGACGGACGCTCACTGACCGGCTTTCCGCTCGACTTCGGATATGTTTCCGGCCAGAGTGCTCCGCGGATGGGCCTCGCCGATCTGGATAGCGATGGCGATCTGGAACTGGTAACGGTGACACGCGGTCCGGATGTCCCGGAACTTCGTGTCTACGATCTCCCCGCTCGTGTCAACGGAGAATCAAAAGTGTTCTGGGGTCTCGCCGACGGTGACCCGGCGGGGGGACGAGCCTATCCCTATGCCTCCCGAATGGAAGAAACCGGCCACGGACGAACACTCGCGGACGCCTATGTCTGGCCGAACCCGATTCGCAGCAACAACGGACACGTCCGCTTTTTCGGAACTTCCGGCGGAAACGCCTCCCTTCGAGTCTATGACCTCGTCGGACGTCTTGTCATCGAAACGCGTTCCCCCGTCACGGACGGTGTGGACAACGAGATCACGATCAACGTGGCGGGCTGGCCCTCCGGGGTCTATGTCGCCCGCCTCGAATCCAACGGGACTCACACGTTGATCCGTTTCGCGGTGGTGCACTGATGATGCTGACACACTGGATAAGAGGCATGGACCCACCGTTGCGGAGAAGCCTGATCGGTTTTCTTGCGGTCGTCGCCTGCATCCTGATTTTCGCCTGGATCGCCTGGGGCCAGCCCCTCGACGCCAACCACCCCGAACTCGCATGGATGACGTTCGAGACGGAGCACTTTATCATCCATTACCATGACGGCGCCCGTCGCACGGCGGACACGATCGCGAAGATCGCCGAAGAGATTTACCCGGTGATCACATCGATGTACGACTACGCACCGGACACGAAGTTTCATTTCATCGTCAAGGACACGGACGACTACGCCAACGGCGCAGCCTACTATTACAACAACAAGATGCTGATCTGGGCGACCGCGCTCGACTATGACCTGCGCGGCACGAAGAACTGGCTGCGCGATGTGATCACGCACGAGTACACCCACATCATCCAGCTCGGCGCTGCACGCAAACTGTCTCGTAACCTTCCGATGTTGTACCTGCAGGTACTTGGATACGAGGACGAGAAACGGCCGGACGTTCTCTATGGGTTCCCCAACGTCCTCGCCTCCTATCCGTTCGCGATGACGGTGATGCCCAACTGGCTCGCCGAGGGAACCGCACAGTTCAACAGCCCCAAATTCCACTATGACTGGCTCGACAGCCACCGGGACATGCAGCTTCGTGTGCGCGCATTGAACGATTCCCTGCTCCCGTTGAACGAAGTGGAAGTGTTCGGAAAAAACAGCCTTGGCAACGAGGGGGTCTACAATCACGGCTTTTCGCTGGTCAGCTTCATCGACGAAACCTACGGACCAGATGCGCTCAAGAAAATCACCTGGAACCAGGCGAAGTTCTTCCGTTACGACGCCAACAAGTCGATCAAGGAAGCGCTCGGCATTTCCGGGCAGCAGCTCTACGACCAGTGGTCGGATCACCTCAAGCAGCACTATGCGGACTGGTCATCCACAATTGAAAAACACCCGGTGTCCGGCGACCTGTTGAAAACGGGCGGCTACGCGAATCTGTACGCACGATTCAGTCCCGACGGAGAGTGGATCTGGTTCGTTTCGAACCGTGGCAACGACTACCTGAGCCAGCGGGGCCTCTGGAAAATCCGCGCGGACGGAAGCGGCAAACCCGAACTGGTGGCGGCACAGGCAGACGGTCCCTTCACGTTCACTTCCGATGGCAGCGCTGTTGTCTACAGCCGCATCGTCCGGGAGTGGAATGAATCCTATTTCGCTGATCTTTTTGTTCGAGATCTGGCAACGGACAAGGAGATTCGTCTTACCCGAAACGCCCGCGCCACGGAACCCGGGGTCTCTTCCGATGACCGTGAGATCGTCTTCGTCGTCAACCACGACGGCACGAAAGACCTGGCGACCCTGCCACTCCCCCCGAAAAAGGAGTGGAGCGCCCTGAAGGCGATGGGCACCGATGATCTTCACTTTCTTACCGATTACAATGATGGATCGAGAGCCTATCGTCCCCGCTACTCTCCCGACGGCTCCTCCATTCTCTACGCGAAGAGTACCTACGCCGGGCGGGACGTGATGCTGCTGGACCTCACGGCAGGCGTGGAAACCACCCTGATCGGAGGTCCCGGTGATCAGCGTGATCCCGAGTGGGCCGACGAGGGAAATGCGATCCTCTACGCCAGCGACGAGACCGGCATTTTCAACCTGTACCGCCGGGGGCTCGCAGACAGCGTCTCGACTCCGCTGACCAACGTCATCGGCGGAGCGTTCATGCCCGCCCCGGAAACTGAGGGTTCTCGGATTGTCTACAGCGAATTCTCACAGGACGGTTATTCACTTCACCTGCTGGAGAACCCTCAACCGGTCCCGTCCGGTTACCTCGACTACGGCCGTGATTACCTCAGCGTGCTGCCGGTGAAAACCTTTAACGACATCCAGGTGGACACCGTTGCGTCGAAGCCCTACAAACCGATCTTCGAACAGCTTTTCTTCGTGCCGAGGCTGACCTTTGATTACGGCACGGTGAAGCCTGGCGTTTACATCTTCAGCAGCGACTTCCTCGAAAAACTGAATCTCTTTACCGGATTCAATGTGAACCGGCGCGGTGAATTCGATGCGATGGCATTCCTCGATTTCAAAGCCCTCCGCCCGACCATCTTCGCCGAGGGCTACTGGATCAAACGGATCGACGACGCCCGATTCGAGGACGAGTTTAAAATCATCGGCGAGCGCAGCGACAAGGATGGAAACCTTGTGCCAGAGTATGACGACTACGGCGTGAACTATCGGTTCCACCTGATGGAGTTCGATCTCGGTGCGCGGATGCGTCTCGCCACACCGCTCGACATGGAAGTGCGAGCAGCGTTCAGCCGCTACGATGCGTTTCTCGATTACGAAGACAATTCGGTTTTCCAGTACACCTATTTCAAGGGAAAATATCTCCAGGCTCGCCTCGACTACGACTCAATGCTGCCGCAGATTCACGGAAATGTTCATCCCCGTAATGGCACGCGGGGACAGCTGACCGTCGCGCGGGAAGACAACCAGTTCATCGAGGGGTTCGAGGTCAACGCCACGGCGTACACCCTGCAGGAAGTGTACACTCCATTCAACTACTGGAGGCTTGAGGGCGACATCACCCACTGGTACAATATCGCGGGCGATCTCGTCGTCCAGCCTCGGTTCCGTGCCGGGTATCTCGATCATCAGGTTGATCCCTTCATGCATCTCTACATCGGCGGTTTGTACGGAATGCGTGGCTACAGCTTTTACAGCCTCGGTGGCACCCGTTCGGTGATCGGAAGCCTCGCGTTTCGCCATCCCCTCTGGGAGCCGGACCGCCCACGCTTCGGCTGGATCCACCTCGACGGCCTGTTCCTCGGCCTGTTTGCGGATGTCGGCGATGCCTGGCGCGAGCGTGCGTTCGACGTCAACAAGTTGAAACGGGATGTCGGCGCCGAATTGCGGATGAAACTCTTCTCCTGGTACGGCTATCCAACGGCGGTGACCTTCGCGGCGGCAAGAAGCCTCGATGAGGTAACTGTCACGGAAAACGGAACGACAACACAGTACGAACCCGGTTGGCGGTTCTACTTGACCGTTTTATTTGATTTTGAAACCATCTTCCCCTCACGGGGAGCGGCGTGGAGGATGCCATGAAAACGAAGTTGCTGTTGATGTTATCACTCGCACTGGTCACGGTACCCGCACTGGCGGACGACGCGTTGACCGGAGATACCGCGGCACTCTCCGCTCTTTTTCTGCGGTCAGCCGATACGAGTGAACCTGTCATGAATCAACAGGAATGGAATAGCGCCACAGCGCTTCCCACGGACCGCCGTGCGTTCGAATTGCGGTCGAAAATGTCGCTGGCTTACGCCCAGGATGACGGTTCGAGTGGAGCTGCAGCCGATGCCACGTCGGCGGAAATGACGGATCAGAAAAATCCGGGGCGCGCTCTTCTGCTCTCCGCGATCCTTCCGGGCGCGGGAGAATTGTACGCGGGATCGAAGTTGAAAGCAGGGTTCTTCTTCGCGGTCGAAATCGCCTGCTGGTACGGAGCTGTCACCTATGCGCTCCGTGGCAACGCCAAGGAAACCAGTTTCCAGAGCTTTGCCGACGACAACTGGCGCGAGGCTTATTACCGCTCGGTCGAATACACTGCGGCCCAGGATCCCAATTATCCACAGGGCAGCGAGGCGTTCACCGGAACCTCCAGCGAATGGGCGAACATGACCTGGCAGGAGAAGATCAACTATCTCCCGGACAACTTCACGCACGAGCTCTCGACCCAGCACGATCAGTCCTACTACGAAAACGTCGGCAAGTACCTGACGCAGTTCGGTTACGGCTGGAACGACTGGATCAACGGCCGCACGACGAACGAGATCAACACCTGGGCAGCCGCCAATGGATACAACTGGCGCGAGGGCGACGGTACCAGCGCGCAGGCGAATCATTACATCGACATGCGTTTCGATAGCAACCAGCTCCTCGACCGCAGCGCGACGTTCTTCAGTGTGATCATGGTCAACCATGTGCTCTCGGCGATGGACGCCGGCTTCACCGTCCGCCTGCACAACCGCAGGATGGCGCGTGTCGAACCGACAACGTCTCAGATCTGGCACAACGATCAACCGGTGGCGACTGCCGGCCTGGCTTTCCGTTTCTAAGGAAGGGAATCTTGTGGTGAATCCGTGGCTCAACCGAGCGGTGATCCTGTCGTCCATCGTGACCGTTGCCGCGTGGAGTCTGCCTGCACACGCAGAAACGGGTGTGGAAATCCTCGCACCACGGCCCGCACCCGCATTGTTGGTGCTCGCCGGAAACATTCAGGGCGCATCCTCCATGCAAGGCGAGGAGCTTTGGGCGAATGCGCTGCTGCACAGAAAACCGTCCGACGCATTTCTCCGCAGCGCCATTCTCCCGGGATGGGGCCAACGATACAGCGGCCGAAAAACACGCGGCGCGGTGTTCACAGCCGTCGATGCCGGAATCTGGTTGAGCCTCGCCTGGTCGTATCAGGCATGGCATTTCGGCGAGAATCAGTTTATCGCGTTTGGTCAGGAACACGCTTTCCTCTCGGGCAGTCATGACCACGGCTTTTACGTCGACATCGGAAATTTCAGCGACCGGGACGCTTACAATGAAGCCCGCAGGCAGCAGCGGGACTACTCGGGTCAGTACCGCGGCGCGGATACCTGGTGGGAGTGGGACAGCGCCGAGAACCGCCTTACCTTTAAGAACTTGCGGATCCAGGCCGACAGGAACAAAAACCGCATTTCGTACCTGATCGGCGCCCTGGTGCTCAACAGGGTTGTTTCCGCCATCGATGCATCGCGTGGTTTGGCGAAACGACAGAAAGATGCCGTTTCATCCGGCTCTCTTTCACTCGAGTACAGTGCGGAAGTAAACGGTCCGTCGCTCGTCTGGAGGGGCAACCTGGCAGGGAAATGAGCAGGATCCTGATCACCGGTATCAGCGGTTTCATCGGTGGGCACGTCTGGGCGCAACTCGCACGCCGGGAGGACGTGTGGGGGGTTTACGGAGCCACCGGTTCAGTTCCGCTGAAACCCGAACGGCAGCTTGGCTGCGACCTTTCCGTACCGGAAAACATTTATCACATCATCAGGGACCTGAAGCCGACCCACATCGTCCATCTCGCAGGCCTCGCCCGCCCCGAACTCTGCCGCCGCAACAGCCTCCTCGCCTGGAAGATCAATCACGCCGCGACACGTGAACTTGCCGCGGCTGCGGCGAAACTCGACGCCCGCGTCGTATTCATCTCGTCCGACCAGGTGTTCGACGGGAGCCGTGGCAATTACCGCGAGGGAGACCCACTCGAACCAATCAACATCTACGGCGAAATCAAGAAAGCCGCCGAACGGGCGATCCTCTCCCAGGTGGACAATGCTGTCGTCCTGCGCCTGAACAACACCTATGGTCCTTCCCGTTTCAAGGGAGCGTCCTTTTCGGAATGGATTCTCGAACGTGAACGGTCCGGCCAACCAATCTCGCTCTTCTTCGACCAGTACCGCAGTCCACTGGACATTGTCACCGCCACCCGCGCTATCGTCGAGCTGGTCAATCACCGTTTCCAGGGTGTGCTCCATCTCGGCGGCGCCAACCGTGTCAACCGTGTGACCTTTGGAAGAATGCTGCTGAAACACCATGGGCGGGACGTTTCGGGTATCCTCGAGATGCAATCGTCCAAAATCGATCCGGAGGGCACCATGCCGATCGACACCTCCTTCGACCTGACCCTCGCCCGCCAGATCCTGCACACCCCCATCGCCAA
>JAZDLX010000060.1:0-4332 GCA_043801585.1 bacterium | reverse complement strand
GTCAGGTCGTTGGGGCCGATCACCACCGAGGGGATGTCGAACGGCGTTGTGTCGAAGCCGGTGTCGAACTCGTTCCCGGCTCCCGCATGAAAGATCAGGAACAGATCATAATCCGACAGGTTGACATCCGGGTCGGCGTCTGCAAGGGTCCATGCGTCGATGAAGAGCTGCGTCAGCGTCTCATTGAGACGCTGGTTGTCCCCATTTCCGTAATTGACGTGCCAGATGGGGTAGGAGAGGGTGTAGGCCGCCTGCGCCCCCACCGGGAACAGGTCGCCGCCGCTTTCGGGTCCATTGTTTTGACGTCCGGTGAGTGCCAGTTTGCCGCGACTGTGACGCTCAAAGTACCTGCGAAGCGCGTAAAGCTGATCCGCGAAATAGAGAGAGTCGTGGGGAGGTGGATCGATCCGCCAGTTCTCCGGATCCTCCCCGTTTGGGATTTCATAGAAGAACGAGCCGTCCCCGGTGGTCGTGTTCAGGGTGTCGGGCTGGAAGTCGACACGGATGGCGATCACACGCAGGGTATCGGGCAGAGGGGGAGTGCGCGCGATCAGGGTGTTGATCCCGCGTGGTTCGCCCGTTCGCACCGCAAGCGCTCGAGCTGGAGTTGCAGCGTTGGTTCTCAGCGCTACAAAAAGTCCCAGGATGATCAGGACGGAGGTAACTGTTACCGGCGTAGAGCGCATCAGAAACCGATACTAAGACTGAACCGCATGGTGTCCGTCAGCGGCGCGGCTTCACCCGCCGCAACGTACGAGAAATCGAAACGGTAGAGCGAATACTTCAAACTCGCGCCGTAGGTCGTCGCCTTGATCTTGCCGAGTGGATCGTTCCAGTATCCTGCGCGCAGGGCGACCAGGTCGCTGTACCAGTATTCAGCCCCCGTGTGGTAGATCATCGTGTCGAACAGGTTGCCATCTCCCCAGGCGGTGATCATCGCGATGTAGAAGGGATCGGGATTACCCTTGCTGTCGCGGTACACAAGCTCCTTGTCCACGTCGCCGACGATGGTAAGTTTGTTGTAGGGACTGTCGACCAGTTTGTAGGCGAATCCGAGTTTCAGGTTTGTCGGTAGCGGGTCCGCCTGGGCACGGTCGATGTAGGCGACTTCCGGACCCAGGTTCGTCAGGTTGGCGCCGAGAGTAAGCTTTCGGACAGGCGTCCGCCACAGCCACCCGATGTCCACACCGACGCTGGAGGCGACACCGGAGCCTTTCTCAGCACCGGCCCCCTGGTCCGAAAGGTGGCTGTAGATGAAACGCATGTTGACCCCGAGGGCCATCGTCTCGGACATTACGCTGCCGTAGGAACCGGAGACGGCGAAGTCATAGGAACTGAAGGTGCCCTGTTCGGCACCTGTTTCATCGGTGCGCGTGCTTTCCCCGAGGTTCAGATAGATGACATTCAGACCGAAGGTTCCCCAATCGGGGACCTGATGCACGTAGCTCATGAAGTCGTAATAGAGATCGTTGAACTTGAACTGAGGCAGCCAGTTCACGTGCATCATCGTCAGTTCGTTGCTGTTGACGTAGGCGAGACCCGCAGGATTCCACCAGGTTGCCGTGGCGTCATCAGCGACCGCGACAAAAGCTTCTCCCATACCGCCGGGACGTGCGCCCGGGCTGATCTTGAGAAACAGCACGCCCGCCTGCGACACACCCGCCGCCTGGGCAGAACCTGATATCAAAATCCCCGTCGCCAGCAATGCAGCGATCCGGGCTGCAATCAGGCGGTTTTTCCAGCCGTTCATGATTTTCTGTTCCTCTTTCGCTCCGTGCATCAGGGCTACGGTGCGGTTCGTCCCGAACGCTCGGGATAGCTGCAAAGCAACTCATTGTTCAGCGCAGTTTCGTCTTGACCTGTTTTTTCATGCTCAGCGTATGCGTAACAGTTTTCCAATCGTTTCGTCCCGTGTGCCATTCTCGCCAAGGGCGACGACCTTGTACAGATAGACCCCGTTGGCAATCGGATCGCCGAAACGGTCCCAGCCGTTCCAGCGCAGTTCACTGGAGGTGCCACCGGGATAGTTGAATCCCGCGTTTGCCTGGAGCGGCCCGATCTCTTTCACCAATCTTCCGCTTGGAGTGAAAATCTTGATCGTCACCTCCGCCGGTTCCGAAAGCTCGAAGGTGAAATTTGTCGTCTTGCTGAATGGATTCGGCCAGTTGATCACGTTGTTCAGCACAACAGTTCCGCTCATGGCGAGCACATGGAACGTAATCTCTTTGCGGGCATAATTGTTGGCAATGTCCCACACCCACACCTCGAGAGTGTGCCGCCCGGGTTCGAGGTTGTAGAGTCGCCGTTCAACCGTGCCGCGTGAATAACTGTCACGGTTGTAGACAAAGTCGTCCGTCAGCCTGATCTCGGTTTCGTCATCGAGAACGGCAACAATGTCATGGCCGATGTCGCCTGTCAGGTTGATCCCGTTCGTATCAAAAAGATCGACGTAGAGTGTCGGGGAAGAGGTTGTCATTCCGCCCGACGTCCATCCCTTTTGATCAAACCATGGTTCGATCTCCGGCGGCGTTCCGTCGTTCAGATTTCCAACCTGCGTGGAAATGGGAATTTGCAGCTTCGCTCCCGCGCCATCTCCCCCCTCGTTGAAAGCGTACATCTTCACCTGCGCGCCTGTGGCACCGAGCATGATGTCGCGGGGGACGATGAAGTTTGCCTCAAATTCACCAGCGTCCGCACTGACAAGACCCCGGAAAAGATGACCTTTGGGTTTCAGCCATGACAAGGTTTTTGGAATTGTATGATCGCTGTCCAACCAGATGTTGTGGAATGTGTAGACCAGGGTGTCCGTGCCCCCGATCACATCGAGAAGCACGTCGCCACTCCAGGAGGGGTCGGGCGTTCCGACTGCGTTCTCGATTCGCCCGCCGATGAACGCAGGGGCGAAAGCGGTCAGGGAATCGGGATTCATCGTCGTTGCGACTACGTTCAGGTTTGGCAATGCTGGACGGAGGTTCGGATCTCCAAGGCAGTGGTAGGACAGTGATGTCGAATTGGTCGTCGAAATCTGCGCGAGCATCAGCGATTCTCCCAGCCGATGCGGTTGGGTGCGGTCGAAAAATTCCGCGAAGAATGCAGTCGAGAACCGGTCGTTGCTGTTGACATAGGTTTTCCGAGTGGCAGTAACAATACCAATGGAACCTCCATCGCGGAAAACGAGGATTTCGGGGAAAGAGAGATTTTCGGGACGATCCCAGTACCCCCAGTTGCACGTTGCGGCAACATAGATGGGGAGGCGGTCTCCGGCATTGATCAGTTTGTCATCACGGGAATCGACGAACACGGATTCATGCGTCCAGATATGTGCGTTGCCATGACCAATGAAGCTGACGACAAGTGTGCCCTCGTTGATCGCCGTGATCAGGTCGTTTGTCGCTTTGGGCTTTCGCCGCGCCCCTGTGGTTGGATCGAATTCAGTGGGGTAGGTGCCAATGTAGATTTTTCGAATGTCCATGTACTGCGGCGCTTCTTCCCGCGAAAATGTCTCGGCTTCGATCATATGGGTCGTGTTCCAACTCACAACGCCAACATCTTCATATTCATCATCCGCAACAAGGACCATGCGGGAGCGCCACGGACCGTAATCCGGATTGCTTTCGTACGATATCAGGTTCTCGAGATAGGTGTTCACCTGCGAAGTGCTCTCCACGGGCAGACGGCCTGAGACCAGTTGCGGGTAGGAGGTACCGAAACGGGAGTACCACGTGTCGGTGCACTCGGTACCGTTCTCGTAAGGCGGCACCCAGTTTTTATCCGCATTCGAGATGATGTTGCGATAGTCGTAATCGCCGTCTCCGACAAAAAGGACGGTGGTTGGGGGTGTTTGCCAGTTGCTGACCGCCCAGGCGAGGAAATCGCGGATGGCGGTCGGATCGAACAGGCCTCCTGCGAATTCCTGGTAGATGTTGTTGATGTCAACTCGCATCACGTCGATCGTGTCGCGTTGTTCGACGAACGCCTCCAGCGGGGCGCAGGCATCGAAGAATTCCCGATGGGTGATGATCAGGTATTCCGCACCGTTTCCCGATGACCGGAGACCCTGAGGATATTCGGTTCCTCCAAACCCGCTAATCGCCATCGAAACTGGAGAGAGGAAATGTCCCTCGGACAGCGCCAGGTAGCGGTGGGGCGAATTGGTCTGCGAGGTGACGACAAAGGGTACGTTCCTGCCGACCTTCACCCGGTCAAACTGCTGAACGTCAAACACCCAGGGCTCTTCCATGTCGGTCGCTTCGACACGGACGATGCCGTCTACCGGCAACCTGTCAAAGGCGAGCCTGCCGTCAATAGCTGTCAGCGTCCGGTTATAATCCA
>JAZDLX010000176.1:0-17288 GCA_043801585.1 bacterium | reverse complement strand
GGTCTGGCGCGCATTATACAACCTGTTGTTCGTTCCCGCGATGGAAGCGGGATTGATGATGGCGGGTCTGTTCAGCGAAAAAGTCCGTCGCGGCATTCGGGGACGTCTCGCCGAGGGCGAACGTCTCCGCCGGGTTCGCAGCAATTGCCGGGAGAACGTTCCGCGCGTCATCGTGCACTGCGCCTCCGCCGGGGAACTGGAGAGCGCCGTCCCCCTGATGCAGGCGTTGAAGGCGGATTGGAACGTGGACATTCTCCTCTCCTACTACTCTCCTTCCGCCGTCGAGCGCGCAATGAAAACCGAGGAACCCACAGACCATTTCTACCTGCCGGCGGATTCCCGTGGACGGGTGAGGAGGCTGTTGGAGATCATTGAGCCTTCGCTGATCGTATTCGTTAAGCATGACTACTGGCCGAACCTGGTCTGGGAAGCGAAAAGCAGGGGAATCCCCACAGCGCTGGTGAACGGCAATTTCCGTCCCGATTCAAAACGGCTGAAACGCGCCGCGATCCCCTTTGGGCGGGCGGTGCTTCCCCATCTCTCGGCGATCTATGCAGTGGCGCGTGACGATGCCCACCGTTTCCGTTTTCTTGCGGGAGACGCACCGAACATTGTCATCAGCGGGGATACACGGTTTGATCGTGTGCTGCAACGGGCTCTCGACGGACGCCGCGATCAGGGCGCTCTTGCCGAGTTGCTTGCGGGACGGCCTGTCGCCGTTGCCGGTTCGACGTGGCACGCCGATGAAAAACGTTTCCTGCCTGCCTGGAAAACCGTGCTCGAGCAACTACCGGATGCTGTGCTCGTCGTTGCACCGCATGAACCAAAACCAGAAAGGTTGAAACAGATCGCCGATGAGGGGGCCGCGAACGACCTTACCTCAACGACGATGACGGAGGTGGAAGAGGGGGTCTCCCCCGCAAACCTCCTGATTGTGGATCGTGTCGGGGTGCTCGCTGGGATGTACGGCCTCGGTTGTGTGGCCTACGTCGGCGGGGCGTTCGGGGCGGGTGTCCATTCGGTGATCGAACCGGCTGTCTTTGGAATTCCCGTGATGTTCGGACCCCGATACCTGATGAGTCACGAAGCGCGGGATCTGATTGATCTGGGCGCCGCGGCTCAGGTTTCGTGGCCGGAACAGATATCCGAGGTTTTCCTCGATGCCCTGCAAAACGGGCAATCCAGCCGCAAGCGCGGCGAGATGGCGGGCATGTTCGTCCGTCAGCGCGAAGGTGTTTCACGGCGGGTTGCCGAACGCCTCGCGGCTCTCGCCGGGTGGTAGCTGATGCTTTCCTTCCAGGATGTCCGCGCCGCCTATCCCAACGGTCGAGTCGTCTTCGACGGACTTTCGCTGAATATCTCCGAGGGTCAGCGTGTCGTCATCGCCGGCAAGAGCGGTTCGGGCAAAACAACGCTGCTTAGGCTCGCCGCCGGCCTGCTTGAACCATCCCAAGGCATTGTGGACCGGGAGGGAAACGGACCGGTTGGCTTCGTTCGGCAACAACCTGAAAACCAGCTTGTCGCAGGCACCGTGCGCGAGGAGATTGCGTTTGCCCTCGAATATGCGGGCCTTGAAACGGAAACTCTACGCCAGCGTGTTGCCTGGGCATTGTCGGAAACGGGATTGACTGAACTGGCGGACCGGACCCCCGAGCGGCTCTCGGGCGGTCAGATGCAGCGCGTCGCCATCGCCGCCGCCCTCGCTCTCAAGCCCACCCTCTGGCTGCTCGATGAGCCCACATCCTTTCTCGACGCGGATGGACGTGCCCGCATCCACAGGGTGATCAAAGCGTTGCCACCCGATGCAACGATGCTGATGACCGCATCGGACGCCGAGGAATACACAATTGGCACCCGGCTGGTCGTCCTTGCAAACAATAACGTTGCCGCCGACGGCCCACCCGACCGCTTGCTGAAGGATGGAATTCTGCCTGAATGGGATTTGGAGGAACCTCGAAGCTGGAGTCTGACGCATCTTGAAAAGAGAACGATTGTCCCTGTGGCGAAAGGCTCCCGGAAATCGACGATCCTCCCGGAGGATGCAGCGATCAACGTAACGGAGTTACATTCAGGCCCCAAAGCTGCAATGCCGCTGATGGCGACTGGAGTGACGGCGTCGCGGAAAGAATTCCTCGGGCCGGCTCGCAAGGCGCTTGATGATGTGAACCTGAAAGCGGAACCGGGCGAGGTGATTGCGCTGGTCGGACCCGGTGGAGCGGGGAAATCGAGCCTGCTGGAGGTGCTGGCGGGCCTGCTTGACCTGGAAAAGGGAAGCGTGCGCTGGGGGGATGTGTCGCCCGAGAATCTGCGGGGAAGGATCGGGATCGCATTTCAGTTTCCGGAACGCTCCTTTTTCGCGGAGTCGGTTCTGGCGGAGGTCGCCTACGGCGCCCGTAACCAGGGGTTTTCAGCAAGCGAAGCGGAATCCCGCGCGAAAACTGCGCTGAAACTGCTGGGCTTTTTGGAGGAGGAATCATTCCTGCAGCGGAGTCCCTTCGAACTTTCCGGCGGTGAAGCGCGCAGGGTGGCGCTGGCGGCCGTTGCGGCATTGCACCCTGCTGCATGGCTGCTGGATGAGCCGACTGCGGGGCTCGATGCGGGGGATGCGAAGGTTGTCGGACGCCTGATCCAGACGGAAGCTGCGCGCGGATGTGTGGTTGTCGTCGCCGGGCACGATGTTAACCGTTTCGCGGACTGGACGGATCGCTGGGTTGTCCTTGATGAGGGGAAAATCGTCTTCGATGGACACCCCGGAACCGCCTGGGCGGGGGATGGGCTACCCGCCTATCCGCGCGAACCGGCGACAGTGTCGGTGTGGAAGTCGAAGGGATTGAAAGTTGAAAACATGCCGGGGCTCAGCTACGATTTCGTAGCTCACGCCCTGGGCCGCACATAGTTGTAATGGGGCTCCCAAAAAGGGGATGCAACACCGGAAGAGGACCATGAAGATTCTAACGCTGAACTGCGGCAGTAGTTCGATCAAGTACGAGATCTTTGATATTGAGGATGGGGGACACAGCGTCCTCGCCAAGGGCGGAGTCGAACGCATCGGAATGAAGGGGGCGATCCTTAAGCACCAGCGCCACGATGGCGACAAGGTGAAGATCGCCGGTGAAATCGTCGACCACACCGCTGCCATTGAATACATCCTCGCGATCCTGCTCAGTCCGAACCACGGCGTGATCAAGGACCGCAGCGAAATCGAGGCGGTCGGACACCGTGTCGTCCACGGAGGCGAAACCTTCACTGGGTCGGTGCTGATTGAAAAGGATGTGATGGACGCTCTCCACGACAGCGTGGACCTCGCCCCGTTGCACAACCCCGCGAACATCAAGGGTATTGTTGCCTGCCAGCGCCTGATGAAAAGCACCCCGATGGTCGGAGTGTTCGACACCGCGTTTCATCACACGCTCCCCGATTTCGCATACCTCTATGGACTGCCTTACCTCCTTTACAAACGCTACCATATCCGCCGTTACGGCTTCCACGGAACGTCGCACTACTACGTTTCGCGGCGTGCGGCGGCAATGGCTGGAAAACCCATTGAGGAATTGAAGATCATTACCTGCCACCTTGGCAATGGGGTTTCGATGGCAGCGGTTGACGGCGGAAAGTCCGTAGATACGACGATGGGATTCACGCCGGTGGAAGGGTTGATCATGGGCACCCGTGTCGGCGACTTGGATGCCGGTGCGCTGCTGCATATCATGGGCCGCGAAGAGATCACCCTCGGCGAGACGAACACCCTGCTGAACAAGCATTCAGGCCTGATCGGCATTTCCGGGGTCAGCAGCGACATGCGTGAGATCGAGGAGGAGGCCGCAAAAGGCAACGAACGCGCCCGCCTCGCGCTGAACATGTTCACCTACCGCGTCCGCAAATACATCGGCGCCTACGCGGCGGCCATGGGCGGGCTGGATACGATTGTCTTCACCGGCGGGATTGGTGAAAACAGCGAAGTCGTCCGCCGGGACGTGCTCGCGCCCTTGGGCTTTCTCGGAGTGAAAATCGACGAAGCGAAGAACGCCGAACGATCCTCGAAGGAGCGGAAGATCTGCGCCGAGGAGAGTAAGGTGAAGATTTATGTGATCCCGACCAACGAGGAACTCGTCATCGCTCAGGAAACTCTGCGGATCGTGAACGGGATGAACTAAAAATGCTGACGAAAAATGTACCAGGTACAAAAGTGGTAGGTACTCTTTCAGCGATGTAAGCGCGCTTGCCTGCAAAGTACCCGGTACATTTTTCTGAGTTTGCGTGTGGCCCGGCCAGCTTGATGGCCGGGTTTCTACTAGGTTGTTAATGGTGAAGGGTACACGTGCACGCATACTCCCGGCATCGTTACGTGCCTGGATTCTGTTTTCCTGAAACCCGACTGCGACCAGACGGCGTCAAGCAATACCAGCCTGGCACATTAACATAATCCGAAACCGCTGTCCTGACATTTTGACCTCCTGAATCCGTCAACTTGGATCAGGACGGGACATGGTGGAGAAAAGCCCGGATTCGTAAACCCGGGCTGGTTTGACTTTAAAAAACAGCCAAGGAGTTTAGAAGAAAAACTGAACGTTAAACTCAATCCGAGTGTTCGCTTCGGTAGATTTGAGACTTTGATCAGCGAAGCCCGATCCACTGTAGGCGACGGGAACAGTTCTTAAGCTCGAGAATAGATCCGTTCGGAATCCGATTTGTGGACTGACCGTCCAGCCGTTGGACAACTCGTAATCCTTGCCTATACGCACGGAAGTTCCTAACACAACCTGCATGGGGAAATCGAGCAGATAGTAGCCCTCTCCCATCAGAAAGGCGATGGATGGTCCAATGAGTAAACGTATATCGCTGAAATTCCATCTCGCCAAAGGGCGGATCGAGAATTCATGGATTATCCTTTCGGGCGACATAAAATTCCCCATTACATGAAATCGAAGGGTAACCCTCTGATAGGCCAGTTCCGTTTGTAGCGCGAACGGGGATCTGGGTGCCCAATCCATTTGAAGGCCGAGAGAGGGGATGACATTTCCCATCTCTTCCCATGTTGCGTTATAGGTGTCAGGGCTTAGTTCCCCTCGTTCCCAACTCCCGGAAAAATGAGCTGGATTGAACGCCGCCTGGCCTCCGAGGCTTAAGCCTGCTTGAGGATTGGCAAATACGCTGAATGGGAGCGAGAAACACAAGAGCACAAGAATCGTTTTTTTCATGGTTTCCTCCCGCGTGCTGAAATAGCAAGATAGCAAACAGCATGTATTAAGTTGCCAGTTACTAGATCGTTGGCATTAGAAACAAGAACAATCCGGCATTCCAATACCGACTTCCTGTGTTCCGCTAAAGTAGACGACATTCAGTGTTTGATTTCCGGGACACAGATGGTGTAGTGTTGGATACGCTTCATTATACCTCAAGTATCCATTCGAATCCCACACATAGAATACATAAAAGGGATCGCTTGAACAATTTGGGGTCGTTGGCAGGTTTGACATTGAGAAATATCCCGCCCCCTGCGTTAGATGCGTATAGGACGTAGCTGTGGCCACGAGAACGTACGTTGGCCCACTGTCAACTCGATAGACGCGGATCGTCCAATTGTTCAGCCCTGTGCTTCCCACCTGGTCGAGCCAGACATGCCCTGTAATCTTACAAGCGTACTGACTTGCTTCAATAGATCGTGGAGTTGATCCCTTACTCTGGGTTAATTCGTCTCTCATCTCATCCTGTGGTTGTTGAATACTGTCACAACCATACCCCAAGAGCAGGAAAGTGGTTATGGAGATGATTAGCATGAATTTGCGTCTCATACCCCCCATTTTTTTGTTTAAACGGATATACATGTAAAAAACCTAGATCAATATTATCTCTTTCGGTACTAAAAGTCAATATTCCGTGTCTCATGAGTTGTAGTCAATGTGTTCTCCATGAGTCAGTCTGAAATTGATCCACACCGGATTTCACCAACGAGGTGCTGGTCATCGCCGAGGAGACCCTGTGAATCGTGAACGGGATGAACTGAACCACAATTGTGAAATGCAAATTTAGTATCCTCTGCTCTGTTGGCTCGTCCAACAGGGTTTCATTGTGCTCAGCTGTAATCCGGATTCTCGAATCCGTATAAGGCTTGGACAATGATTTACTTTCCACTCAATAACTGCTGAACTGTACCGTTTCGTAAATCAAAGGGGGTTTCGTTTTCAAATAGAAATCAACAGTGGAATAGCGATTAAAAGTATAGTATTCTTCAATGAGTCTTCTTTTGGGGGCTAATCAATGAAACCGATATCAACAATTCTGCTCACCGTGAATCTCCTCCTGCTGACGGCACACCTCTTACCGTCAAACCTGGCACTGGCTGAGAATTGGCCGGACGAGCCCGGCGTTGCCAGACATCTGATTGCAGATTCCACTCGCGATTACCAGGTAGTCTCTGTCGTGGAGGCTGAGGATGGATCGTTGCGGCTGCTTGTGTGTTACCCGAATCCGGGGTTGGATCACATGACGTTTGAACTGCACGCCCTGAATCGTGATGGCAGCTTCCTTTGGACTCCGGCTGATTCGGGGAGAACAATCGGATCGTGGCGATTCGAATCCCTTGGCACGTTGCCGGTTCAAATGAAATGCTGGCCCGGGGGCGAGACTTCGATCGTTTGTCAGGAGGAGATGACCTATGGAATCTCAACGCCTGAGTGGAGTCACTATTGGATCGAAGCCCAGGTCAGAATGCAAATGGTCTCTTCGGAGGGGGCATCACGTTTCGAAACGCCATCCTATCTATCCGAAAAGAACACCGCGTTGTACAATCAGCTCCTGGGTGTGGTCTGGTTTGATGATGGAGGTTCCATTGTTTTGTGGATCGAAACCAGAAATAATGATTTTGAGCCTTATCCACCCAAACCGCTGTTTGCGCAGCGCCTTGACGCATCCGGCATACCCGTCTGGCCAGAGGCCGTTCAGATTCTGGATTCCCTGACGGCCCCGATAGGTTCTTGCATTCGTGACGGGGAGGGTGGCGTTCTGTTGACCATGGGGAATCAACTCTGGAGGCTGCGTTCTACCGGTGAATTTTTCCAGGTTGCATCAGGGACAGTGTTCGATTCACTGAGAACAGGTGGCAAGGTTCCTGGATTTGAACTTGAGCCGGGAAGAATGCTTCTGGTTGGTTTCAATTCGGATTTGTCAGGGGCCTGGTGGATCATTGTGGATGCTCTGGGAAATTTCGAAAACACCGAATTTGCACCATTTGGCGATCCCCTCACTTCGTGGATTTTGGATGGTCCATTTCCATGGGGCGAGAATGGATATGCTGCCCGCTTCTATCGACACGATCCCGGTTATATGCTGAGCGTAGTGGATCCCGGCCTCCAGGAAAGCCGCACTATTGTTCTGGGGCCTATCGCGGCGCGTTCAGCACCTTACAACTGGTACCAGAGCAGGAATGGGTTGCGGGTGTTCGTCCACGACGAACTCAGCGATGATTACGATGACCCCGACAGAAATGTCGTTTTCGGGTTCGACCCGGATGGTGAGCTCGCTTGGCAATTTGACCTGACCGAACCTGGTGTCGAAAAGGTCAGCGGTTTTCCGTTCCTGGCTTCCGACGGGACGACTTTCATTTTCTGGAACATGCCCACGAGCACGACACGAAGAAGGGACGTCTATGGCAATGCGGTGGACTTGGACGGTAATTGGGGCGCAATCCAGCCAACATCATTAATCGAACTTGGTGAGATATCACTCCCATCACGGATCTTCCTGAACACCTGGCCGAATCCATTCAATGGCACAGTGAACATTCATGTATCGCTCCCGGTTAAAGCCCCGGCGGCCCTGACCATTCTGAACATGATCGGGCAGCAGGTTGCAGCTTTCTCCATTCCCGCATCGGCAAATCCAACAGCGGTCGTTTCCTGGACGCCAGGCGAGAGCCTTGCCAGCGGGGTCTACTTTGTCCGTGCCGAGCAGCGTGGGAAGAGCACAGTGTTGAAAAAGATTGTGTTGATGCGGTAGGTTCATCCTTTGAACAACAAAATCCACTGTAGAAGAAACGGCGAGATTGCTTCGTCATCCGCCAGCTGGCGGATGACGAAGCAATGCCATGTAAAGTCAACACCTAGATCTTTTGTTGCACGTCCCGACACGTCGGGACATGCGAGCTTGCGCCTTTGGCGCTGCGGTTCACGGCGCTTGCTCGCGGCAAGCTTGTTCAGGATGACGGCATACTCAAAGACCCTTCACAGCACCACCGTATGGCAGGCCTGTTCGGGATGACAGTTAGCATGTAGTACCCGGATTCTCGAATCCGGGTACGGTTTGGACTGGTTTTCCCTTTCCCTGGAATCGAGATTCCAGGCTACAGGTTTTTTCCCGGGACACGGTGGTCCCGGGCTACGCCAACTGATTTTCCCTTTCCCCGGAATCGAGATTCCGGGCTACATACTGCATTCTATCGAGTGCCGAGATGCCCGTGCCTCTCTTGATATCAGCAGAAAAATGTACCAGGTACAAAGGTGATAAGTATTCTTCAGTGACATGAGCACTCATAGCAGTAGAGTACCTGGTACATTTTCTGCGTCCAGGGGATGATATAAATATCATCCGACAGCCCGAAAGCGGATTACAGCATTACGCGAAGTGCCGGAAAGATGAAGAGTTACGTGGAGCAGCAGGAGTCACTGCGGGGGAGGCGAATGGCCGTTGCGCCCTTGCTCCGCAGGGTGCCTCGTGTTACGTTTACGGGCCTATGAAGCTACGCCTGCCGTCGCTGCGAGAGGGCCGGAACCGGGTTGAGGAAAGGCTTGACCCGGGAGTGCTTGGGCTCGAAGCCGACGTGTTCCATCAGCCGGTGCGGATTTTAGGCACAGCGGATATGGACGACGCCAAGGTGGACGTGCAGCTTGAGATCAGCACCCAAGTTCATTTCGTCTGTGACCGTTGCGCGGTGGAATTTGACCGTCCGTTTGATGTTTCCGCACGTGTGATCGTGCTGCGGCGGGATGCGCACGACAGCGGAGAAGAGGAATCGGACGGGCTTTTGTTCATTGGCACACAGGGGAGCGAAGCGGATCTGAGCGACGACATTGTCGATGCCATCCTGCTGAATGTTCCGCTGAAAACGCTATGCAAACCGGATTGCAAGGGTCTTTGTCCGGTCTGTTATGTCGACTGGAATGAAGAGGCCTGTGAACATTACGATCACTATCCACACGACGTAGAAAACGACAACATTTCGCTGCCCGGGGAGGACGGCGAGGATAACGATTGAGGATACTGTGGCAGTCCCGAAGAAACGTACCAGCAGTGCGCGCCGTGACAAACGCCGTGCACACCTTGCTTTGAAACCCGAGAACGTAATCGAGTGCCCGAGCTGCGGCGCTTGGATGAAGCCGCATCGTGCGTGCCCGGAATGCGGGCAGTACAAGGGCCGCGAAGTCGGTCCCTCGCGCAACAAGTAAGAAGAGCAGCGTGTCCAAAGACGGAGTGAAGATCAGGGTTGCAGTGGATGCTGCGGGACGTGAACCCGGTCTCTCGACCGTCGTGGAAGGTGTCCACAACGCTCTTGATGATACCGGGTCAGCCCTTGCTGGGGTTCGCCCGGTCTTCTATGGGGCGGCTTCGGATATCGCCCGCGAGCTGGAGCGGTGTGGCGTGGACAGGAGTCGGGTCGACATCGTAGACGCCAGCGATGTCATCGAGATGGACGACCGCCCGCGCGATGTACTGCTGGCCAAGCAAAGCAGTTCGATCGTCCTGGCAGCCAAGGATTTGAAAGCCGGCAATGTGCAGGCGTTCATCTCCATGGGAAACACCGGGGCCGTGGTCGGTGCCTGCCGAGCGTTTCTCGGCATGATTCGATGGATCAACAAGCCCGCTTTGGGCACCCCCTTTCCTCGAGCGAAGGGGATGGGGTTCATGTTGGATGCTGGCGCGGTCGCGGATCCAAAACCGGGGCATCTGGTGCAGTTTGCCGCCATGGGGTCTGCGTTCGTTGAGCGAGTGTACAGCGTTGTCAACCCCCGAGTCGCCCTGTTGAACATCGGCGTGGAAGCGCATAAGGGCGACGAACGAACACGAGACGCCTACCGCCTGCTGGCGAGAAGCGATCTGCACTTCATCGGCAATATCGAAGGCGGCGACCTTTTCAAAGATCGGGCGGATGTCATCGTGACAAGCGGATTCGTTGGCAATATCATCCTCAAATTCACTGAAACGATTCCAGAGCTTCTTCAGGAACGGTTGCAGGGATCGGGGTTGAGCATCGCGGACGCAGGTTTGCTGGCGGATCTTGATTACCGGAGATACGGGGGGGCAACCCTGCTCGGTGTCGATGGCACAGTGGTCATCGGGCACGGGCGGAGTAGTGCAACGGCTGTCGGACAGGCGTTGCGCTGGGCGAGCAAAATGGTTCGGGGTAAGGTAGTCGAGGCGATGCGTGACAGGGTCTTCCGTTCGCGCCGCTCGCTGTGGCTCTCGAACCCCTTTGCACGGGGAGAGGAAGTCGATGACGGTTAAACCATTCCCTGTCATTTCCCGTATTGCCGGTACAGGTCGTGCCATTCCGGTACGGGTGCTGACAAACGCGGATCTGGAGAAGATAGTTGACACCACGGACGAGTGGATCACCTCGCGGACGGGGATCAAGACGCGATATGTCGCCGAACCGGGACAACCGCTTTCCGATTTTGCGATCGAAGCAGGGCGCAAGGCACTCGAAGACGCCGGCATGAAAGCCACGGAGCTTGACCGGATTATTGTCGGCACCGTGACCGGCGATATGAAGTTTCCCGCGAGCTCCAACTTTGTCCAGGCTGCCCTTGGCGCCGACAATGCGGCATCTTTTGACATCCAGGCGGCCTGCAGTGGATTCATCTACGCTTTGGAGATGGCGGACAGTCTGATCCGTGGTGGACGCGCGCAAAATGTCCTTGTCATTGGCGCGGAAATCCTGACGAGCATGGTCAATTGGAAGGATCGCAGTACCTGCGTGCTCTTCGGTGATGGCGCCGGGGCAGCCGTTGTGGTCCCAGCGACAGGCAATGGAAGAGGCATTCTGGCCACCTACACTGGATCCAATGGGAACCTGGCCCACCTGCTCTATTCAAGGGGCGGTGGTACCCTTGCTCCGGGGACGGACCGCAACCTCCCTCCCGAGGAGTTTACGATCCACATGGCAGGGAACGAAGTGTTCAAACATGCTGTCAAGACCATGGGCGACGCGGCGGTGATTGGCCTCGAGCGCGCTGGCCTGACGTCTGATGATCTCGATCTGATGATCCCGCATCAGGCCAATATCCGCATCATCGATGCGACAGTCAAACGGCTCAATTTGCCGCAGGAGAAGGTGTACATCAACGTCGAACGGTACGGCAATACCTCCTCCGCATCGATACCGATTGCCTTTGATGAAGTCCGCCGTGGAGGGCTTGTAAAAGAGGGCGATGTGGTCCTCTTCGTCGCCTTCGGCGGCGGGTTTACCTGGGGCAGTGCGGTGATAAGGCTGTAAGCAACGATGTCAGGCAAGAAACTGGCGAGATCATGAACGACACCGTCTTTCTTTTCCCGGGGCAGGCTTCGCAATACGTCGGAATGGGACGTGATCTGTATGAAAACGAACCTCTGGCGAGGGCTTTCTACGATCGTGCTGCGGAGCGGCTTCCTTTCGACCTGCTGAAGCTGTCGTTTGAAGGCCCATCGGAAGAGTTGACGCAGACGCGTGTGACCCAGCCCGCCATCTTCGTTCATAGTGTCATCGTCTCCCAGCTGATTTCGCCGAGAGGGCTGCACATGTCGGCAGCCGCCGGTCACAGCCTGGGCGAATACTCGGCGTTGGTTGCCTCGGGCGCGTTGGGATTTGATCAGGCCCTGGAGATTGTCGCTCTCCGCGGGGAGCTGATGCAGAACGCTGGTGACGAGCGTCCCGGGACAATGGCGGCGATCCTCGGGCTGGAGCCGGAAGTTGTCGAAGAATTATGCAAAAAGGCCTCCAACGGTAATGGGATCGTTGTTGCTGCGAACCTGAATGCTCCCGGGCAGATCGCGATCTCGGGGGATGTGGTGGCTGTCGACCGCGCTATCGAACTGGCGAAAGAGAAAAACGCACGCCGCGCAATGAGACTGAATGTTTCCGGCGCTTTTCACAGCCCGTTGATGGCACCCGCAGCGGAAAAACTGGCGGAGAAAGTCCGGGCTGCGGCAATCCGCCCTCCGAATGTTTCGATATACCAGAACGTGAGTGCGAAACCGACAACCGATCCTGACGAAATCCGCGCGGGATTGATTGCACAGTTGACCAGTCCGGTGCGATGGATCGAAACAATTCGCAACATGTCGTCGAACGGTGTGGAAATGTTCGTCGAAGTCGGTCCGGGTTCCGTGCTTCAGGGTCTGACCAAACGCATTCTTCCCCACGCCCAAGTGATGAGTGTGGGAGACTGTGAGCAGGTATCCGCTTTCCATGCTGCCATGGGGTGACCGCTCACGTTTTCGAGGTGCACGGTGTAATCTGGATGGCGGACCGGTAAGAACTACGATGGAGTAGACCATGAGCATATTGAAGGATCAGGTGGCCTGGGTTACCGGCAGTGGCCGGGGAATCGGAAAGGCAATCGCCGAACGTCTCGGACGTGACGGCGCCCGACTCGTGATCCATGATGTCGTTGAAGAGTTGGCCGTGAATACCGCTAAAGAATTGAAAGCTCAGGGG
Source organism: bacterium (assembly GCA_043801585.1). Taxonomy (GTDB): domain Bacteria; phylum Electryoneota; class Electryoneia; order Electryoneales; family Electryoneaceae; genus JAZDLX01. Next base: position 4,600 of record JAZDLX010000176.1, on the reverse strand, counting down.
TTTGACACGATGGCGGTCGCCTCGGACGTTTCCGACAGCAAAGCAGTTGAAAACACCGTAAACCAGATTCTTGAGACCTGGGGACGGCTGGATATTCTTGTCAACAACGCCGGGATCACACGCGACACCCTGATCATGCGGATGAAGGAAGAAGACTGGGACCTGGTGATCAAGATCAACCTGAAAGGTGCATTCCTTTGCACCAGGGCGGTCACACGTCCGATGATGAAGCAGAAGAGCGGCAGGATCGTCAACATCGCCAGCGTTGTCGGTGTGATGGGAAATGCGGGCCAGGCTAACTATGCCGCGAGCAAGGCTGGATTGATTGGGCTGACGAAGAGTTCCGCAAAGGAGCTTGCGCCTCGCGGAGTAACTGTGAACGCCGTCGCACCGGGATACATCGAAACCGAGATGACGGCCGTGCTGCCTACGGCGGTTCGTGAACAATTCCTGCAGGTGACTCCACTTGGCCGCCCGGGATCGCCGGAGGATGTCGCCGGTGTTGTCAGTTTTCTTGCGTCGCCGGATGCCTCATATATCACCGGACAAGTGATTCACATTGATGGCGGGATGGTGATGTAGAGGGATTTTACGTTTTGTATCTTTGCAACACTTGGAAACAATTCGTACACATACCATCATTCAACATTCTTACGGAGGAAGCCTACCATGGCAAGTGCGGAGCAGATTCAAAAGGTGAAGGATATCATCGCCGATCAGCTCGGTGTGGACATCAACGAAGTGACGATGGAAGCTTCGTTTATTGATGACCTGGGCGCCGATTCTCTTGACACGGTCGAGCTTGTGATGGCCTTTGAAGAGGCATTTGGCATCGAGATTCCCGACGAGGACGCAGACAAACTGCAGACCGTCGGCTCGGCTATCGACTATCTCGAAAGCAAGCTGGGCTAAACCGGCCTGCGAAGGGATGCAGTGGCATGCCAAAACGAATTTTTGTAACGGGAATGGGGGTTGTTTCTCCGTTGGGGACGAATGCGGGAGAGACGTGGAATGCGATGGTAGCGGGGAAATCCGGTGCTGCTACGATCACGTCTTTTGACACATCCAGTTTCCGTACCCGATTTGCTTGTGCGGTGAAAGGGCTCGATCCGGGCGCCTTCCTGGACAGGAAGGAGCTCAAGCGAATGGACCGTTTCACCCAACTTGCCATGATCAGCGCCATCGAGGCAGTTGAATCCTCCGGACTTAATCAGGACAAGACCAATGGCGACCGCATAGGTGTTGTCTACGGTTCCGGGATCGGCGGGATGGATACCTACCAGGAGCAGGTCATCCGAATGCATACGGAGGGTCCCAGCCGCATCTCGCCCCTCTTCGTGCCGATGATGATCGGCGACATCGTACCCGGGTACATCAGCATACGCTGGGGTTTCAAGGGGGTGAACTACGGTGTGCAGAGCGCCTGTGCGACGTCGTCACACGTTATCGGTCTCGCCCTGATGCACCTCCGCGCCGGAGACGCAGATGTTGTCGTTGCGGGCGGAACGGAAGCACCAATCAGCCGGATAGGGATCGGAGGATTCAACGCGATGCACGCCTTGTCCACGCGCAATGACGCCCCGGAGAAAGCTTCGCGGCCCTTTGACAAGGATCGTGACGGTTTCGTTATCGGTGAAGGCGCGGCGACCCTGATTCTTGAAACCGAAGAACACATGAATGCCCGCGGAGGAACCCCCCTGGCGGAACTGCTTGGTTATGGTTTCAGCGCGGACGCCTACCATCTGACAGCCCCCGCGCCCGAGGGTGAGGGAGCTGTCCGTTCCATGCGTGCAGCGATGGTCAATGCGGGAATACGTCCGGAGGAAGTGGATTATCTGAACGCCCACGGAACTTCCACGGAGCTGAACGATAAGAACGAGACGACGGCGATCAAGACAGCATTCGGCGAGCATGCTCGGAAGATGGCGATCAGTTCCACGAAGTCGATGACGGGGCATCTGCTCGGTGCGGCGGGAGTGGTGGAAGCCTTCGCCTGTTCGCAGGCACTGCGAAATGGAATTGTTCCCCCGACGATCAACTACGAAACTCCCGATCCGGAGTGCGATCTCGACTACACACCGAACACCGCTGTCAAACGGGACCTCAAGGTGGCGATGTCGAATACCTTTGGATTCGGTGGGCATAACGCCACGCTTGTATTGCGCCGCGTGGAAGCCTGACCTGGGAGGGTGCACGGTGGGTTTGAGGCTGCCGCTTTGGCTGTGGCGTAAAAAGGCTACAATCCGGCCTGGTGCGGTAAGGACACTGAAACAGTTTGAGTATCTGGCAGATTATCGTTTCCGGGATCCTTCACTGCTCGACAGCGCACTGAAACACCGGTCGATTATCTTTCAGACCGGTGAGGCACGTGCATTGGCGAACGAGCGGCTGGAGTTCCTTGGCGATGCCGTGCTTGACCTGATTGTTGCCAAACAGCTTTATGACGAGTACCCGACATCCCGCGAGGGGCATCTGACCCGGCTGAAAAGCCTCGTTGTCTCAGGTCGACAACTCGCCAACAAGGGTCGAAAGATGGGGTTGGGCGGATTCATGCAGCTTTCGGCAGGCGAGGAACGCAGCGGTGGGCGCAACCGCCGCAGCATCCTCGAGGACGCCCTCGAAGCTGTCATCGGCGCGATTTATCTGGATGGCGGGATGGAGCCCGCCGAACGGTTCATCCGGAAATTCATCACCCATGATCTCGATCACCGGCTGATCCGTGAAAAAGAAAAAAACTATAAAAGCCTTCTGCTCGAACATGTGCAGGGGCGGGGACTGGGTCACCCGATCTATCATGTCCTCTCCGAGGACGGCCCCGACCACGCCAAGACCTTTCACGTCGAGGTGCTGGTCAATGACGAAGCGGTCGGGCGCGGAGTTGGGCGAAGCAAGAAGCAGGCGGAGCAGCAGGCGGCGAAAGAAGCCACCGAACGGTTCGGCCTGAGCGGTGACTGAAAACCTGGGGTGATTATGGATTACTTCTTTGACGATTTCCAGAAAGAACTGTTGGATACCGCCAACCGTATCGGGCGTGAAAAAATCCGTCCTGTGGCCGCACAGTATGACCGCGATGGTACGTTCCCCTGGGACCTGGTGAAGATCTTCGCGGATTCCGGATTCTACGGCCTTTGGGTTCCGGAGGAGTACGGCGGCGTGGGGCGCGGGGTGATGGACCTTGTGCTTGTCACCGAAGAGCTCTCCCGCTGGTGTGGCGGTATCGCTCTTTCCGTTGCCGCCAGCGCGCTCGGAACCTTCCCGATTCTGATCAACGGAACCAAGCAACAGAAGGACAAGTACCTTCCCGGACTCGCCGAAGGCAAAATGCTTGCGGCGTTCGGACTGACCGAGCCCTCCGCCGGTTCCGACGCAGGCAGCATCCAGACGAGAGCGGTGAAGAAAGGCGACAAATACATCCTCAACGGGACCAAGGTTTTCATCACCAACGGCGGCGAAGCGAAAATCTACACGATCATCGCCAGCACCGATCCCGAAAAGGGATCGCGTGGCGCCACGGCATTTATCGTCGAAGAGGGAACGCCCGGATTCTCCTACGGCAAAGAGGAGGACAAGATGGGCATTCGCGCCTCCGCCACCCGTGAGCTGATCTTTGAGGACTGCGAGGTTCCTGCCGAGAACATGATCGGCAAGGAGGGTGAGGGATTTATGGTGGCGATGAAGACCCTCGATAAAAGCCGTCCCGGCGTCGCCGCCCAGGCGCTTGGCATCGCCCAGGGTGCTCTCGACCTCGCGGTCCAGTACGCCAAGCAGCGCGAGCAGTTCGGCCAGAGCATCGCCAGCTTCCAGTCGATCCAGAACCTGCTCGCCGACATGGCGACTGAAGTGGAGGCGACCCGCGCCCTGCTCTACGCGACCACACGCATGATTGACGAAGGAGTGAAGAGCTTCTCGAAGGAATCGGCGATGTGCAAGGTGAAGGCGTCCGATGTAGCGATGAAGGTGACCACGGATGCCGTGCAGATCTTCGGCGGGTACGGCTACATGCGCGACTACCCGGTGGAGAAATTCATGCGCGACGCCAAGATCACACAGATCTACGAGGGCACGAACCAGATCCAGCGTCTCGTGATCGCCCGTAACATCATCAAAGAGGCGAGCAAGGCTAGTTAGAACTGCGATTTGGACATTTCAACTGTTTTATCGAATGTCGTCAGTTCCAACCACAACATTTATGTTCGTGGTAGTGGAGGTGGCGACTTTTTATTTCGTTCAAGAAATCTTGGTTACAATATATTTGAACGACTTCTCGATTATCATGAAGGTAATGTGTTAATATTTACAAATAAACAAGAGCATTATAAGGATATTATTCTAAATGATAAGGGAACCTTTCAATCTTTACTATTTAAAGGTTTAAATTATCATAAACCACTGAGAATTAATAATTCAGATAGGATCATCCCTAGAACAAGGGATTATCGCGAAGGATTTTCAAGAGCAATTGGTATAGATCTTCGCGTCTGTTGTTGAAGCGGAACTCACATTCTTTAAGATGCAGATAAAAAGTGTTTCGAGGCACTCCACGAAAGCGGGCAAGACGAGATTTCGCGTAGCCCCAGAAGCTCTCAATTCCGTTGATGTG
>JAZDLX010000175.1:0-3019 GCA_043801585.1 bacterium | reverse complement strand
AAATCTTTTTTAAAGTTCTTTTTACCTCAGGAAGTGCAACAGTTTCTTCGGTCAATCAGAATCCGGCTGTACTTTCCTGATAGAATCTCTTCACGGATTCTGTCAACCACTCTTGAGAATGTTTGCCGGTAGCAGATACAGCAATCCGCAGCCACCTTTCTCGAAACTCATTGAGAAGAAAAAACCGGGGATCCCCGATTCACCCCTATCCGCAACGGCCCGAGAGTATAAAGTCCCAACAGGGTTGACGCAAGAGTTTGTATTCGGCGCGTTCCCCCGGAGTTCAGGTGGCAATCCGGTTAAAATTTTATCTCGGGGATCACCCTGATCTCGACCTGGATCGTTTCATCTCATCCAGCTCTATCGTTATCAATTTTGCATTACACGGAGCAATTAAAATGTCCGATGCCGAATGATATCGAGAATACAATCCTTCTCGACGATGCTGTCGCAGACAGAACCTCTTGCACTCTTTTCTCCGCGTAGTGGATCAGGTTAAAACTACAAGCGTGAATCGATTTTCGGAGAATAATCAGAATCACAGGAAGTACTACGATGGATCCCGCCGAGGTCGTTAACGTCATTGCGAACTCATGTAGTCTTATAACCACAGGATCGATCCACAACAGCGGCGAGAAGCAGAAACCCCATCCGCAAGGCAATCAGCTTTTCGGATGGGGATGCAGTGTCTCGATGATGTTGTCAGTCCTGAACAACAGACACGATGAATCTCAAACGCGTTTTTACCCTCTGAAGTTTTTCATCACGGACACTGTCACCAGGGTCCGTTCAGTCACGTTTCAAATCTTACGGATGTATATTTTTCCCTTGCCACTGCTGACTTTCACGGACATTCCGCCTCCGTTGATTTTTCCACTGGCGGTGATGCCTGCCCAACGGCTGTCGCTGATATCAAGATCGAAGTCCGACCGAATGTCGTTACTGCTGCGCGCATTCTCTACAAAGGCATGGAGTGTGGCGGGTAGCTTTCCAGGCAGACGCAGGTTGATGCTGCCGGCGCCGGTATTCACTTCCAGCGTCCAGGTCGCCGCATTTTTATCCATCGGAACATCCACATCGACTGAACCTGCCCCAGTACCACAATTAAAGGAACCGTGGACGTCTCGTGAATCGATATTTCCAGCGCCCGTTGAGACCCTCAGATCGCCATTATGATCGCGCACCCTGATGTTCCCAGCTCCTGTCGAGAGAGTCAGTGTTCCTTCTGTATTGATTAAATCAATCCCTCCACCGCCAGTACTTACTCGTCCTCGCGAGTCGGATACTACATCTTCCAGATCAATGCTGCCACCACCGGTTGAGACATCAATCATGCCTTTTATTTTACTCAGTTCGATTGTGCCTCCCCCTGTCGATATACCGAAATCACCCTGGCACTCTTCAACATCGATGCTACCACCCCCCGAGCTCATGTCAATAGTGCCTTCAAGACCTCGCACCGTGATCGATCCACCGCCCGTGCTTCCGTCGACGTCAAACTTCGCAGGCAAGGATGCGTTTAAGGACGTCGAAATGTGATTGTAGTTCCCCCTTCGACTGTTCTGCCCGTAGACTGAGATCCGAGATCCAGATGTTGTGAATTCCGGGATGACCTCATCGAGCAATGCTTCTGCTTCCTCCCGGTCGATGCGTTTATCGATCCTCACTTCGTAAACGAGCGAAGCCTTCTTGGACTTTCCGCCGGTGACGGTGATGTTCCCGACGATGTTCTTCATCCGCAACGACCCTCCATCACCGACATCGGTGTTGTAGGTCACCGTAGCGATCCACTCTCCCCGATCCCTTTCCCATGAAATCTCCGGGTTATCCGAAGCGAGGGATGGAATGGCTAAAAAGATCAGCAGGAAGGGGATTGCGAAGAGCATGAATATTCTTTGCATGCTTTTCTCCTCAGCATTGGTCCCAGGCTCCGGCGCAGTGAGGCCGCATTGATTTGACATCTATTGTCTGGACGAGGTTACAATCGACCTGATTGTCGTGTTAACACTTTGATTATACGGTACAGAATCATGCGCTACCCGATCCCGGAACACCTGTTGAAATCACAATGGAACCTACGAAGAAGCGGCAGGCTAATATATCCGCGTGCCGCCTCATGGATCTGTGTGCTCATCCCGAGAAACTGCTTTCAGTACCCACCGCCGAATACCTGGAAGTCGATGAAGTCTGCGTGGTGGAAAATGATCGCCTCGGGGCTTCGTTTGAAGTCCGCGCCCTCCTTGCTGTGAACCGCGGCGATGTGCAGTACCTCGTCCGGCAATCCCTGCACCCAGCCGAGTCCGACACTGCTGAAGGGGTGGCGAAGGTACTTGCCGTGTTCCGCTTTCACGGCGCCCTTTTTTTTGTCCGGTTTGTACTCGAGCAATTTGCCGACGTCGGCGATCAACGCTCCCGCCATCAGATGGTCGCGGTTCAGGTTTACCTTGTCACCGTAATGGTCCACCAGCAAGTCGTGAATCGAGGCGGACATCTTCGCACAGGCACGCACGTGATCGAGGAAACTGATCTCAAGCCCCTCAATCAACAGGCTGAACGGAAACCGGGACAGTTGCCCTGGTGTCCACCCTCCCCGATTCATTCCCTCCAGCCACGTTTCGATCACTTTCTCCCGAAGCGATTTGTCACGGATCTCGCTGAACTCGGGTAGCTGCTCCAGCAACTGGTCACGCATGCTTTCTGCTCCACCTTCTCATCGTCCTGACACTGTTGGACGAACGGTTGACGAAAGAATAAAGTTGAACGAAACACTGATGCCGTTTCAGATTCAGTTTGAGTGTGCAATCGAGTGTGGCCCGGCTGCCCCGCCAGCCGGGAAGCTATCATTTTTCTGCTTGTCAAGAAACGCTAGCGAGTCATCTTGATCTGAAATGGCACTAATGGCCTGACTCGGCCATTTCACTGATCGAGATGAATCGATCAACGCCGTGGTTTAGTCCCCCGCTTTCTCTGTTCCCGCTGCCGTCGGCGCCAGAGCTGCACCCGCTTGGTCATGTTTGTC
>JAZDLX010000169.1:0-4864 GCA_043801585.1 bacterium | reverse complement strand
CTGGCATCGGGAGTACCTTGAACTGATCCTCTCGGTGCGCGTGGTCTGCGACCTTGATGAGGCGATCGCCCATATCCAAAAGTACGGCTCCCTCCATACCGAGGCGATCGTCACCGAGAATTATCAGCGGGCGCAGCGCTTTCTCCATGAGGTCAATTCCTCGACAGTCCTTGTCAACGCCTCCACACGCTTCAGCGATGGGTTCGAGCTGGGGCTCGGGGCGGAGATCGGCATCAGCACCACAAAGCTCCACGCGTTCGGACCGATGGGATTGGAAGAGCTGACGACAACCAAATTCATTGTGTACGGAAACGGACAGGTGAGAACATGACGGCTTCGGAAAAAGCCCGGATGCTGCGTTGCACTTCATCCCTCGTCATTGCGGCGTACGCAATAGTACGCCTCAATCCTCGGGATTCGCGCGCCTTGCCTGCGGCCTTTTTACGAAGCCGTCCCGATGTCGAGGTGATAGGATTTTTCCATGAGGGCGTGAGAACATGAAATGGGGCTTATTCGGCGGGACGTTTGATCCGATTCACATCGGCCACCTGCGGTGTGCGGAGGAGATGATTGAGATCTTCGATCTGAACCGGATCATCTTCGTCCCGGCATCGCGACCCCCCCATAAACTCAACGGGGCCATCACCCCCTTTTACCACCGCGAGCAGATGATCCGACTCGCCATCGAGGGGAACCCTGCATTCTCTTTCTCCGACGTGGAGAACCAGAGGTCGGGGATCTCCTACTCCGTGGAGACAGTGGAATACATCCTGGACAAGTACCGTCTGGAAAATCTGGACCTTTACCTCATCCTCGGTCAGGACGCTTTCCATGCCATCCGGACATGGAAAGATTGGGAAAGGCTCATCCTCTTATGTCATTTCGCCGTCATGACCCGGCCGGGTTACGTGAACCAGGGGTTGGAAGCGATCCTCACCGCGGAGTTCGCTTCCCGGTTCGTCTATGACGAGGTGGCGCAAGGATATCGAGGACCCACGGGGCGAATGATCTCATTTAGCGAGGTCACCTTCCTCGACATCGCCTCAAGCAACATCCGCAGACGGGCCAAGGAGGGGAAGACTGTCAAATACCTTGTCCCCGAGGAGGTCCGCCGTTACATCATCAAGAACTCCCTTTACCGGGATCTGTAGGGAACGGTGTCATGTCCGTCAATGCGGCATAGAGCTCTTCATGGAGCGGCATCGGAACCCCGATGGAGTGTCCCGCCCGGACGGCAAAGCCGATGAAGAGCTCCAATTCGGTCTTTCCCCCCCTTTCAAAATCGAGCTGCATGGACGATTTGGTCACCGGGGGAAAGCGCTCGACCCTCGCAATCGCACTCTCCACGCTGTCCATGGGAAGCATGATCCCTTTTGCCGCTGCCAGATGCGCTATCTCCGCCATCAGCCCACGGACCATCGCCCTCCCCTTCTCATCCGCCATGACATCGCCAAAGCACAGTCCCGTGAGCGATGTCACACCAGCCATCGGACTCACAAAGAGGTACTTCGTCCAAAGGGGAACGGCAATATTAGCAGATAAGTCCACCTTGATCCCGGCGTTCCTGAGGAGGGTCTCCAGGGGCACGTACGCGCCGGACCGTCCGTCATCAGGTCCGAAGACAAGCTGGCATGTCCCGCCCATCTGATGGACGACGCCGGGCGTCTCGATGAACGAAGAGATGTAGACACAACCACTCAGAACAATGCCCCGGGGTACGATCGACCGGAGCCTTTCCGCGATGTCGACCCCGTTGAGCACGGGGAGAATAATCGTGTGGGCATGCAGCAGCGGATCCAGTCCCGCCGCAGCCGTCTCCAGGTCATACTCTTTCACGCAAAAGAGGATCAGGTCACAGGAACCCGCCTCTACCGGACGGTCCGTCGCCAGGTCGGGCATAACCCGGTCAATTCCCTCCACCGTCTTGAGGAGAAGTCCCTCCCTGCGGATCGCCGCGAGGTGCGTTCCTCGGGCGATAAAAACCACCCTGTGTTCCGGTGAACCGGCGTATTTCCCGGCAAGCTTGCCTCCGAAATAACCGCCTACCCCCCCGAGACCAACGACCGCGATCTTCATCAAGAGTCTCCTTTCTCCAAAATATATTTACAGCAGAAACACGTTGAGGCAGAGATCTCTTTTCGTACCGCATTTCCTTATAAAAGCAAGCCCTTTCTTGAACAACACCCTGTCGGCAGCCTTTATTTCGTTGACATGCGAGGCTGTTTTGCGTATATTGCCCCAAGTTCAAGCATTTGCTTATGGTATCTCCGTTCTCCCGATGCCCGGATTCATGGTGGCGATATGCAGATGGATGGGTGCAGCAAATGATGCAAAGGGTGAAATGGGCAACCGCCAGGATTGTTTTTCTGATAATGGCATTTGCAGGTACGGCCTCGGGGGGGGTGCTGGCCTACCTTTTGGGACCGGTTTATTCCTGGTATTTCTTCAACGACACCAATTTTTTAAAGCACCACCGGCTTATTTTGCCACTTGCCGTCTCTCACTTGAAACTCATCATCGAGTGGATCCGGGACCCGGATTACCGGAGGATGTTTACCATTCCACTGACAGCGCCACCCATGACGAGCCCGGATATGTCGCGGGTTCGGATTAAAACCACATGGCCTGACAGTGCGTCCTCCTGCAACGGGTGCGTAGAATGCTGCATCAAGCGATCCTGTTCTTTTCTCGACCCCGAAAAGAATCAATGCACATGCTACGGTTCGTTCTTCTGGCTCTATTTCAACTGCGGACGATATCCAGAAAACGTACAGCAAATTCGCTATTATGAATGCCCGAAATGGGAAGTCATCGATTGAGCCGTCGTCGGCATGCGCGGCGGGACGATGTATACGCCGAGAAGCCCATCCTCCGCTCTCGAACCAGGCATCCTCTGCCGGGTAGATGAAGCACGACAGTCAGCGAGCATCCTGATACAAGGCTGCCGGAAATCCAAGGAGCCGTCGCATGGGCAATAGCACCACTCCCTCGAATATCGGCGCGGTCGTCTCGGTGCGCGGCAGTGTGGTGGATATCCGGTTCAAGGACCATTTACCGCCCATCTATTCGTTATTGCGCACGGGACAGGAGGGGCGAATCGCTATCGAGGTGCTCTCCCAGCTCGACACGCATCGTGTGCGCGGTATTGCGCTGACGCCCACACAAGGCCTCGCACGCGGCATGGACGTGGAAGACACCGGAGGGCCGCTGATGGCGCCGGTCGGCAAGGGTATTCTCTCCCGCATGTTCGACGTGTTCGGAAACGCCATCGACCGCGGGCCGGCGCCATCGGATGTGCAATGGCGCACCGTCCATCAAGCCCCGCCGGCGCTGGCCAGGCGCTCCACCCATTCCGAGATCTTCGAGACGGGCATCAAGGTGATTGACGTGCTGATGCCGCTGGAGCGCGGAGGCAAGGCGGGTCTGTTCGGCGGAGCGGGCGTGGGCAAGACCGTCTTGCTCACCGAGATGATCCACAACATGATCGGGCGCCACCAGGGCGTCAGCATTTTTTGCGGGATAGGCGAGCGCTGTCGTGAGGGAGAAGAACTGTACCGCGAAATGAAGGCAGCGGGCGTGCTTCCGAACATGGTGATGGTGTTCGGGCAGATGAACGAACCGCCGGGCAGCCGTTTCCGCGTGGGCCACGCGGCGCTGACGATGGCCGAGTATTTCCGGGACGACGAGCATCGCGACGTGCTGCTGCTGATCGATAATATTTTCCGCTTCATCCAGGCTGGCATGGAGGTGTCTGGATTGATGGGGCAGATGCCGTCGCGTCTGGGCTATCAGCCGACCATGGGCACGGAGTTGTCACGCCTGGAGGAACGCATCGCTAACACCGACGCCGGAGCCATCACATCTATTCAGGCGGTGTACGTGCCAGCGGACGATTTGACCGACCCAGCGGCGGTGCACACGTTTTCGCATCTCTCGGCGTCCATCGTGCTTTCTCGCAAGCGGGCAAGTGAAGGACTTTACCCGGCTGTCGATCTGCTGCAATCCAGCTCCAAAATGGCCACGCCCGGCATTGTAGGCGCACGACATTATCTCTTGGCGCAGGAAATCAGGAGGACGCTCGCGCAGTATGAAGATCTCAAGGACGTCATCGCCATGCTCGGCCTGGAGCAACTGTCGCCGGACGACCGAAAGGTGGTCGCCCGCGCCCGGCGGCTGGAGCGATTCCTTACGCAGCCGTTTTTCGCCACCGAGCAATTTAGCGGTATTAAGGGAAAACTCGTCAGCCTCAAAGACTCGCTCGAGGGCTGCGAACGCATCCTGCGCGATGAATTCAAAGACTACCCGGAAAGCGCACTCTACATGATCGGGACGATTGACGAAGCGAAGGGAAAAGCGAAACCCGGCAAGCCTGTAGCTAAAGCCGAACCTGAGTCCAAAACCGAGGCCAAGGGCGATCCGAAGCCCGCCGTCGATTCCAAGGCCAAAGCCAAGTCCGAACCGCAGCCGAAGCCCGAGCCGAAACCTAAACCGGAGGTCGAACATGCAGCCGACACTCATGAATCTTAAGGTTCTCCTGCCGTTCCAAATCTTCGCTGAGGAAACCGGCGTTTCGCGCATCGTTGCGGAGACACGCGAGGGCTCGTTCGGACTCTTGCCACACCGGCTGGACTGCGTCGCGGCGCTTTCGCCCGGGATTCTGATCTACGAAAACGAAGCGGAGGGCGAGGTTTACGTGGCCGTTGATGAAGGAGTGCTGGTCAAGACCGGCTTGGACGTCATTGTCTCCGTGCGCAACGCAATTGGCGGAACGGACCTCGGCCAACTGCGTGAAGCGGTGGAACGGGAGTTTCTGAACCTGAACGAACGGGAGCAGGGCGTCCGCTCGGTGATGGCGAAAATGGAG
>JAZDLX010000166.1:0-7750 GCA_043801585.1 bacterium | reverse complement strand
CACAACGCAGTGACCCTGTTGTCAGAAAAATGTACCAGGTACTGTTCTGCCGCGAACACTCGTATGGTAGCGTGAAATCTTGCCACCGTTGTACCTGGTACTTTTTTCTGCTCGAAGAAGGATCGCCGGGTTCGGAGACCCTGGCCTACGCTGACTTTTCCACAACCCTTCCGTGTCATTGTCCGGCTTGACCGGACAATCCAGTGAAGGATTAGAGTAAACCCTGTTTGCAAGCAAACAGGGGCACATGTAAAACCCGATCTATACCCACCGAATCAAAGCCGGGATCGAAGAAGGACCCGGCCTACTTGGACAGGTGCATCACCGCAGTGTGTCATTGTCCGGCTTGACCGGACAATCCAGACCGAAGAATTAGAGTAAACCCTGTTTGCCCGCTTCGCTAAGCAAACAGGGGCACATGCTGGAATTTGCGTTCCTGCGCGCGACGTTTACCTGGGACATGGCAGTTGGTACGGTGCTCGTAGTGAGCGGATTAGTGCTGGGGATTGTCTCACGGGGGATGCGGAAGGCATGATCAGTTCATTCGTGGAATGAATTAGAATAAACCCCGGTTATGCACCTTGGGTGCGTGAGCTACGCTACGCTTCGGTTGCAAGCAAACAGGGGCACATTGCCACAAACTCTAATTCAACTGCATTGGAGATTGCCGCGTTCGCCAGTCGGCGGACTGGCAATGACACCTTGAGTCATTCTAAACCAGACCGCGTCAGCGATCTGCCAAGTAGTCATTCTGAACCAGTACGCGTCAACGGGCTGAGTGATGAATCTTTCGGTGCGAGCCACCCAGGTTCGGAAAAACCTCACGACGAAAGATCTTTCATCCGCCAGCCGGCGGACTTGTCCGCCCTCCGGCGGATCAGGATGACTTCCTACAGCATAAATGCAACAAAAAGAACCCCGGAAATTCCGAGGTTCGTTGTCTGCTTCGCATTAACTGACCAGCGGCTGGATCATCACCCGGCCGATTTCGACATGGACATCAGGAATTCCTCGTTGATCTCGGTGTCCTTGATCTTGTCGCGGACGAACTTCATCGTGTCCATCGGGCTGTAATCGTTAAGCATGTTGCGCATAATCCAGACACGGTCGAGCACGTGCTCGTCGAGGATGCGCTCCTCTTTGCGGGTGCCGGAACGGTTGACATCCATTGCCGGGAAGATACGTGCGTCTGCGAGACGGCGGTCGAGCACGATTTCCATGTTGCCGGTGCCCTTGAACTCTTCGAAAATTACATCGTCCATCCGGCTCCCTGTTTCGATCAGTGCCGTTGCCATGATCGTCAGTGAGCCGCCGTTCTCGATGTTGCGCGCGGCGCCGAAGAATTTCTTCGGCTCGTACAATGCGGTGGCATCCACACCACCGGAGAGGATTCGCCCGGAGTGAGGAGCGACGCTGTTGTGGGCGCGAGCGAGGCGTGTGATCGAATCGAGCAGGATGACGACATCACGGCCGTATTCCACAAGACGTTTCGCTTTTTCAATGACCATGTTCGAGACCTGGATATGCCGCTCAGGTTTCTCGTCGAAGGTGGACGATACAACCTCGCTGCGGATCGAACGCTGGAAGTCGGTGACCTCTTCCGGGCGTTCGTCGATGAGCAAAACAATCAGGAAGATCTCTGCGTGGTTCTTTTCGATGGCGTGGGCGATATTCTGGAGGAGGACGGTTTTACCGGTACGGGGCGGGGCGACGATCAATCCGCGCTGCCCTTTGCCAATGGGTGCGAACATGTCCATGACACGAGTGGACAGTTCTTTCTGGTTCCACTCCAGGTTGATCCGTTCATCCGGATGCAGCGGTGTCAGGTTTTCGAAGAGGATTGAATCACGGACCTTTTCAGGCGCTTCCATATTGACCGCTTCCACCTTCAGAAGCGCGAAGAACCGCTCATTTTCCTTGGGGGGACGGATCTGGCCGGCGACAATATGCCCTTTCCGAAGACCGAAACGTTTGATCTGGGAGGGGGAAACATAAATGTCATCCGGGCCGGGAAGGTAGTTCGAGGACGGGGTGCGAAGAAATCCGTAACCGTCGGGCAGGATTTCCAGCACGCCGCTGCCGAAGATCAGTCCTTCTTTCTGTGCATTGCGCTCCAGAATCTTGAAAATCAATTCCTTGCGCGGATAGCCGCTGTAGCCTTCGACGTTCAGCTCTTTGGCCATCTTGTTGAGCTCATCGATTTTCATCGCATTCAGCTCAGCGATCTCCAGTGGCACGACGTTACTCCTTGCAAATGGTTGTTATCTTATGATGTTGAACGACTGTAAAAGCAACGACAAGGTCTCGAGCGAGGTTACGCTCCGTGGAAGCGATCCATTCTGTTCGCATCGTCGTTTTTAATGGTTGTTGATGGATGGTTACGCTGGTTCTTCCCTTCTCTGATTTCAAAGGGTTTTGTTTCGCGGGTTGTTTATTGATTATGCATGAATCGCAGGAAAATGTTGAGGATAAAGGTATACATCCACACAGGGGTGGTGAATTGAAGCTAACCGGCCTTTCCCGCATTGTCAAGGCTTTTTTCGCTCCACCTCGCTGACTCCTCCACCATGCCGTCCAACCCGAATCCAACGAAATGCTTGCACAGAGTCCGAGCCTCGGGTATTTTCCCCTGTGCCAAAACGTGAAACCCATAAGAAACATGGATCGAAGCGGGAAGAAATCCGGTCACCAAAGGGATCTTCTCCCCACGAGATTGACAGCGCTCCCAACATTCATGTTACTGAGATGAGTCCGGAGGAGCTGGAACAACGACTTGCACGGCTTCGGGCGTCGGAACCGGTGAGGGAGGAGACGGGAGACCGGCTCGCCGCGCCGATCGGATACATTCGCAAGCACGGCGGGCTGCCCCCAACGAAGAAATCACTTGGACAGAACTGTCTGCTGGACGCTGGGATTGCGTTGGAGATTGTACAGCGTCTAGAAGTCGAAAAAGGGAGCCTCGTCGTGGAAGTTGGCCCGGGCCCGGGCGCACTGACCGAACACCTGCTCAGGGCTGGCGCCGAGGTTGTGGCGATTGAGATCGACAGCCGGATGGTCGAACATCTTCGTGAACGGTGGCCGGAAGAACCGAATCTGACGGTCATTCATGAAAACATCCTCGATGCCGACCTGGACGAGTGCACGGGCTGGAAACCGTTCGCCGTCATCGGCAACCTCCCCTACAATATCACCTCGAGCCTGCTCTTTCACCTGCTTGATTTTGCACGTGAGCACCCCGGACAGCTGACCCGGCTGATGGTGATGCTCCAGTTGGAGGTGGCAAAACGTGCCTGTGCGTTGCCGGGCGATAGTGACTACGGCCAGTTGGCGGTGATGCTCCGCCTCTGGGGCGATCCTGAGATCGTAATGACCGTGCCGAAGGAGATGTTCACCCCCGCTCCAAAGGTGGACGGTGGAATCGTACGGATGGATGTTGCGGCCGAACCGCGCTGGCCTGTCCCTCATTACGACACCTTTCGCAGGCTGGTCAAAGGGGTTTTTACGAAGCGCCGCAAGATGCTCCGTAACAGTCTTCCTGCAATTCCCAATCTCGCCTTCCATGAAGGACTTGATGTAGATTTGACGCGGCGGCCGCAGACTCTTAGCACAGAGGAGTATGCGCACCTGGCGACCCAACTGATTCCAAAACGGGAGCGTCATGGAAACGACTAACAATCCTGAGATCCGACCTGCGCTGCGCCCCTCTCTCGATGATCTGCGCAACGCATTGAGCACCTATCTCGCCACGGAACGGTTCGACCGTGTCCGCGAGCTTCTCACCCGTATGCATCCCGCCGAAATCGCCGCGTTGATGGCGGGGCTGTCCGGCACCCACCGCAATCTCGTTTTCGACCTGATCGAGGTGGATCGCCAGCACGAAGTGATCAGCGAGATGGAGGAGTCGGACCAGGAAAGCCTGATTGACCGTCTCGACGACAAACGGATCGGCGAAATCCTGATCGAGCTTGATTCGGACGACCGCGCCGACCTGGCCGGCCTGCTCGACGAATCGACCCTCCAGCGGGTTCTCGAGGCAACCCCCGAGGAAGACCGCCAGGAAGTCGAAACGCTGCTCGGCTTTGAAGAGGACTCAGCCGGCGGTTTGATGGCGGTCGAGCTGGTCACCGTGCTCGACAACCAGTATGTCCGTGATGCCATCCTCTCCGTCCGCCGCGCCAAGGAAGTGGAGGATATCGAAGACATCCATTACGTCTACGTGGTGGATGCGATGGGCCACCTCAAGGGCCGTATCGAGCTGATGAACCTGCTGCTCGCCAAACGCAACACCCCGGTAACGGAGATCCTCGACGAGGAGATGGTGGTCGTTCACCAGGACACGGATCAGGAAGAAGTGGCGCAGATCTTCCAGCTCTACGACCTGATTTCCGCACCCGTTGTCGACTCTGAGGACCGGCTGGTCGGACGGATCACCATTGATGACATCGTTGACGTTGTTGCCGAAGAGGCGAGCGAGGACATCGCCTTCATGGCTGGTATCGGTGAAGAGGTAGTCACCGAACGAAGCCTCTTTCGCCAGACACGGGCACGGCTGCCCTGGTTGCTGGTCGCATTTATCGGCGAGCTGATCGGAGTCTGGGTAATCAGCCATTTCGAGGCGTCCCTCGCCCAGATGATCGCGATCTCTTTCTTCATTCCGGTGACCGCTGCAATGGCGGGAAATGTCGGCATCCAGTCCTCCACCATCGTCATCCGTGGACTCGCCACCGGTGAAATCCCCACGGGGAAAGTGTTCAAACGTGTGTTGCGGGAGGTGATGGTCGCCGTGTTCAACGGACTGATTCTCGCGGGAGTGCTGATTCTCGCGGTAACTCTGTGGCGCGACGCCTGGTTGATCGGCGTTGCAGTCGGACTGGCGCTGGTCTGCGTTGTTTCGATTGCTGCGCTTGTCGGATCGCTCGCTCCGTTCGTCTTGAAACGGCTTGGGCAGGATCCAGCTCTGGCGAGCGGACCCTTCATCACGATGACCAATGATGTGCTGGGCGTCGCGATTTACCTGACGATCACCAGCACAATCCTGCTGCATTGAATGAAATGGTGATGCCGCGTATAACTTTTCGGGATTTTTCTTTCTAGTCTTCACGTCTCCTTTTTACTTGGAGTGAGATTCCCAGCAAGCTATCTTGCGTCCCAGACTGCTGATTAAGAGCCGAAATACGAGGACACCATGATTTCCGAGGAGATTCGCAAGTTTATCCTCAATGACGTACGTGAACGTTTTCTCCGTTACGTCCAAGTCTACACAGCATCCGATGAAACCAACGAAACCACCCCTTCCACCGCGTGTCAGTGGGATTTGCTGAACATGCTGAAGGACGAGCTGGTTGATTTGGGGTTGGCAGATGTCGAGATCAGCGAGCACGGCTATGTCTATGCCACGCTCCCGAGCATGGATGGTTCAAAGGCCGCGGCCTTCGCACTTCTCGCCCACGTTGATACCAGCCCTGATCAACTCGGCGAGAACGTCAAGCCACAGCGTCATGAAAAGTGGAATGGCAAACCGATTACCTTCCCCGACAGTCCGGACATGAAGCTGACCGTGGAAGACAGCCCGGAACTCGAATTCTTCAAGGGCGACACGATCATCACCGCCTCGGGGAAAACTCTGTTGGGCGCGGACGACAAGGCAGGGGTTGCCGAGATCATGGCAGCGATGGCCGCGTTCCAGAAGTTCCCCGAACTTCCCCACGGCGAGATCCGTGTCTGTTTCACCCCGGATGAGGAGATCGGTCGTGGCACGATCAAGATCGACACCAAGAAGCTGCCGAAGTTCTGCTACACCCTCGACGGCGGTTTCCCGGGCGAGTTGGAAGATGAGAACTTCGACGCCTGGCGAGTCGATCTGAAATTCAAGGGAGTCGGCGTCCATCCCGGTTACGCCAAGGATAAGATGATCAACGCGGCTGTTGCGGCAAGCCGCTATGTCGCCCACCTTCCCGAGTGGAAAACTCCGGAACACACCGAGAAGCGCGAAGGATTCATCCACGTCGTCTCTGTAAAGGGCGATTTCGAAAACGCTTCGGTATCAACGATCGTCCGCGATTTCGAAGAAGCGAACAACAAGGCGACGATCGAGTACATGGAGACCCTGGCGAAGACCTGCGAGAAGCGTTGTCCGGGACTCGTGATCGAGACCAAGGTGACCCACCAGTACGAGAACATGCAAGAGATCGTGCGCCAGTCGCCCGAGATTGTGGAACTCGCGGACAAGGCAATGCGTGACGCCGGAGTTGAACCGATCCGCAAGTCGATCCGCGGCGGCACCGACGGCGCCCGCCTCACGAAACTCGGCCATCCGACGCCGAATATTTTTGCGGGCGGTCTGATGTTCCACTCCCGCCGCGAGTGGATCGCGGAATCGGCGTTGGTCAAGGCGGTGGAGACGGTGCTGCACCTGGCGAAGCACTGGGAAGAGAACGGTGCAGTGTAACCTCCTGCGCTAATAACAGCCATGAAAGATATCAACCCCGGGATGCATCCCGGGGTTTTCCATTCCAAATTCGATGCAGACAATGCAGATCGCGGCGTAGTGAACTGTTCGTTTGAATTCGTCTCCATCCCGATCCGTCGGGTGCAAGCACTCTCATGCGTGAGACCCCGCTTGCGAGCAGGCGTGGCCTGTATTCTCTTTCTGTCATCATCAATCGAGAGTATTTTCTCAATCCGGAGCGGAAGACGGCGTCCGCTCACGCCCCCAACGGAGAATCGCAATGAGCCTGTCATTGAACGCACTGGTGAACACATTGATTGCGGCTGGCGACGCCATGGACTTCGAAACGTGGGAAGCCCATGTCGTCAAACGCCTTCGCGCCGAGGTTCCCCACTATGGATGGGTCGGGTTCTACTGGGTGGACGGCGAGATGCTGCAACTCGGCGCCTGGGACGGCCCGGAGGCGACGGAACATGTCCGCATCCCCGTCGGTGAGGGAATCTGTGGGCTCGCTGCACGGACGAAGGAGACGGTGATCGTCGATGATGTCAACGCGCGCAGCGAATACCTCGCCTGTTTCCCCTACACGCGCAGCGAGATCGTGGTCCCGATCCTCCGCGATGGCGAGGCGATCGGCGAGATCGACATCGACGGCGATGAAATCGGCGCGTTCAAGGAAGTGGACAAGGCGGAACTGGAAAGGCTTGCTCAAGCCGTCGCCAAGAAGTATCACCGCTGAACGCTTGGGATCGTGTGTGTTCAGGGATGATCACCAGAGATGATCAGAGTTTTCATAGGGAGCCGGAAAGACAGCAATGCCTGAACTTCCCGAAGTCGAAACGGTTATCCGCGCCCTGAAACCCGTCCTCGAAGGAAAGACGATCGAACGGGTCGAACTGTTGCACCCCCGCGTCTGGCGTGACAGCGACCCCGAACGGCTGCATGCCGCTACGCGTAACGCACGGATCACGAACCTCGACCGGCGCGGGAAACACATCCTGTGGCACCTTGAAAATCGCCCGACTCTTGTCATCCACCTGCGAATGAGTGGGCAGCTCCTGCTCTCGGATTCCCCCATCAATTCCCCTCATGTCCGCGCGGTCTTTCATCTGAAAGGCGGCCCCCTTGTTCACTTCGTGGACGCGCGCACGTTCGGGACGCTGTTCCTCCTTGATGGCACCGAACCAGCCAGTTTCCACGCGCTGGGGGTGGAGCCGTTATCTTCCGAGTTCACACCACGCGTTCTCGCCGAATTGATGCGCGACCGCACCACTCCGGTGAAAAGCTTTTTATTGATGCAGG
>JAZDLX010000160.1:0-12505 GCA_043801585.1 bacterium | reverse complement strand
AGCCAAGTTCGGCGAACCTGCTGGCCACGACAGTAACTCGTGGACGTGTAACCAGTGCTCTGACCCATTTAATGATTTGGGGAATCCAAGCAGTGGCTCCGATGATAGCAGCTATTTCGTATCCACTCATCTTTTTCAACCTTGCATCCGTTAAGAAATCCAAAGCTCAAATACTTAAGAAAAGGAACGCTCATGATCCTACGAATGTAGTTATGATTTCATTAATTCTACTCGTCGAAATTAAAATCAAATCGATCTTATCCTCCTTGAACAAGGAACACTTGCCAGAAACCCGCTCCGCGCCTACCTTGCCGCCATGTTCGTGGATCGTGTACGACTTCGTGTTCGCGCCGGGAACGGCGGGAACGGTGTGGTCAGCTTCCGGCGTGAGGCGTACGTCCCCAAGGGTGGACCGGACGGCGGCGACGGCGGCCGTGGCGGATCGGTGATCTTCCGTGTCGACCCTCAGCTCGGCACCCTGCTTGACCTCCGTTATTCTCACAAAATCCGTGCCGGGAACGGCAGGCCCGGCTCGGGAGCGAAGAAATCCGGAAAATACGGAAAGGACGTGATCGTCCGTGTTCCTCCCGGCACCGTCATTATGGACGAGACTTCAGGCCGTATCCTCGGCGACCTCACGCAACCGGAGCAAGAGCTTGTTGTCGCCAGGGGCGGCACAGGGGGAAAGGGCAACGCCCGTTTCGCCACACCCACTCAGCGCACTCCCCGCGTGGCGACGGAGGGTAAACCCGGGCAGGAACGTGAGGTCCGTCTCGAGCTGAAACTGCTCGCGGATGTCGGCCTCGTCGGAATGCCGAACGCGGGAAAGTCGACGCTGCTCGCGACCGTTTCGGCGGCACGTCCCGAAATCGCCGACTACCCGTTCACGACGTTGACCCCCCACCTCGGCATTGTCAGCGCGGGTGAAAGGAGTTCCTTCGTCATGGCGGACATCCCCGGACTGATCGAGGGAGCCGCCGAGGGGAAAGGGCTGGGGCACCAGTTCCTGCGCCACATCGAACGGACCCGGGTGCTCTGCATCCTGATCGAGACCCTCGATGGAGCGCCGGAGGAGACGTTGAAAACTCTCCTTGCCGAGCTTCAGCAGTACAATCCCGAGATGCTCGAACGTTCGCGGTTGATCGTGCGCACCAAGGCGGATCTCGGCGACGAAGGGTTTCCCTTCGAGGATCTCGCGATTTCGGCGGTTGCCAGGATGAACGTGGATGAACTTGTCCGGCGTTTAATGGAAATGGTTCGTGAGGCCCGCGCCCCGGAGCTGCTCCACCGTTTCCGTGAGGATGCCATGCGTGACGTTGCCGACGACACGACAGGGGAGAATGACGAATGAGCGAACCCAATCAGAACGATTTGAATGCCGGGTCTTCGCCTCCCGACGATGCGGAGCGTGCCGCCATCCTGACCCTGCTCAAGGCGACCGATGTCGGCGCCGCGACTGTCCGCCGCCTGATCGACACCTTTGGAACCGCCCATGCCGCGCTCGGCGCGGATGATGACACTCTGGAGAGGGTTGGCGGGCTGAAACGGGAGAGCCTGGAGACCCTGAGGTCGGCGGAAGCGGAAGGATTTGGTGAACGCGAGCTGTCGCGTGCGGTAACACTCGGGGCGCGCATCCTGACACCCGCCGACGGGGAATACCCTCAATTGCTGAAACAGATCCACAACCCTCCCGCGGCGCTGTATGTGCTCGGCGAGAACCTTCCGAAAGGGGACCGTGCGGTCGCAGTTGTTGGCAGCAGGCGGGCGTCAGAACCCGGGATCGAGGTTGCTCACCAGATTGGCGCGGGGCTTTCGCAGGCGGGATTGCACGTGATCAGCGGCCTCGCCTACGGAATTGATGCAGCCGCACACCGGGGAGCCTTGCAGGAAAGGGGAAACACCGTAGCCGTTCTCGGGAGCGGTGTGGACACGGTCTATCCTCCCCGGCATCGAAAGGTCTACGATTCCATCGTCAGGAGCGGGGCGGTGATCAGCGAACTGTTCCTCGGCGCTGGACCGGAGTCGCGCAATTTCCCCATGCGCAACCGGATCATCTCCGGCATCGCCGCAGCCACCGTGGTGGTGGAAGCCGCCGCGCGCAGCGGATCGCTGATCACAGCGTCGGAGGCGCTGAACGAGAACCGGGCTGTTTTCGCCGTCCCGGGACATCCGCTCTCCCGCAACTACGAAGGATGCAATTACCTGCTCCGCCAGGGAGCGACACTGGTTCGCCACGCCGGCGATATCCTCGAGGACCTCGCCCCGCAGTTCGGACTTCCGGCGCCGGGGCAGGGACAATTTGGACTTCCCCTTGGTGGAGAACCGGAAGATCTTGATGAAATTGAACTTCGTGTATGGAAGGCGCTTGATCGAGTGGAGGCCCGTCACGCCGATGAGATTGCGGAAGAGTTGAAAGTGGACGCCAGCCGGCTCGGTGTCGCCCTGATGCAACTCGAAATGAGGGGGTTGATCCAGCGCCTCCCGGGGGATCGCTACCGCAGACTCGGCTCGAAATAAAATCAAAAGTGACTGTTTCCTGTGAAGGTTTGTTTCAAAGGTAACTGTCACTTTTGAGCACAATAAGTGTCTCCGAAAAAGTGACTGAAATCGAACTCGTTCGGTTTGTGGGGCGCTCCGTATTCGTACGTTTTTCCGACCTGCCGGAGGAGCCCTCTTCCTCGCCGGAAGAAATCCCAAGGCTGTTTCCAACCCATCATCGGAATTCAAATTGTATCCACCCGGAGGGATGACCATGGCCCGTGCCGCCCTGCCTGTTGACGGAACCAAATTCTCCAGGATCGTCGAGATCCGTGACCTGCTGCTGACCAAATCCAACCCCATGCGCCTCGAATCGGGTCAGCCGGATTTCGACACTCCCGATCACATCAAGGAAGCCGCCGTTGCGGCGTTGCGTGCCGGCAAAACCGGGTACGCTCCCAGTTCTGGCGTGGCGGAGTTCAAGCAGGCGGTGGTTCAAAAAATGTTGTCTCACAATGGACTGGCGACCGACACGGATTATCTGATCGCGGTACAGGGCGGGATGCACGGGTTGTTCGTGACTCTCTCCGCGGTCGCTGCGCCGGGAGAACGGATCCTCCTCGCGAACCCGACGTGGGGCGCCACCAGGAACATCGTCATCGCTGTCGGCGCAATCCCCGTGTTTGTTGACATGGGGTACGATGAAACGGACGGATTCACGTTGAGCCCGAAGGATATCGCCAAGGCCATCGAGGCGCACAAGCCCGTGGCGTTCGTCCTCAACAATCCGCACAATCCGACAGGTGCGGTGATTCCCGACGATACGCTCGAGGAGATCGTTCATGTCTGCGCGGAACGGGGAGTGCACCTGATCGGGGATGAGGCGTACGAAGATATTTATTATGCATCCGCCAAACCGAAACTGGCCGCCACGATCCACCAGCAGCTCAAACTGCGCTCGCCAGTCACCAGTGTGTTCACCTTTTCGAAATCCTACTCGATGACAGGCTGGCGGCTCGGGTATGTGGTGACCAACGATGAGACGACCATCACCCGCCTGAAAAAACTGGTTCTCTACTCGGCCAACGGGATCAACACCTTCATCCAGTATGCAGGCGCCGTGGCGCTCACCGGTCCTCAGGACTGCACGGCCACGTTCCGTGAGGGCTACCGGAAACGCCGCGACCTTCTCGTCGAGGGGGTCAACGCCAGCAAAGCCTTCACCTGCGTTGCACCGAAAGGGGCGTTCTACCTCCACGCTCGCGTGGAGAACGGCATGACAGGCGAGGAGATGGCAAGACTCCTCGTGGAAAAACACGAACTCGGAACCGTCCCGGGGGGATTCTTCAACGCGCGGGGGGAGGACGGGTTCATCCGCTGGGCGTACTGCTGCAGCGAGGAGATGGTCCGGCGGGCATCGGAGTTGATGGCGACGCTGTAAAGTCCAGGGAAAATCCAGACAGTTTAACATTTCTGATACATGATCCGACGAAGTATCCGGTCTGATTAGCCATGAAATGTTAAACTGTCTGGATTTTCCCAGAAAGTTGCCCCCGATGTCCCGTGCGAGCGCGGGGAGTACCGGTGCCGTTTCAATCGGAACTGAGTGTCACTAAAATTCTTATACTTGGGTTGTGAGCCGAGAGTCGAAACAGGATCCGTGATGAACAACGACGCCCCCACTGATCAGCGTCCTCATCCATTCTGGGCTGGGGTGCGATTTGCCGGTCTGCTGATTATCGTTTTCCTTCTGGGAGTGCTCTTCAGCGGCCGTATCCGTCACGTTGCGAAACCGAGTCAGTACCCTCCGGAATTGCGCAAATTCGAGGAGGTGCTTCGCCTCGTCGATCGCACCTATGTGGACGCTCCGGACGATTCACTGATGATCGAGGGCGCGATCGAGGGGATGCTGCGGAAACTCGATCCCCACTCCGTCTACATCCCTCCACAGGAACAGGAACGTGTGCAGGAACGGTTTGACGGTGAGTTCAGCGGGATTGGCATCCAATTCGAGATCCGTGATGACCTGCTTTCAGTGATCAGCCCGATTCCCGGCACTCCCGCCGACCGGATGGGGTTGCGGGCCGGTGACCGGATTGTCAAGATCGATGGCGTCAGCGCCATCGGGATCACCAACGATCAGGTCTTCAAACGGCTTCGAGGTCCGGAAGGAACTCAGGTGACGATCACCGTGCAGCGCCCCGGCCGGGAGGATGATCCCTTTGACCTCAAACTGACGCGGGGGAAAATTCCGATCCATTCGATCCAGGCATCATTTCTGCTGCCTGACGGGAAAACCGGCTACATCATGGTCAGTCAGTTCACGGCGGTGACGGAGGATGAATTCGAGGAGGCGCTGGAGGATCTCGAGAAACAGGGAATGAAACAGTTGATCCTTGACCTTCGTGGAAATTCCGGCGGTTACAGGGCAATGGCCCGCGAGGTTGTGGACAAGTTCATCAAAGGCGGCAGCATCATCCTGACGACGAAGGGGCGTGCACGGGGAGCGTCGGACACACTCTGGGCCACGGACGAAGCGACCCACCCCTACATGCCGCTGGTTGTCCTGGTCAACCGGGGCAGCGCATCCGCCAGCGAAATCGTTGCCGGAGCGATCCAGGATCTCGACCGCGGCCTGATCATGGGATCCTCGACATTCGGAAAAGGACTCGTCCAGCTTCCCTTCGAGTTGCGCGACGGTTCAGTGGTACGGATCACGATCAGCCGTTGGTACACGCCCTCAGGACGATGCATACAGCGGCCTTACGATGAAGGAATCGGCGAGTATTACGAAGAGGCTCTGGGAATGAACGGAGCGGAGAACGATTCGAGCAGCGCCTCCGCACAGAGTCCGCACAGGACGGCAAGCAACAAGCTGGACGCCGGAAACGAACAGAAATATTTCACTCGCACCGGCCGGGTTGTGTACAGTGGCCGGGGGGTCCTGCCGGACAAATCGATCGATCCCGGAACACTCAGCCGCTATGGCACGAAGCTCGTCCGCGAGCAGGTGTTGATCAATTATGCGAACGCGATGGCGGACACGATTCGGAAACCCTGGATGCCATTCCCGCGTTTCAGAGATGAGTGGATGCCGTCTGAAGGTCAGGTGAAAGGGTTGATCGATTTCGCGGAAAAACAGGGAATTTCGTTTGACGCCCAGGACTGGGAGCAGGACCGGGATTTTCTGCTGAATCAAGTCAAGGGAGAGCTCGCCCAACGGCTCTATAATGGGCGGGATTATCTCTGGCAAATTCTGATTTCTCAAGACCCGGTGGTGGATTCAGCGGTGGTGGCAATGCCCGAGGCGGACAGTCTTGCCAATGCGATGCCGCTCCGGGAGGATAGTTGACAGAGTTCCCGCAGGAGAAGTAAAATAGCGGGGCTTGGGATGTTTAGGGCATTTTGCGCTTTTTCACAAGTTTCGAGATCAAATGCGGCACCGGCGGTGCGCCGGAGTCCCCTAATCGTAACAGCCATCACACGGAGGCTAGGATGGTTGAGTTGTTCTTGAGAGGCGGCGAGTTCATGTGGCCGATTTTGTTTGTCTTCATTATCGGCCTGACGTTCGTGGTTGAGCGTGCGATCAGCCTGACCAAGGCGACTGTCGATACGAAAAAATTCGTGGTGACGGTCAATCAGGCGCTTCACGACCAAGGTGTTGAGGCTGCCATGGAAGTCTGTGCAACGACACGTGGTCCCATCGCATCCGTCTTCCACGCAGGTCTGCAGCGTCTCGGACGCGGCATCGACCAGGTTGAGAAAAACATCATGAACGCCGGCCAGATCGAGTTGTCCTTCCTCGAGAAGAATCTCGTCTGGTTGTCGACAGTGATCGCAATCGCTCCGATGCTCGGGTTCACCGGAACCGTGCAGGGAATGGTGAACGCATTTGATGCGATTGCGGCTGCCAATGATATTTCGCCGTCCATCGTCGCTGTCGGTATCGCCAAGGCGCTGCTGACCACGCTCTTTGGATTGATCGTCGCGATGATCATCCAGTTCTGTAATAACTTCTTCATTTCCCGCATCGACAAGATCGTGGCGGACATGCAGGAAGCCTCGGTCGAGTTCATCGACACTCTCGTCGCCTACGAAGAGAAAAAAGCGGGAAAGTAATCCAGGAAGGGAGAAGTCATGGCATTGCTGAAACGCCGGATCAGAGTTGGGGGCGATATTCCGACAGCATCGCTGCCGGACATCGTTTTCATGCTCCTGATCTTCTTCCTGGTGACGACGACGATTGACCTTGACAAAGGCATCCCGATGATCCTGCCGGACCGGGGCGGTGAGTTCAAGGTCAATCCGGAGAACATCTCGAACGTGCTGATTAACGCCCAGGGTCAGGTCCTGATCGACGATGAACCGGCTGAGATCCATCAGATTCGCGACATCATCAAAAGCAAAGTTGAAGCTCGCGGAATGGATGTGGACGGAAAGCCAAAACTGATCGTCTCGATCAAGACCGAACGATCGACGTCGTACAACGACTACATCACCGTCCTGGACGAAGTCAAGCGCGCTGGCGCGACGAAGATTTCGATCGCGGAACCGTCGAAGTAAGGGGAGTCCGTTCGATGCAATTCGCAAAGAAAAGCAGACCGACCAGTGACATCCCCACGGCGTCGCTTCCAGATATCATCTTCATGCTGCTCATCTTCTTCATGGTGGTGACAGTGTTCAAGGAATTCCGCGGACTTCCCGTGCTGACTCCTTCCGCACGCACCACCGAGAAGCTCGAGACCAAGCGCAATGTGGCCTATATCTGGACAGACAAGCTCGGCCGGATCTCTGTGGACGACAAGATCATCAGTTTGTCTGAGGTCGAACCGATCCTCGCAGACAAGTTTGCCCAGAATCGGCGTCTGGTCGTCAGCCTGAAGATCGATAAGGATGTTGAGATGGGTCTCGTCACTGATATTCAGGAAAAGTTGCGTGACGCGTACACCCTGCGTGTCAGTTACGCCACTCGCTTCAAATAGGAGGACTCCGCATGCTTTCATGGAAACATCCTGAGGCGGAGTATCGCCTGTTGTACCCGAAGCTGGTGGACTATGGGATGATCGCCTCGCTTTCGGTGATCATTCTGGTGTTTCTATTTTCGAAGAATTCCGAAAACAGAATCGTAATCCAGAAGGCCGAAGAGGTTGTCCTGCAGACGGAAGAAATTCCGATTACGCAACAGGTGAAACGTCCGCCGCCCCCGGCACGCCCCTCGATCCCTGTCGAGGATCCGGAGATGGATGTCGAGGAAGATCTCGCGTTCGAAGACATTGACGAGATCGATTGGACCATCGAAGCTCCCCCGCCCCCGCCGAACGTCGAGGACGAAGTTGTGGAATTCTTCCTCGTCGAAGAACCGCCGCAGATGCAGGGTGGTGTCCAGGCACTCTACGATTACCTTTCGCGCAACAATCTCTATCCCGAGATGGCGCGCAAGGCTCAGATCGAGGGTGACGTCATCATCCAGTTCGTCGTCGGTGAGTCCGGTGTCCCGGAGCATGTGACGATCCTCCAGGAACGTCCCGCGGGTCTCGGATTTGGCGAGGCGGGTACCAAGGCGATCAAGGCGATGCGTTTCAGCCCCGGTTACCAGCGTGACAAGCCGGTGCGAGTGCGGATGCAGCAGGTGATCCGTTTCCGCCTCGAATAGGATTGGCAGAACACGAAAGACCGCCTGAAAGAAATGGCATTTCGCGCCTCCCGCAACATTGTGGGGGGCGTTTTGTTTCTTGTTGGCAAGGCGGGGGGCCTGGGGAATCGACGGGTGGCCCGATCAGTCAGTTGACTGATCGGGTTTCGTCCCCGTGCAGCAACGATCCGTCATCCTGACCCGCCACCAGGCGGGGGAAGGATCTATGTTTTTTTCCGGTAGCTGCAGCATGATGAGGTGATGGCATTATTGACTGCGTCAAAACAAAGATCCTTCACTTTGTTCAGGATGACTAAGAAATCGGCTCATGTTCGGATGGGTGGCCTGGGACTTCTCGCCACGGCGAATCCCAATCGTCGGGAGAAGCCGAACAGTCCCAGGTTTCATATCGGGTCACGCACCGGGAGAGTACGGGATGACTTGTTTTCGCCTTGTGATCCGGTCTCGATGGGTCTCCGGTTCACATTCGACCTGCCTCCAAGAGGATCTGCGGGCGAGCGCACCGCGAGCCCGAGTCTCCAGCGTCAGGTAGGTCCAACTGCCCTCCCCTTTGTACCTTTGAATCACATTTTTGTAACCCGTGTTCGCGGCCGTGTTGACGGTCCTTCAGATGGAGTACACCTAAGGAACCCATCCCTATGGACGTGGTATTGCTTTCCAGAATTCAATTTGCACTCACCATCGGATTCCATTACATCTACCCGCCGCTGAGCATCGGCCTGGGAGTGGCGCTGGTGATCATGGAGGCGACCTGGCTGCGGACCCGCAACCGCGTGTTTCTCGACATGACGAAATTCTGGGCGCGGATTTTCGGGCTGATCTTCGCCATCGGGGTAGCCACGGGTATCGTCATGGAATTCGAGTTCGGCACCAACTGGGCGAGTTACTCCCGTTTCGTCGGTGACGTTTTCGGAAGCGCCCTGGCGGCGGAGGGGGTTTTCGCCTTCTTTCTCGAGTCCGGATTTCTCGCGATCCTGCTCTTCGGCTGGGACAAGGTGAAACCCGGTTTGCATTTCTTTAGCACGATCATGGTGATGCTGGGAGCCCATTTCAGTGCGCTCTGGATCATTGTCGCCAACTCCTGGATGCAGACACCCGCCGGGTACCATTTGGTGCAGACGGCCACCGGGGTGCGCGCGGAGATCACCGATTTCTGGGCGATGGTGCTCAATCCCAGTACCTTCGATCGCCTTTCGCATACAGTCATGGGGGCGTGGCAGGCGGGAGCCTTCTTTGTCATTTCGGTCGGCGCATACTACCTGTTGAAAAAGCGGCATGAAGAATTTGCCCGGGCAACGATCAAAATCGGTCTCATTGTCGCTGTTGTTGCCAGCCTGATGCAACTGGTAACAGGCCACTCGGGCGCGAAGACCGTCGCCCGCTATCAACCGGCAAAACTCGCAGCGTTCGAGGGTATCTACGAGGATGGAAAGCCTGCGGCGATGGCGGTCCTGGGGTGGGTGGACGAATCCCGTGAACGGGTGATCGGCATTAAAATCCCCGGGATGCTCTCCTGGCTTGTTCACGGAGATGCAAAAGCTTCGATCACTGGTCTGCACGCGTTCAAGGTGGAGGACAGGCCCCCGGTCAATCTTGTCTTCCAGACCTATCATTTCATGGTGGCGATAGGAATGACGCTGATCGTGCTCGCGGTGGCGGGGTTCTATCTTTTGTGGAAGGGCATCCTTTTCAACAACAGGACGTTGCTGTGGATTTATGTATTCAGCGTGCTGTTGCCGCAAATGGCCAACCAACTCGGGTGGGCCAGCGCGGAGATCGGGCGGCAACCCTGGCTCGTCTACAACCTGATGAAAACCCGTGAAGGCGTTTCAAAAACGGTCGATGGCGGCCAGATACTGACCAGCCTGATCCTGTTCACCATCATTTACGTGGGGTTGTTCGTGCTGTTCATCTACCTGCTTGACGACAAAATTCGCAAAGGGCCCGAGGAGAGCGAATCGGTTGAGGAGGGACACCGCGCATGACAGGGTCTGAGACGCTCAACATCATCTGGTACCTTCTTGTCGGAGTTCTGCTGACGGGATACGCCATCCTTGACGGGTTCGACCTGGGGACCGGCGCCCTTCATCTGTTCACAAAAAAGGACGAGCATCGCCGTATTCTGCTCAACGCCATCGGCCCCTTCTGGGATGGGAATGAAGTGTGGCTGGTCACCGGTGGGGGTGCGCTGTTCGCAGCTTTCCCGGAAGTCTATGCCACAGCGTTCTCCGGATTTTACACACCCTTTATCCTGCTCTTGTTTATGCTGATCTTCCGTGCGGTATCGATCGACGTGCGGAGCAAGCAGACAAAACCGTTCTGGAGGCAGTCCTGGGATATAGCGTTCAGCGTCAGCAGCATTGTCGCCGCCCTGCTCATCGGGATTGCGCTTGGCAATATCGCGAAGGGTGTGCCATTGGGGCCGAATTTTGAATACCGCGGTTCCCTTTCGGAGCAATTGAATCCCTATGCGCTGCTCGTCGGGGCGACGACGGTATCGCTGTTCATGATGCACGCCAGCATCTTTCTGCTGATGAAAACCGAGGGAGAATTGCAGGCACAGATCCGGTCGTGGGTGCAGAACACGATCATCTTTTTCATGATGATGTACGTGATGACCACCATGGCCACCCTGATTTATGTTCCCCACATGACCGCACCCTTCCGCAATAACGGCTGGCTCTTCATCGCACCCATGATCAGCCTGCTCGCCATCGCCAACATCCCTCGCGAAGTCGCCCACGGGCGTGAGATGCGCGCGTTCCTCTCGTCCGCCGCCGCGATCGCGGGATTGATGGCTCTGTTCGGAATCGGAATGTTCCCGGAGATGATCCACAGCAGCCCGAATCCGGAGTTCAGCCTGACAGCCTTCAACGGCGCCTCCAGCCCCCGGACGTTGATGGTGATGCTGATCATCGCGGTTATCGGAATTCCCCTTGTCATAAGCTATACGGCGGGGATTTACTGGGTTTTCCGCGGCAAGGTAAAGATCCATGACATGAGCTACTGACCGGCTCGAATCGATTTTAGTTTTCTACTATCAGGGTTCTGACTTTGCACGTTGGAACCCTTACTTTTTCCCGTCCCGCAAAACGTTTTTCGTACGAAACGGAATCCCGTGAACCCAGTTTCCAGGAAGTCACATTCTTCGTGGCAAATCGTCGCGGTGCTGCTTGCGCTGATGGTGTTTCTCGCCTGGCTCCAGTTCATCCAGTGGCCGATGCCGGTGACGGGTGGAATCGACCACCGGGACAGCGGTGTCTTTGCCTATGGCGGATGGGTGATCGCGTCCGGGGGAGTTCCCTACCTCGACTTCTGGGACCAGAAACCGCCGCTGGTGTTTCTGCTGAACGCACTGGCGATTCGGATGTCGGGAATGGAATTAACCGGGGCGTGGTGGTTGTCGCTGCTGGTTCTGCTCGTCACCGTGCCTCTCGCGTGGTGGGTTCTGCGGCGTTGGACAGGGACACGCCCCGCACTGATCGCGATGGGGCTCTATGCCGTCTCTTTTACGGGAGTGCTGCAGGCGGGTAATTCCATCGAACTCTACACGTTGCCGTGCCGCTGGTTGCTCTGGGCGTTGGCGCTTCTCTGGATCGGCACAGCGGGGGAGGGGTCCGCGAGGCGAAAGGGACTGCTTGCTCTTTTTGCCGGTGTTCTGGCCGGGATGTTGTTCTCGCTGCGCCAGAACGAAATGGCGACCGCCGTTGCGCTCGGAGCAGTGCTCACCTGGCAGATCGTCCGCGAGAAGAAATACTCTGACCTGTTCCGGCTTTATGGAGGAGCCCTGCTCGGCTTTCTCCTCGTCTGGATTCCGATCCTCATCTATCTCGGCCAACATCACGCACTGAGTCAATTCTGGGATCAGGTGTTCCGTTACAATTTCCAGCACAAGATTATCAATACTCCGCTCCATCGGCTCGTCGCCTTCGGCGCCATCTTTGATCATCTTCCCTTGTACGGTGCCGCTCTGTTGGGGTGGCTGCTGATCCTCACGGGAAAAACGGGTCGGCGAAAGGATTGGGGTTTTCGTGAACGGCTGCTGATCGGAGTGTTGCCGCTGGAAACAATCATGGTGCTGGTTTCGGGTCAGCGGTTTCCACATTATTACATCTCGCTGCTTCCCCTTTGTGCTCTCGCCGTGGCCTGGCTGATCGAACGTGCGGAACGGGGTTGGGAACGCTATCCGGTGTTGACCCGCCGCATTGTCCTGGAGCTTGCGGTGGTTGTTGCGGTTGTCACTCTCATCAAGACCCCGCACAACCTGATCCGTCCGGTCTATTCCATCCGTGGCCGGATCGAGCATGAAGCAGCCGACAGACTGCGCCAGATGGCATCTCCGGATGACACTCTGCTGGTGTGGGGAATGGCTCC